>JAQGHD010000030.1 GCA_028288965.1 Candidatus Saccharimonadota bacterium | reverse complement strand
TAACTCCTCGTAAAAGAGCTTGAAAGTTTCAAGCGAACTTGAACTGTTACTCACGATTGTAAAAACGTCTCTCGTTTAACCTGGTTATGCTAACACATAAGGTTAAAAAAAGCAATAGTCCTATAAGAGGTAATGCTTATAAATATGCATCTAAACCAGGTTGTCAGAACAGGGAAGTTACCGTATAGTCTATCCCTGTTAACCTTAGGGCGATTAGCTCATTTGGCTAGAGCGCCGCATTGACGTTGCGGAGGTGACAGGTTCGAATCCTGTATCGCCCACCACTATATTAAGGAGTGAGCATGTTAAAACTAGAACAATATGATAAAGCGCTTCATTTAGATAAGCCACGCGAAAAAAGACTCTGGCGCTCATTATTTTTTGTTGCTTTAGTTGGAGCAGCGGGTATGGTTACCTCTGTTGCTTTAGAAGTGAAAGAGCACTACAAGTTTGATAATTTGCAAGCAGAACAATCGGCATATATGGATGAGAATCACCACCAGCAGTTCTCTGAGATTGAGGCCAAAATCCAGGATACCCTTGAGACGGAGGCAGATTTAGCACTTACAATGGTTCTCTCTGGTGGTATAGCGGCAGCTGGGTACGTGGCCATTATGGTGCGAAAAGCCAATCAAAATCCTCCGACCGAAACCTATTACGCTTAAGCCCAAGCTTTCTTACTTCTATCCACAACACTTTTGTAATTATAACAATACAAAAGGGCTAGCATGATCGTGCTAGTACGCGTATAGTAGTCCGTACAGTCGTTTTTAAGTGGTTGAATGAATTTGCGAGATCATTCAACCGCTTTTTAGTTATGAGACAAACTACGTTTTTCTCATGTCGCGCGGCGAGCGAAGTAAATTTGCTACTCCGGCTGCTCTTTTCCTTTATCAACCAGTGATAGAGGTGTTATCATACTTATAACAGGGAGAAGCAATGGATAAAAACGATCATCTGCACGCGATGCGCCACAGCCTGGCTCATATCTTAGCAACGGCGGTACAACAGCTATGGCCACAGGCCAAATTCGGGGTTGGCCCAGTGGTAGACAATGGGTTTTATTACGATATTGATCTTGGGGGGGTCAAACTGTCGGAGGAAGATTTTGCGACGCTCGAAAAGCAAATGCATAAGATCATCGCTGCCGATCAACCGTTTGAGCGTACGGAAGTCCCAATTGCCGAGGCCATCGCCTGGGCTAAGGAAAATCATCAGCCATACAAGGAAGAGCTGTTAAATGATCTTAAAAGAGCTGGTACGACGGCTGCCAAGGAGCTAGACGGCGAAGAACTAGGGGTGGCCACCGGGGCCGAGAGCAAAGTAGACAAGGTGTCTTTCTATACCAACGGTGACTTTACCGATCTGTGCCGGGGTCCGCACGTGGCCTCAACAGGGAAGGTAGGGGCTTTTCAGCTGCAGCGTGTCTCTGGTGCGTACTGGCGGGGCAATGAAAAGAACCAACAGATGCAGCGCGTCTACGGGGTGGCGTTTGAAACAGAAGCAGAACTCAAGAAACATCTACAGATGCTAGAGGAAGCCAAACAGCGTGACCATCGCCGTTTGGGCCAAGAGCTTGATCTATTTGTTTTTTCTGATCTGGTGGGCTCTGGTCTACCGCTGTTCACCCCCCGGGGTACCGTGCTTCGGAATGAATTATTAGCTTTCTCGGAGGAGCTGCGAGGCGGCTTAGGCTACGAGAAAGTCTGGATCCCACACATTACTAAGAAAGAGTTATACGAAATATCTGGCCACTGGGCCAAGTTTGGTGATGAGTTATTCCTGGTAAAAAGCCAAGAAACATCGGATGAACTGGTCATGAAGCCCATGAACTGTCCCCATCACACTCAGATATACGCCTCGCAATCACGAAGTTACCGTGATTTGCCAATTCGCTACATGGAAACAACCACTATTTACAGAGACGAAAAGTCTGGGGAGCTCCATGGATTGTCCCGGGTGCGCTCCATTACTCAGGACGACAGCCATATATTCTGCACCTTAGATCAAGTCAAGCAAGAGGCCTCCCAACTGATAAAAGCGGCGCAAACCTTGTATAGCACGCTCGATATGGAATTGTCTTTCCGACTTTCTTTTAGGGATGATGGCCAAGGCTATCTGGGAGAGAAAGCACTTTGGGACCGCGCCCAAAAAACTCTTGAAGATGTGGTCAAGGCGGAAAAGATCGATTACTTTATTGCCGAGGGAGAAGCGGCTTTTTATGGCCCTAAGATAGACTTTATGGCTCACGATGCGCTGGGACGCACCTGGCAAGTGGCGACAGTGCAGCTTGATTTTATCCAGCCAGAGCGTTTTAACCTGGAATACACTAACGAAAAAGGCGCGCCAGAGCACCCTGTTATGCTGCACGCCGCGCTACTCGGTTCGGTAGAGCGATTTTTATCTGTATATATCGAACATACCGCCGGTAAGTTTCCCGTTTGGTTGGCACCGGAGCAGGTACGCATCCTTACGCTAAACCAAGAAAAAGCCACTGTAGACTACGCTGAAAATTTGCTGGCTCAAGCCAAAGAACTAGGTCTCAGAGTTGCGGTAGATAACGATAACGAATCAGTTGGAAAAAAGATCCGTAATGCAGAGGTCATGAAGGTGCCGTACGTGCTGGTCATTGGGCCAAAAGAGATTGATAGTGGGCAGGTGGTGCCCAGAGTCCGCAAGGATATGGAAGTGCAATCAGAGTCCAAAGCCCTCAAGCTGGAAGAATTCTTAAGCACCGTAAAAAACGAAGCAAAAGCTCGAGTAAATAAAACTTCTCTGTAATTTTGGTAATATAAAAGCTATGGGACGCGAGACGATAGGCATAGACGTTGACGAGGTGTTGTATCCTTTTTTGTCTGGGTTTATTAACCACCATAACGGACAATATGGGACGGATCATAAATTCCACGAGTTTAAGAGTTATCATTTTGAACAGGCACTGGGTATAGAGGTGCCCGAAGTAGTGAGACGCGTTTATGAGTATACAGAGCTAGATGATTTGCATATTGAGCCCATAGAAGAATCTCAAGCCGCCATCCGCAGTCTCGCTCAAAAATTTGATCTAGCTATCATTACCTCTCGACACGAAAAATATAAGGAGCGCACACTACGCTACCTAACTCATTATTACGGCCCGGCATTTGCAGGGTTACACACGGTTGGGTACGAAAAAATAATGAAAAATCCTGTTACCAAAGCCTCAGTTTGCAGGGCAATCGGGGCACGTGCCATGATAGATGATACGTTAGGCCATGTTGTCGAGTGCGCAGCCCAAGGAATTGAAGGGGTACTATTTGGAGATTATCCGTGGAATAGCGGGGAGGTACCCGCCGGGATTGTTAGGTGTTTATCATGGCCGCAAGTACTTAAGCATTTCAACGTAGAGTCATGACCAGTGAAGATAATTTTAAGCAAAGAGTCTACGCTGTGGTGGCGCAGATCCCAAGGGGACGGGTTATGACCTACGGACAAATTGCTGCCCTAGTTGGCAGCCCCCGGGCGGCACGGATTGTTGGGGGTGTAGCACACTACGGCGATCCAAACCTGCCGTGGCAGCGAGTGGTTAATAAGCGTGGTGGTCTTGCCACTGGTTATCCTGGTGGCCAAGCGGCCCACAAAACTCATTTAGAGTCCGAAGGCATAGTAGTAAGTGATGACTATAAAGTAGATGTGCTCAAGTTGTTATGGCAACCACTCCACTCGTTGTTATAGTTGGCGAAACAGCCTCTGGTAAAAGCCAGCTGGCTATAGAGTTATCCCAGCGCTTTAACGGAGAAATTATTGCGGCTGATTCTTGGACGGTGCGACGAGAAGTTAATATAGGCACTGCCAAGCCCAGTCTAGAAGATCGGTTAAAAGTACCGCACCATTTATTAGATGTGGCTGGCCCTAATGAAGACTTTACGGCCGCTGTCTTTAAGCGATTGGCCAATCAAACCATTCAAGCCATATGTGGCCGAGGCAAGTTACCGATAATGGTCGGTGGCACGGGCCTATATATAGATGGAGTGTTATACGATTTTGGTTTTTTGCCGGAGGGCGATCGGTCGGCCCGACAGGCCCTAAACGTCAAGAGCATTCAGGGGTTACTAGTTCAAGCTAAACAGAAAGGCATAGATCTGACAGGTATAGATGTCCGCAATAAACGTAGAATTATTCGGGCGCTAGAAACTAAAGGTAGTCGACCAACTAGGGGCGAGCTAAGGCCCAACACCTTGATTATTGGCCTTGCGCTGCCACGAGAGACGCTCCAAAGCCGCATTGAACAAAGAGTCGATACTATGTTGAAAAGTGGCTTAGAGGCTGAGGTAAAGCGCTTAAGCGAGACGTATGGCTGGGAGTGTGAAGCGCTCAAGGGAATTGGCTATGCGCAGTGGCAGGCCTATTTTAATGGTACTCAGACGCTTCCTCAGACTCGGGCGGCAATTATTAAAGCCACGCAGGATCTCGCCAAGCGGCAGCGCACCTGGTTCAAACGTAACAAAAGTATTCACTGGATAACAGATACCAAAGCAGCGATAGATCTGGTAGAGGCTTTTTTGAACAAATTGGACGCCCACGACTAACCAGTCTCTGCTACAATACCAATATGATTGAGCAATTGTTTGGGTCAAAAACGAGGGTTAAGTTGCTGCAGCTGTTTTACAGCAATCCAAACCGTTCTTTTTATGTGCGCGAAATTACCCGTAAGATAGATGAACAAATTAACTCTGTGCGCCGCGAACTGGCAAATCTACTCAGTATTGGCATTATTTCTTCAGATACCAACAACAATCGCCTTTATTACGAGGTCAACCAAAAATATGATTATTACGAACAACTAGGCGATATTTTTGGTAAAGGAGTTAAATCATCCCGCAAGAAAGCCACCGCGACTAAGCCAGAAGATGAGGATAGTGAACTCAAGGCGCTGGGTAATGTCGAACTAGCCGTATTAACCGGTCAATTTACGCGCGACGAAACCAGCGGCATAGATTTTTTGCTGGTGGGTGACATCAACCCCACGCAACTGGCTCACTACGTGGCCGACCTAGAGAGCAAAGAGGGCAAAGAGATTCGCTATGCAGTCATGAAATCAGATGAATTTGCGTATCGCCGCCAAGTAAACGACCGATTTCTATCTATGGTGTTATCGTCCAAAAAACAAGTGCTGGCCGATAAACAAGGTTTGCTCGAATCAGCTAAGAAGTAAGGGAGTTGTATGGAATTACAGTACTACGGTGCTAATTGTCTGCGGATAGTCACTAAGAAGGCCAACGTGGTGATTGATGATAACCTGAGCGATCTTGGGGCAAAATCTATTGCCAAGAATGAAGACATACTGCTATTTACTGGCACGCACGGCTTGCCACACGTGGAACCTAAGCTGGTAATTGATCAGCCGGGGGAATACGAAGCATCTGATATCTCCATTAATGGCATTGCTGCTCGAGCGCACATGGATGAAGAGGGTCAACAAACAGCTACCATGTTCCGCTTGGTTGTTGATGATATTCGGATTGTTTTCTTAGGGCATATTTATCCAGAACTGAATGATGATCAGCTAGAAGCACTTGGTACCGTAGATATACTGGTAGTCCCGGTTGGTGGCAGTGGCTACACGCTCGATGCCATCGGCGCGCTAAAGCTTATTAAAAAGATCGAACCTAAGCTCATTATCCCTGTACATTACGCCGAGGAAGGCATTAACTACCCTGTTCCTCAGCAGGAATTAGATGTTGTCCTCAAAGAACTGTCCATGGAGCCCAAAGAACGCCTACCAAAACTTAAACTTAAGGGTGGGGAACTTGGCGAATTAACTGAACTCATCGTTCTGGAGAAACAATAGTCATGTTTGAAAAAATACAAGCATACCGGGAAAGACGTCGCATTGAGAATTCGATGCCCTTATACGATATTGCTATGCATGACACAATAATCATAGTGTTTGAAGACTGGCATATTGTCCACATAGATCCAGCACTGGCTCCATTTGAAGTACCGCCTCCACCGGGGGCACCTCCTGCAAATAAAACAGATAGTACTCGAGACTTAGCTGAAAATTAACTATTAAACGACAGCTTTTTCGGCTTTTTTGCCGATAATGCCTTGTTTCTTAAGAGTGCGGATAGCTTGGGTGCTAACCTTGAGGGTGACTTTTTTGCCATCAATAACAATAGTCTTAGTTTGGAGATTGGGTTTCCAGACTTTCTTGGTGTGGCGCTGTGAGAAGCTCACATTGCTGCCGTATTGCTTACCTTTACCGGTGATGTCACACTTTTGCATAAGTGGTAATTTTACCGTTTTTTCTTTCTCTGGTCAACCTTTATACTATGAGTAATGAATGGCAATTTTAGTTCCATAAACATTCTCGTCTTTATTGTAGCGCTACTGTTTTCAGTAGGCTTTCATGAGGCCATGCATGCTTTTACCGCGCATTGGCTTGGTGATACGACCGCCGCGGATCAGGGCAGGCTAACGCTTAACCCCTTGAAGCACCTGGACTTGTACACCTCAATTATCTTGCCAATAATACTTATCTTGTCACATTTACCTCCGTTTTTTGCCGCTAAACCGGTGCCGTTTAACCCGGCTCGCGTAAAGTACGATGAATTTGGAGCGGCCCTGATTGGCGTGGCCGGACCACTGACTAACTTTGCTTTGGCGGTACTCGGGGCGCTGTTTTTACGGGGCATTGGGGGGCAATTAAGTGTGGGTATAACAGATGCAGTTCAGACATTTGTACTGATAAATGTGGCGCTATTTGTCTTTAATATGATTCCGTTTCCGCCGCTTGATGGCTCACGTTTGCTCTATGCCCTAGCCCCAGAGCCAGTCCAAGACATTATGTTTCGCATTGAATCAGCTGGTTTTATGGCCATCATTGTCTTTATCCTGATTTTTATGACTACTGGCCTGGGTACGGCCATTGTTAATGTCGATAATGCCATATTTCGCTTCTTGGTCGGAAGATAGCGCGGTATAATGCAAATGGCTGGGAAGCCTTCTAAATGATAATCTGAATACTTATCATTAGGGAGTTCAATATTCGCCTAAGGCCGTGGCCTTAGGGTGCGAACACCCACCTGGGATTTACATCCAGGTTGTCATGCAAGGCTCCCAGCTATTATTTTTGGGCACAAAATGCTTTAATTTTCAGGGTGCGATGAGAAAAAATGTAGTTTTGTCTCATTACCCACGGGGTGTGGCGCAGTTGGTAGCGCGTACGGCTGGGGGCCGTGAGGTCGCAGGTTCAAGTCCTGTCACCCCGACCATTGATTTTTTGACTAATTTGCGGCATTGTTACTCTATCTTTGTTGAGCTCTGCTCCAAAGTTGTTATTTGACAAGCAGACAGACAAGGGTTGCGTGTAACCAATAGGTATTAAAGACTTAAAACTTGCTTGTTACACACAACCGACACCAAAGGAAGGGTATGGGACTCTACGTTTTAGGAGGAGTTATCCTCTTTGTCAGTATTTTCCTGCCAGTTGCCATTTTCACTCACCGCCCAAACTTTGCCCTGCAAAGACTGGAAGGCGAGTACGAGCTGTTGCGATGGCGCGAGAGTCAGCGTCGGCACCACCAGAGGCGGGATCAATGACTGATTCGGATGGGTTGCTGAACGCCGAGCGGATCGAGGGCAGTTTCCATGTCAAATTTAAGGGAAAAGAAGTCCAAAATCCGATACTTCGAACTCTCTTGGGCTTGCTGGGGGCCGCACTCGCCCTGATCGGCGCAGTTTTGGCGATGGCTGCGGTGGCGTTGAGCGTAGTCTTGCTACCGGTGATCGTGCCAGTGCACTACCTGCTCAGGTGGCGAGGCCGCAAAGGGTTCCTCATCAAAGAGCCAGATGGGCGTATCAGCATCGACCTCAGCTTCGCAGGCTTTCACAAGCTGTAGTTCACGGAGATAAATCACCAATATTCAGCGCGAATATGCCAAGCAGATTTAGGTTTGGTTGTCACGGTGAACCGTGAGGTATCTTCCTTATCTTTGTCTGCTTGTCATATTCGTTTCAACAAGTACGTGCTTGTTCTGATGAGTCCAAAAGGACGAAAAGCGTTTAAGTTTTAAGCGGTATTAAGCTGTATGAGTAATGTGGACATGCTTGCTAAACTGTTGACGGGTGTAATAATAGGGGCATGGCAAGCCAATTTCGCTGCATTATCCATGGTAGTTTCTCTAAGCATTTTGATGAAATAAAAAAAGCGGCTCAGAAATTTGAACTAGCAGGCATTGAAGTATTGGCGCCTAAAAGTGGTGAGCTGGTAAGCAACACCGATGGTTTTGGGCTCTTTGCAGATGAGGAAGGCCAGGACCCGCGGCTCATAGAATTACTGTATTTGCACAACCTAAAACGCCTTGGCCAAAATGGGTTCAGCTACTTTGTTAATCCGGGTGGCTACATTGGTAAAAGTGCTTCATACGAACTAGGTATTGCCCAATTAACCAATACACGCTGCTTTTTTAGCCACGGGCTATCTGATCATCCGGCCTACGTGCAGCCTAACTCGATTTGGTCTGCGGAGTCCTTGGCTGACTACATTACCAGTAACGGACACCTTCCTATGCCTAAAGTTCGCCAAAACGAAAAGACCATTCATCAATTGTGGGAGGACCTAATGGTGCCGGGTTCGGTGGTAGCTACAGGGGCTATAATCGAGCATCAACCACGTAGCAACCAAAAACAGAAAGAAATACTGCTGGTACGAACCCATAAGTGGGGCAACCGTTATTCAATAGTAGGTGGCAAAGTTCGCCGTAACGAACGATTACAAGAGGCGTTATTGCGCGAGGTCAAAGAAGAAACTAGGCTTAAGGGCCAAGTTGGCAGGCACATCTGTACCTTTGACCAAATAAAGAACTCTGGCTATTACCGCGCTGGCGTGCAACATATATTTATTGATAACGTTGTTCGGGTAACGACTAAACGCGTGACACTTAATGAAGAAGCTCAAGAATATATCTGGGCCTTGCCCACAGAAGCCTTAGAGCACCTCGATATTGAGCAAAACGCTCGAACAACTATTAAGCTCTACGCAAAACAGTTAGCTGCCCAACAATGACCAACCCAGAAAGCCTTGTTCTGTGAGATAATCTTTTAAGTGAAAACCTTAAAACTCAATCATAACTCTGCGCAGCTTATAGAGCAGGGGAGCCAAACTTCCACCTGGCGGCTGTTTGACGACAAAGACATTATGGTCAACGATCAGATTGAGCTGGTTGATAAAGTTGATCCAAAAGATCCTCGTACCTGGCGGGCCATCGGTATTGCCACAGTCAATCAAATCAAAGCCAAGCGGCTCGGCGATATAACGCTCGATGACTTTGATGACCAAGACGCTTATGAAACGCCGCAAGAATTGATCAAAACCTTTAAGTCTTACTACGGCATTAATGTGGAGCTCGGTATGCCCGTCAAAATGATTCATTTTAGTTTTGTGTCTTACCCAACGGCCACTAAATTATCAGCCAGTGCCAATGCTCCTGACCTGCGCCTCGACGAGCTAAAACTGTATACCGATGGCGGCTCTCGTGGCAACCCAGGCCCCTCCGCCAGTGGCTTTGCTATCTTGGACATGGACGATAACGTTGTAAAAAAAGACGGTGTATATTTGGGCACTACCACCAACAACCAAGCCGAGTATCATGCCCTCAAAATTGGCCTGGAAGAAGCCAAACGCATGCAGGCTAAGACAGTGCACGTATTTATGGACAGCATGCTGGTAGTCAACCAAATGAAGGGTATTTTTAAAGTAAAAAACCGCGATTTGCTTCCGGTCCACCTGGCTATAAAAAGTATAGCCGGGACATTCCCCAGCATTGACTACACCCACGTGCCGCGGGAGCTGAACAAACTGGCCGATAGG
>JAQGHD010000012.1 GCA_028288965.1 Candidatus Saccharimonadota bacterium | reverse complement strand
GCTTGAGCAACATAAAGAACACCTTAATGAACTCAAAGGGCCAAATCAGTCAGCCGAGTGGGGCAATCAAATTCGTTCATACGTGCTACACCCCTACAAACAGATTAAGGATCTACGGACCAAGTATGAAACCAGTGACCCAGAAGCGGTGCTTAATGGTGAGCTTGATCCGTTCATTACCGCCTCTCTTGAGCACGGCATAAAGTAAGCGAGGTTCCTCTATTAACACTAGCTTTGTTATACTATATGAAGATGATTTTGCTGGACAGGGTAACCAAAACATACCAACGTAATCCGCACGCCGCACTAGAACGAATAAGTCTACACGTTGATCCTAAGGAATTTGTGATCGTGGTGGGCTCGAGTGGTGCCGGTAAGTCCACGCTCCTTAAGCTGCTCACGCGAGAGGAAAAGCCGACCGCTGGTAAGATAATCGTTGGCGGGATTGATTACGATAAGTTGCGTGATCGCGAAATTCCGCTGTTGCGCCGGAAAATTGGCGTAGTCTTCCAAGATTTTAAACTGCTGCCGGGTAAGACTGTGTTTGAAAACGTGGCTTTTGCTCTTGAGATTGTTGGCATGAGTAACCGTGAAATTAACCACACCGTGCCCCGAGTGCTGGACATTGTAGGGCTGCAGGGTAAGGAAAAACGCATGCCCATGGAACTATCCGGTGGTGAACGCCAGCGCGTGGCGATTGCTCGGGCCGTGGTACGCCAACCAAAAATTTTGATTGCCGACGAACCGACCGGGAACTTAGATCCCAAGCATGCCTGGGATGTGATTAGAGTACTCGAAAAAATTAATCGCTACGGTACTACGGTATTACTAACTACTCACAATCAAGACATTGTCAACCGATTGAAGCGACGGGTGATTACTGTTAAAGATGGAAAAATTGTCAGCGATCGAGCCAATGCTGAGTATAAACTTTAAAAGGAAATCATGAAGCGCAAATTCATTACGCTAAGACGAATTATTCGCGCGGGTGGTATTAACTTTGTACGTAATGCCTGGCTGTCGATTGCGGCTATGGCGGTGATGGTCATCACGCTATCGATTGTTCTTGTCTCGGTTATTGCCAACGCTACTTTTACGCACACAGTGCAACAGTTAACCGATAGGATTGATATTTCGGTATATTTAAAAGACACCATAACCGTCAAACAAAAGGATGATCTCCTCAATAAGATTAAACATGTAGAAAACGTTAAAGAACTGACCTATATATCCAAAGATCAGGCCCTCCAAACCTATAAAAAGCAGAACCAAGGCAACTTAGATCTATTGTTGGCCATCTCGCAGACAGATAATCCCTTGCCAGCAACCATTCAAATTAAGCCCAAGGATCCAAATAAAATACAAGATATTAAAAATGTCTTGGAACGGGCGGATATAAAGTCGCTGCAGTCCGATCCCACTTCTTACTCAGGGGACAGAAAAGAGGCCATCGATAAAATTACTAAAGCCACTAGTTTTATGCGTCGGGCCGGGGTGTTTGGTGTCATAATTTTTGCGTTCATATCGATGCTCATCATCTTTAATACCATTCAGATGGCAATATTCAACCGTCGTGATGAGCTGACAATTATGCGGCTGCTGGGCGCCAACACCATCTTTATTCGTGGCCCATTTGTCATAGAGTCAATTATTTATGGTGTTATTTCGGCGGTTGTTTCGGTGTCTTTATGTAATGCACTGTTTGTGGTATTTTCTTCGGCCTTTAACGCCAGTAGTCTGGGATTGCTGGATATCAATTATGCCAACGAATATTTTGCACAACACTTCTGGTTAATCTTGCTGACGCAGCTAAGTATTGGTATATTTATTGGTGCCGCCTCGTCGACTCTAGCTACCCGGCGATACCTAAAATTCAAGACTACCAAATAGCCCGCGCGGTAACAAACATCTTTCCAACAACAGAAACATTCAGTACTAAATAACAATAAGCATAATATTGCAAAGTATTGCAAGGTGTGGTATGTTAAAGTTGCGTCAATCGACACAAAAAATGAAAAAGAAAAGTAGCATCACCAAGCGGTTTATCTCTGTTCACAGGCTCAGTATTTTAGCTGTTGTAGCTGTACTGGCAATGACTGGTTTAGGGGCACGCTTTGCGCGAGCTGATCAATTTGACGAACAGATTAAAGCGCTCAACCAACAAAATGCCCAAAGCGCTCAAGCCAAGGCTCAACTGGGTGTTGAGGCCTCTTCGCTCAGTGATGAAATTGCTAAATTGCAGGCCCAAATTAATACTCTAGAGAATCAAATCCAAGCCAATCAGAACAAACGTGATGATATACAAAGGCAAATTACCGCCGCTGAGGAAGAGCTAGCTAAGCAGAAACGAGTGCTTGGCGAAGATATAAAGCAGATGTACTTAGACGGACAAATTTCTACGCTTGAGATGCTGGCCTCGAGCAAAGATTTAAGTGAGTTTATAGACAAGCAGCAATATAGAAGCGCTGTCCAGCAAAAGATTAAGGAAACACTTGATAAAATTACCGAGCTGAAACACCAGTTAGCTGCCCAAAAAATAGAAGTTGAGAAACTCTTGAAGGATGAGCAAGCGATGCAGGCTACTTTAGATGGTCAGCGTGCTCAAAACGCCAACTTGTTAGCACTCAATCAAAACCAGCAATCAAGCCTAGATCAGCAAATAAAAACCAATTTTGCGCAGATAACCTCACTCCGCCGTCAACAGGCCACCGAGAACGCTAAGTTATTTAAGGGCGCAAGGGTAGTTAGCGGTGGTGCTTGTGATACCGCTCACGGTGATACGTATCCAGCCCAGTGGTGTGCCATTCCGCAAGACAGCGTTATTGATGCCTGGGGTATGTACAACCGAGAATGTGTCAGTTACACCGCCTGGAAAGTATATGAAAGTGGTCGTCACATGCCGTATTGGGGTGGCGTTGGTAATGCTAACCAGTGGGACGACGACGCTCGCGCCGCCGGAATCCCAGTGGATGGTAATCCACGGGCCGGTGATGTAGCTATTAAAAATAGCTTGCCCTATGGACACGCCATGTATGTAGAAAGTGTGAACGCTGATGGTTCGCTCAACATTAGCCAATACAACCAGCAATTAGATGGCCGCTACTCGCTCGCCTATAACGTATCAGCCAGTGGCCTCGTCTTTATCCACTTCCCCTAGCGTGATCTAGAAATTGGCGTTCGCAAATTACAGGATTTTTTCAGAAATAAACCTGTATAATAGAGGGAAGTGGAAGAAAATAGACAGCGAGCTGAGGGCAGGGAGTCGGCAGTGCAAAAACAGCCTGTGCGTACCTCTAAGCGCACCGTAGTGGTCCGTGTTTTGGCTAGCTTGGGCATTCTTATTTTAGTATTTAGCCTGGGCGTAGGCGTTGGGCAGGGGCACGTAAGTATTGGTGGTGATTCAATTTTTCGCCACAACTCGGTTAATAAAAACTTGCCAGCAAATCTGGACTATTCGGGTGTGGAAGAGGTCTATGACAACCTCAAAACTAATTATGACGGCCAGCTAACCACTAGCACCGTGCTCGATGGGCTAAAAAAAGGCTTGGCTCAATCAACCGGTGATCCATACACCGAATATTTCAATGCCAAGGACGCTAAGAGCTTTGCAGATGATCTAAACGGTACATTTACTGGTATTGGCGCCGAGCTAAGCAAAGACCAGAACGCCATTGTGATTGTTTCACCTATAACTGGTTTCCCGGCGGAAAAAGCCGGTTTAAAGCCAAAGGATTATATTGTTGAAATAGATGGTAAAACCACCCAAGGGATGACCGTCACAGAAGCGGTAAACAAAATTCGCGGCCCCAAAGACACCAAAGTTACGTTGACAATATTGCGTGGTACCGAGACATTGAAACTCACTATTACCCGCGACAACATCACTATACCAAGTGTGAACACTAAGATATTGGATGGCAACATCGGTTACGTGCAAATTACCCGGTTTGCGACTGATACCGCTGAATTGACACATCAAGCAGCTGCCAAGTTTAAGTCAGCCAATGTCAAAGGCGTGGTATTAGATGTCCGTAGTGACCCCGGTGGGCTGCTTGATGCCGCAGTCAGTACCGCCAGCTTGTGGCTGCCAAATGGCAAAGTAATTTTGCAAGAAAAGCGCGGCGGGCAAGTGGTGCACACCTATAATGCTACCGGTGATCCGCTGCTGCAAGCAATACCAACCGCTCTGTTGATTGATGAAGGCAGCGCTAGCGCTAGCGAAATTTTAGCTGGAGCGCTCAAAGATAATAACGTGGCGACGCTCATTGGGGTGAAAAGCTTTGGAAAGGGTAGCGTCCAGCAGATCATTGATTTGTCTCATGGCGGCGCGCTTAAAGTAACGATAGCCCGTTGGTATACCCCGGGTGGGCGCAACATCGATAAGCAAGGCATTGAACCACAACAAAAAGTAGTTGATAAAACTGCCGACGACATCAAAAACGGCCGTGACCCCCAGCTCGACGCTGCTACCACTTTCCTGAAGAAGTGATTCACAAATATTTAGGTATAGTTTCAATTTGTAGCCGGTTAGTTTGCTATAATTTGCTATATGAAGACTCACGAAGGCTATTTTTCAGCAGACGACCGAGTTGATGATTTACTGGCAGTGAAAATTGGTATTTTTGCTGGCGCAGATGATATCCCCGCCGAAAATTGGTCAACTGATGAAGCGTTCAACGAAGAACTCGCTCAAGAGTTACTCGATATAATGGAAAAACGTGATCAACAGGATCTTTAGGGTTGCGGATCTGGCACCTGATAAGGTAGCATTAGAGCTATAAAAGGCGAGAGAGGTATATAAGAGGTGGCAAAAAAGCCAACTAAGTTTGTGTTTGTAACAGGAGGTGTGCTTTCCGGGCTTGGCAAGGGTATCACCGCCGCCTCAATCGGGAACCTCTTAAAAGCTCGCGGACTCAAAGTTAATCTGCAAAAGTGTGACCCGTATTTGAACGTCGATGCCGGTACCCTTAATCCTCGGGAGCACGGCGAATGCTTCGTAACCCGTGATGGCGCTGAAACTGATTTGGATCTGGGGCATTATGAGCGGTTTTTGGACCAGGAACTAACGTATTCCAGTAGCCTTATGAGCGGCCGCGTTTTACTTAAGGTCATTCAGGACGAGCGAGCCGGCAAGTATGAGGGTGACGACGTTCAGATTATTCCGCACCTAACAGCCGCCATCCAGAAGTACATTAAACGGGCTGGAGAGGGCTTTGACGTACATATTGTAGAGATTGGTGGTACCGTCGGGGATTACGAGAGTTTGAGTTTTATAGAGGCGATTCGCGAGTTAGGCCTCAAAGTAGGACGCGAGAACGTTGCCTATGTACACGTGGTTTACTTACCATTCCTTGGGGCCAGTCAAGAAACCAAGACTAAGCCAGCCCAGAACAGTGTTCGTGAGCTGCGCGGGCTTGGTATTGCGCCAGATATTTTGGTGGCTCGGAGTGAAAAACCGGCCAACGCCGGCGTGAAGAAAAAATTAAGCCTGTTTTGTGGTGTCGGCGAAGACGCCATTGCGCTGTTGCCAAACGCCGCCAGCATTTATGAAGTGCCGTTAACGCTCGAGGATACGGGCATTGCGGATGTCATCAGCAAACACTTGCAACTGAAAGTTAGCAAGCCCCACTTAAAAGAGTGGCGCCAAATGGTACAAAAAATTTATACGCCTTCGGCCCAACATTTTAAGGTGGGAGTAGTGGCCAAATACCTCGACAATCAAGACACCTACATGTCGGTTTTTGAAGCTTTACGTTCGGCTGCTTGGTGGAATAATATGACGATTGATATTGAGTGGATTGATGCCGAGAAGCTTGAAAAAGAAGAAGATATAGCCGTGGTACTGAATGAAGTGGATGGCATTGTGGTACCCGGTGGCTTTGGCACCCGTGGGCTGGAAGGCAAGATTCAGGCCGCTCAGTACGCTTTGAAGCACAAAAAACCATATCTTGGTCTATGTCTGGGGCTGCAGATGGGAGTCATAGCCGCTGCTCGCAATGCCGGTGTGCAGGCAGCCACTACCTTTGAGCTTGACCCAGACTCGACTGTCCAGGTAATTCTGACGATGGCCGATCAAAAAGATAAGCTGCATACCGGTGGCACCATGCGGCTTGGAGATTACCGGTGCAACATTCAAAAGGGAAGTTTGGCGGCCAAGGTCTATGGAACAAATCACATCGTGGAGCGTCATCGTCACAGAGGCGAGTGCAGCAATGGGTATCGCAAACAGTATGAAAAATGGGGTATTTTTGCCAGTGGCACCAGCCCGGATGGCAAGCTAGTAGAAATAGTAGAAGGCCTGGACCACCCGTTCTTCTTGACCAGCCAGTTCCACCCCGAATTTAAATCACGCCCCAACCGCCCACACCCTATGTTTAGCGGTTTTATGACGGCATTGCAAAAAGATAATAAGTAACCTAGGATAATCATATGGACATACCCGGAATTTCTACAAACGAACCCGTCGCTAAAATAAAGAAAATTTTACTGGTAGAGGACGATGACAGCTTAGCTAGTGTGTATACCATGCGGCTCGAGGCCGAAGGATTTGACGTCAAGCGTGTGCCAAATGGAGAAGATGCTTTAGCTTCGGCTGTGGCCTATCACCCAGATCTAATCCTGCTCGATATTATGATGCCAAAAGTCAGTGGCTTTGACGTACTGGATATTTTGCGAAACACACCAGAGACAGCTAAGTGTAAAATCATCATGCTCACCGCCTTAAGCCAAGATAGTGATAAAGAAAAAGCCACCAGCTTGGGGGCCGATGATTATCTGGTTAAGTCGCAAGTCGTGATCGCTGATGTTGTCGAGCGCATCAAACATCACCTAGGCATGTAGTACATAAAAAACCTCGTTTGACAAAGCCGGAACGTAATGCTAATGTTTAGCTATTATCATTAAAATAAACAAGGAATGTTAATGGACGATTCTAATCAACCACAAGACGGTGCAGCTCCAGTTACACCACCAGCAGATAGCAACCCAGTACCACAAGATGGCGGACTAACTCCTCCTCCAACTAGTGATCCTGTCACACCTCCATCAGATGATGATGGCGACGCTGGTGCAGGTGATGTATCTAGCCCGGCACCGGGTGTAGATGCTCCAGCTGATCCTGCTGCAGGCGGTTTAAATCCTGACAACGAATTGCCAGCAGGTGATGACGAAGACGCTGCTCCTGGTAGCGATCAAACACCTCCAGCCGCTGTCTAATTTAGCCTAACAAGCAACAAAACACGACTCATACGGGTCGTGTTTTTAGTTACCCGTAACATTACCTTGCAAAAACATACAACTTATGCTAAAATACTCCTGTTAATTAAAAACAAACATGCCAGAAATACAAAATAACTCCCCAGAGTATATGCAAGGTCGCTACATGGCTGAGCTTGATAGGCTTAAGGAGTTACCTGAAGTTACAAACCATTATGGTGAAATCCTTACTGCTGGACAAGAATTAGTAGATAGCTTCTCAATTAAACCTGAGTTTTTTGATGATAAATCGAGAAGCGTTATTTTTACCTCCTTAGCCTACAGTCTCTCCGAAACTAAAGAAGAGTCAGGACTAACATGGACTGAGATCAATAGCCGCAGACAGTTCATCGGTGACGCCACTTTTTTACTTTCCAAGAATTATAGTGATTTACATGAAGTCCAGAAGCTTAAAAATCAGCACAGTTATCAAGAGGCCGGGAATACACAAAAATTATCCGCCGAAGCTGAACTTAAAGTGCTGAATAAATACACTGATGCACCTGAAACAACAAGATTGGAAGGGATGATCAAAAGGCGAGGTATTTTTCTGGAGGTCGCACAAAAACTAGGTATCAAGTCTAACGAAATCGATCCTGTGAACCTCCATGTTTTGAATATTGGCCACGGGACAGAAGCAGTTCACTTTGACTTAGAAGCTGATGGTTTATCTTGGCCGGAAGCATATGACTGGGCAAAAGGTCTTGAAGCTCGGGGAAATAAATTTGCCCACGAGTTTCCTTACGGTAACTTACTTGTTAGAGCGACAGGGTTTTCTTATACGATTAATGGGGGGCAGCATATTTTCTTGAGATTCGAGCCCGCCGAAATACTACTCGCTGAAGAAAGTGGAGTAGCATTGAAGGAAAATACTAAGGAAAGACAGTTAACACGTGCCCTAGGAAGCCTTAAACATGAATTTGTGCATAGTCAAAAAGATGAGCTAGTTGAAGACGAGTTTGGTAAAAGCCTGGAAGAGCGAAGGGCGGAATATTTTTCAGGAGATAATGGAGAGTACTTCGAAGAGAAACGCTTCTTTAATCTTTTAGGTATTTTGACAGGAGTTCACGTAACTAAGCTTATGGACAAACAGGCGCAAGTAAGAGCCCAAGGCGGGAATATGAATCTTTATTATGAACTTGCAAAGACTTATGGGCTGGGTATGGTTGCGAAAATTGCTGCTGTACGTCCTTCGGTTTACACTAACCACGCCCAGAGCGATTTCACAAAAAGTATGCTTACCAATTTAGGCAGCTACGATGATGTAGTGGTAGAAATGGGACGTTTACTAAACAATCAACAAATAATTGAGGCAAAAGAACAGCTAGTATATACGATGGAGTCCCAAAAACAAAAAAGCGTAAAAGTAAATACGACTAATACGTACTTAAAACCAGTATTGGAAATTTTAGGTGTTCCTCAGCGGGTAAGTTGAGAGGTTATTCGACAGTGACTTCGGTGCGGGCGACTGATTTGCCGGTAAAACGGCGGACTTTGCGGGTTTTGAAGTTGACTATGCCATCTTGAGCGGCGTGAATAGTGAAGTTGCGGCTTACAAATGTACCACGACCGGGACGCTTGGTCATGCCAACTTGGCGGACAATAACTTGGCCAGTCTTTACTTTTTGGCCACCAAATAGCTTAACGCCAAGGCGTTGACCTGGGCTGTCGTGTACATTTTTGGCGGCTCCACCGGCTTTTACGTGTGACATGCTACTTCCTGATTAGTGTTACGAGTTCACGGGCGACAATTTGATCTGGTCTGTAGTACAGCAGGTCATGGTCACTCACATGAACAAAACTCACCCGATTGTACCCTAGTTCGGCCAATTTTTCAAGAGTAGGCAGGTGGGTAAAACCTCGGACCGTTTTCCAAGCCGGCACCGCCAGGCACAGTCTGAAGCCCGGCGAAGTTTGTTTAGCCAGATTCCGGAGGAATTTTTTGGTAATGGTGTTACAGGTTTGGGTGACTTCATGGAGTTTATCGGGGGAAGGTGGGGCAGAGAAAGGCTGGCCTAAATAAGTTTCGGTGGCTATAGCATCAAACGGCGTTTCCCAAACGTGCGCTGTCGCATCGCCATGCTCAAGTTGTACACGTCCGGTATCATCATCATTCAGGAGCCACGTAACTACGTTCTCGCGGGTAAATTCCACCATACGCTGGTCTATGTCGCTGCCGTAGGTGCTAAAACCCATCAGTAAAGCTTCTTGTAAAACTACCCCAGTTCCACAAAATGGATCTAAGATTGTCCCCACCAGATCGGGCCGGGCCAAGTTTATGATGGTTTGGGCTAGCTTGGGTGGCAACATGCCCACTCGAGCATCACGTTTGGGACGAGCCTGATCGCGCCGAGCATACGCTTCTATATTTTGGCCAGCAACAGTTTGGGCCAAGATAGTCTTTTGGCCGTCACGAATGAGCAGTAGCTCAAGACCAAGCGGTCCGGTTAGGGAATTGTGCAGCACCTGAGCACTATTTAAGGCTAGTTCTTTATTGGGAACCACCCGAACCGAGCGGCCGGTTTTTTTAATAACTCGTTTAATTTCTAGTCCGGCTTTATTTATTTGGTCGACTTTAACCGACAGATCATAGACGCTCAGGCCGCACTTAACTTTACCTTCTGGAATGTACTTGAGATGCTCCGGCAGGGAACGTGTAATATAGCGAATCAGTTCTGGCCAAGAAGTGGTTGGCAAGATGGTGAGCAATTTGGCGTGCTTGATGCTGCCGCCTAATCGCCCAAACACAATTTCGGATGGATCCTTAGCTAGCTGTACAATGCTATCAGACACCACCCGCAGACCATCGCTGCCGTACAGGCTTTCTAATTCGGCAATCCCAAGGGCCGGCTGGCGACCCAAAATAAATATACTCTCTATCATATAATCTTTAGTATACTTGGCACTGTATAATAATGAGTAATTAATGAAATTAATTAATAAGAAAAACTGGAAGCTGCTTTTAACTATTGCCACATCTTTGGCCTTGGTCGGCTTGATAATTGCGGCTCGCCATCAAATATTTGATACCATTTCCAACCTTGGGAGGGTTAATGCCTGGGCGTTGCCATTAATGCTGGTCTGGCAGGGGCTGGAATATCATGCTTACGCCAACATGTATAAAGAATTGTTTCAAATTTTGGGTGAGCGAATACGCTATAAACCCCTGTTACGTGTAGCCTTGGAACTAAATTTTGTAAATAATGTGTTTCCCAGTGGTGGCGTCTCCGGCGTATCTTATTTTGCCTTACGCATGCGCGATGCCGAGGTGCCGGCCAGTAAATCAACTGTGGTGCAGCTGACCAAGTTTATCTTAATTTTTGTTTCGTTTCAGATACTAATGGGGCTGGGGCTTATCATGTTGGCCTTTGGTGGGCACGTTAATAACTTTACTATTTTGATAGCTGGGTCATTGTTTACGTTGTTGTTAGTGGCCACCATTGGTGTGGGAATTATCGTCAGCAGCCGGCGCCGCATCAACGCTTTCTTTACCTTTGTGGCAAACTTTTTAAATAAAGTCATTCACATTTTCCGGCCAAAATCTCCGGAGACGATTAACATCGAGCGTGGCCGCAAAATTTTTGATGACCTGCACGATAATTACCTGGAACTGAGACAGAATTACCTGGCCTTAAGGCAGCCTTTATTGAATGCGCTGCTCTGCAACATCTGCGAAGTCCTTACCATTTATACGGTATACGTGGCCTTCGGGCATTGGGTAAATCCAGGGGCGATTATTATCGCCTATGCTGTCGCCAGTGTATCGGGCCTCATATCCGTTCTACCCGGAGGAGTTGGTATATACGAGGCCACCATGACGGCGGTACTGGCCGCAGCGGGAATCAAGGCTGGTATTAGCATTCCCGTAACAGTTATGTACAGAATTTTGAATATGTTGATTCAGCTGCCAATCGGCTACTACTTTTATAATCGACGCTTGCACGAAAAAAGAGCAGTGGTATGAACCCACAGGAACTCATTTTAAGTGTCACAGATTTCGTGGCACTACTGAATCAAACCCTGGAATTTGCTTATCCCAATGTGGTTATAACAGGAGAGCTAGCTAACTTTCGAGTGAGCAAAAATCGTTGGGTGTATTTTGACCTTAAGGACGAGTTCTCTTCGGTAAAATTTTTTGGCACCGTCTATCAGTTGCCAGGCCCACTAGAAGATGGCTTGCTTTTGCAGGTTCGGGCGCAGCCGCGATTGCATCCGCAATACGGTTTTAGCCTTACCATCCAAAATATTCAATTAGCTGGGGAAGGTTCGTTAAAGCGAGCGGCCCTGCTGCTGCAAGCAAAATTAACAGTCGAAGGCTTGTTTGATGAAGATAGAAAACGCCGCCTGCCGTACCCACCACAATCAATTGGCTTGATAACTTCCGGGGAATCGGCAGCCTACGCTGACTTTACCAAGATCATGAACGCCAGGTGGGGCGGGGTAGAAATTCAGCTGGCTGACGTGCAGGTCCAAGGCGAGGTCGCGCCCGAGCAAATTGTGCGAGCCATCGAGTTCTTTAATCAACACGCCGACGGTCCCGATGTATTGGTGCTGACACGCGGCGGCGGCAGTGCTGAAGATTTGGCAGCCTTTAGCACCGAGCAGGTCACGCGAGCCATAGCCGGTAGCCGTATTCCTACCATTGTTGCCATTGGTCATGAAGTAGATCTTAGCCTGGCGGAATTAGCCGCCGACAAACGGGCTAGTACGCCGAGTAACGCTGCCGAGTTGTTAGTCCCAGATAAAAAACATGAACTGGCTCAACTTAGCCAGGCTCTGCAAAATTTGCATCATTACTTGCGTCATAGTGCAGAGCTACGTTTACAAAGTTTGGCTCAAGATAAGCAGCGCCTCAGTGAAGCCATACAATCCCTGTTGAGCGATCGGGTTGACGAAATTGACTATAAAAAACGGTTGCTTTTAGCGCTGAGCCCGCGGGAAGCGCTAAAGCGGGGCTTTGCCATTGTACGAAAAAACGGTCAGCTTGTCCGCTCCGCAAAAGTTCTCAGGGTAGGTAACAGCTTTGGGATAGAATTTAGTGATGGCGAAGTGCGTGCGCTCGTGGATAAGTAATTTATAATAGAACTATGCCTAAAAAATCTGAACCCACCATTGATTACCAGGCACTCAGTGCTGAGCTTAACGAAATCCTTACGCAATTACAAAGTGGGGTGTTAGATATTGATGCCGCTATTACTAAGTACGAGCGCGGCTCAACAATTGTTAAGCAACTGGAAACGTATTTAAAACAGGCCGAGAACAAAGTTAAAAAGGTACTCAAAGGCTAAAGCTTTTCTTGCGTAAGACACTGGCCATAGGTTACCATAAGCGATATGCAAAGGTTGAATCAAGAAGGGTCCAGTACGGTGCTTGCCGTTTTACTGGTGCTTTTTATTTTGCTGTTTTTAGGGGCTGGTGGCTTTGGTATATGGGCCTATCAGGGAAAACAAGATTATAAAAATAACGTTATGCCCAAAATTAATGCTGCGGTAGCGATTGCCAAAAAAGAAACCGAAACCGCCAAAGATAATGAGTTTCAGGAAAAAGAAAAATATCCGCTCAGAAGTTACGCCGGACCAGGTGCTTATGGAGCACCAACGGTTAGCTATCCTAAAACGTGGAGCGCCTATGTAAACGAATCGGGCAATGGGTCGGCGCCAGTTGACGCTTATTTCCACCCCAGCTTTGTACCAGCGGCTAGTCTCTCGGTGTCGTATGCAATAAGGTTGCAGGTGATCCCAACAGCTTATGACCAAGTACTAAAACAGTTTGACTCATACGTAAAACTCGGCACTGTAAAAGTTACACCTTACTCGTTTCCAAAAGTCAGCAGTATAGTTGGGGCGCGACTGGACGGCGAGATTATCTCCAAGAAAAGCGGTAGCATGGTTATTATCCCGTTGCGTGACAAAACGCTGAAGATCTGGACGGAGTCACCGCAATTCGTACCCGATTTTAACAACATAATTTTGCCCAACTTCTCTTTTATCCCATAGGATAACCAGATATACTACCCTCTAAGGGACCAGAGAGGGAGCTTCCATGAAGCAGAGGGGTGTAATCGCGACCGACAATGAACGTTTGTTGATGGCGCTAGCAAATCAAATGAAACTACCCCTTATGCAGATTGCTCGTTTGGCCGAACTGGCCAACCTACAATCAAGCGCCACTGCCGAGCTGGCAACTATTACGTTTACCGCTGATACCGCTTTGCGGTTGATCGACAGCTATTTATTAGGAGCTCAACTTATGCGTGAGCAGCAGACGTTGGATCTCGAGCCGGTGTCGTTATCGGCGGTTATGTACGAAGCTGTTCAGCAGCTCCAACCAGTAGCCAACCAGTATCAATGTGAGCTAGAACTTAGCCTGGGCGGCAAGTATGGTCCGGTGATGGCTCACCGAGCGGGCCTAACGGCTGCCTTAACAAGTTTGGGGCAAGTATTTATTGAAGCCCAAAGTCAGTCAGAAACTTCGGGCAAACACGTCTTGACGCTGGCTGCTCATAGAAGCCAAAAGGGAATTGTGGCTGGCGTGTTTGCTAATGTCGATGGGCTTGGCGCTACCATGTATCGCCGCGCTGGTGCCTTATATGGCCGAGCCCGCCAACCCTTAACGGGGCTGAGCGCCAACAGTGGAGCAGGGGTCTTCGTGGCTGATTCGTTATTTAGTGCCATGGCCTCCCAGCTTAAACTGTCTCATCACCATAAACTGGTCGGTTTGGCAGCCACCTTTATACCCAGCAACCAGATGAGTTTGGTATGAGCACTATTTTATATATAGAGCCGGACGCAATTCTGGCTAAGACTTATATAGCCGCCCTAGAGCGAGCCGGCTACACCGTCAAGCACTACAAGCATGCTGCGGCTGCCATGTTGGCCGCCGATGCCCATAAACCAGATCTCGTAATTATGGAACTCCAATTAGCTGGGCACAACGGGGTGGATTTCTTGTATGAATTTCGCTCATATTCAGAATGGCAACGTGTGCCGATAATTATTGTCAGTGTGGTGCCACCATACGAGGCTGGCTTCAGCCCGGATGTCTGGCAGCAACTGGGCGTTACTCGTTATTTCTACAAACAGCACACGTCGCTGGCCGCCCTTGTTGACGGAAGCCGTAAGGCGATGGCTGCTACCATACCTGCATGAAACAAGTTGTTACGCGGGGTATCGTCTTAAGCCGGACCGATTACGGGGAAGCCGATCGCATCGTCACACTTTTGACACCAGATAACGGCAAAGTTCGCCTGATTGCCAAGGGTGTGCGCCGTCCATTATCAAAACTGGCGGGTGGCATTGAATTATTTAGCGACAGCAACATTACTTATCTGCCAAGTAAAGGCAGCTTACACACTCTTATATCCTCAAGACTGATTACGCACTACGGCAAAATCGTTCAAGATATAGATCGAACCATGTTTGGCTACGAGCTGCTCAAAATACTTAATAAATCAACTGAAGAAGTGGTTGGGGAGGAGTATTTTGATCTGTTGAACGAGATGCTCAGTGCGCTCAATGATTCGTCGATTGGCATCGACTTAATTGAACTGGTGTTTTCCGTGCAGCTATTAGATTTTTCTGGCCATAGCCCCAATTTGCAAACTGATGCCAATGGCAAACCACTCCAAGAAAATACCAACTACCGATTTGATTTTGATCATATGACATTTGAGCCGAGGAACAACGGCCAATTTAGCGCCGGGCACATTAAGCTGCTACGACTGGCCGCCAGTGGGCGCCGCCCGAGTGGCTTACAGAAAATTACCGGGCTGAGCGAGCTTTTACCCGCAGTGGTGCACCTGGTTCGTACTTTGCGACGCCAACAGCTACGCATCTAGTATCTTGATTCGAGTGCAAAAATACGTTACATTACTACCTTTGCCTAAAAACACGGAGAGGTTATATAAGCAATGAATCCGAATAAAATGCGCGCAACTGCTGTTGGAATCGGTATCAGCTTGGCCGCTATTGGCGCAGGTGCTGGGCGGCTGGCCGCCGAAAATTATGGACCAACTGATCAGCAAGTCACGGACTGCGCCCAAACACTCGAACCTCACCTAACTCATTCAGATGGTAATACGCCAGAATGTCAGCCATTTGTGGGCGAAGGCATAGTGAGCCTAGGAAAAATTGCCACAAAAGTGCCCGGCCAAGGCGGTTACGCGGTAACTTTTCAAGAGGCATTTATTCGTCCTGGCAAGGAAGACTTCTTGGTTATGCAAAAGAGCTTTGATAGGCAAGACAGGAAGAAGCGCGAAACGCATTGGTCACTTGAAGGTGGTGCCCTTGGCCTGGCGCTTGGTGGATTGGCCGCCAAAGTAATAAAACTCAAAAACAAACTAGCTGCATAAGCGTAAGCCGGGTGCAATAGATCGTAGCCCGGTAAAGCCTCGGTCGCCAAAACAGAGAACGTGCAGTATAATTTAGGACAACTATGGCAGAAATTAGTCTGGAAGAAATTGTTAGCTTAGCCAAGCGACGGGGCTTTATTTACCAAGGTTCCGAGATTTATGGCGGCTTAGCGGGCACATGGGATTACGGTCCACTCGGCATCCAGCTTAAGCGCACCATCGAAAACTTGTGGTGGAAACACTTTGTGGAAGATCGTGATGATATGTACGGAGTAGATACGGCTATACTCATGAACCCTAAGGTTTGGGAAGCTAGTGGACACATCCAAAGCTTTACCGACCCGTTAGTCGAGGATATTAAAACCAAAAAGCGCTACCGCCTGGATCATTTGCTGGAAGAAAACGGCGTGGATATCCGCAACCTTAACTTGGGTCAAATGATTCACAAGCTCAAAGAACTGAAGCTCACCAGCCCAGAAGGCAACGAGCTGGGTAACGCTGCTATGTTTAACCTGCTATTTAAAACCAACATTGGTGCGGTAGAGGGCGAGGCCAGTAAGGTTTACTTGCGCGGTGAAACGGCGCAGGGAATGTTCGTAAATTTTAAAAACATCCTAGATAGTTTTTATCCAAACCTGCCGTTTGGAATTGCGCAAATTGGCCGGGCATTTAGAAACGAAATAAGCCCGCGTGATTTTGTATTTAGGACCCGCGAGTTTGGAATTATGGAGCTGGAGTACTTTATTCGCCCCGAAACCTGGGAGGCAGAATTTCAAAAATGGATTGACGCCACTTACGCTTGGTTTGAGGCACTTGGTTTACCAAAGTCCAAAATTCATGAAAAAGAAGTGCCTAAAGAAGAACGAGCTCACTACAGCAAACGTACCTTAGACTTTGAGTTTGAGTATCCGTTTGGTATTAAAGAAATTGCTGGTTTGGCCTACCGGACCGATTTTGACCTGGCTCAGCACGAATTATTTAGTGGTAAGAATCTTAAGTACACGCCCAAAGAGGGTGGCGAGCCGTTTATCCCGCATGTGATCGAACCAACCTATGGTCTGGAACGGCACATCTTGGCTGTCCTGGCCAACGCCTATACGGTAGATGAAGTAAACGGCGAGAAGCGCATTTACTTGAAACTACCCGCTCAATTAGCACCGATTAAAGTAGCTGTCTTTCCACTGCTCAAAAATAAACCCGAACTAACCGAACGCGCCAGGGAAGTCTACCGTGGCTTAGTAAAAGAATTTGGTGCTGTCACTTGGGATGATAACGGCAACATTGGCAAACGCTACCGCCGCCAGGACGAGATTGGCACGCCGCACTGCGTGACCATTGATTTCCAAACGCTCGAAGACAACACGGTCACCATTCGTGATCGAGATACGACCACCCAAGAACGTATCAACGTAGAGGAACTAACCAACAAGCTCCGGGGCTAACTAAATACTAAAAGATAGCTTAAACACATTATTTACAAAATAGGGATTTTAGACTATAGTTTATAGATTATGGCATTTGGCGAGAAACAACAGCGTATTGACGAGCTCCATGCGGAGTTAGCAGAAGCGAACCAGAAAGTTGAATTAATGGTGGGCGATTTGGCATTGGCGCGAACAGTTAGTGCTATCGCTGAGGGAGTAGAAGCCGAACTTTTAGCATTTCGTGATACCGGACAACTAGAAGAAGTTGCAGAAGCAGAAACCAAGGTAGCGGTAATAGCGAGAGAAAAACAGCGGATGGTGAGTGAATTGTCAGTAACCTTGCAAGATAAGAAATATGATGACTATGCTGCGCAGTTTAGGGCAAATGAGGGCCAAAACATTAAAGCTAGTCTTCATGAGTTGTTTGGGTCTGATGGAACATACGAAGAAATACGTAAAAAGGCTGAGGATGATATTCGGGCGGAAATCCAAGATGATCTAATGGCCAAAGAAAAGGCCAACGTGGATGAGGATCTAGCGACACCTGATAAGAAAGCAGCTTATATTGAATCCGTTCGTGCAGACGTAGCTGCCTCTGCCGAGATAGAACAATATCGTCAAGCACTGAGGAATGAGTTGCAAGCTGGATGGCATGATGAGGCCATACAGACACAGCATCAGCAAATTGATGTAGAAGAGCAGGGCCGTGAGGCTGACTATAAGAAAGCTGTAGCAGATCAGTATGTGGGGAGCAATGAGGGTAAGCGTTATCGTGAATCCATAAGACAACGTTTGCAGGATGAATGGCATAGTAAATCCATTCGAGAGGTAGCTGGAGTTATCCAAGACGAAGAATTGTCGGCGCTGCTCACAAAAAGAGCAGCACAGGAAAAGGAGCGATTAGCTAGAGAAACCAGAGCTGCCGAGTTATTAGGGCATTTTGAGGGATCAGGCTTGGATGTATCAGAACTAGCGGAAGGCTGTATCTTAACTATATATCTGGGAAGTGTTGGCTCTTCCAATGTCAAAGAACTGCGTAAGGATGATTGGGGCAACACACATGAGGTGGTAGTAGCTAAATCAGCAGTTCTATGTGAAAGAAAATTGACCTTATCCGCAAAAGGTGACGGCCGGTTTATTGTGAATGATGACAGCTTACTGGACTCAGAATCTCACTACGCCAGGCAACATGCTATACATCGCGGCACGGTTATTATGGTGGGGCGAAAGATAAAAGAAAATGGCAAGCAAGAACTTGATCATCACGTTGCTGCAGATGTCCCGTTATATTACGACGAAGATACAAGTGACACGAACATCACAGACGCCCTTATCCCGGTTGCCAATATTAAAGTAGATGGTGTGACGGCCCGAACTTTCGATGTTGTTCGAATGGTATAGGTCCGATCAAATTATTTTTCTCATTGGGCCTTTAGAGTAAGGGTTTGCGCTATACTGAGCAGTACGTATGGATCAGGAGTTAGCCTTAGAAATTATGTTGGCAGGGGAGAGCGTGCTGCTTACCGGACCGGCCGGGTCGGGTAAGACCTATGTTTTAAATAAGTTTATTCGCTTGGCCAAAAAAGCCGGCAAACATGTGGCGGTGACGGCCACTACCGGGCTGGCGGCCACACACTTAAATGGCAGTACCATTCATTCCTGGAGCGGCATAGGCATTCATGATCAACTGCCACGGAATTTTCTGGACTATCTGCTGAAGGGCCGGCGCGACACCATTAATAAAGCCAATGTGCTGATAATTGATGAAATTTCTATGCTGCATGATTACCGGCTAGATATGATAGATGAGGTGCTGCGTAAGGTGCGCGACGATGACAGACCGTTTGGCGGTGTGCAGGTTATTCTGTGTGGTGACTTTTTTCAATTGCCGCCCGTGTCACGCGGACAGCAACCAGCTGGCTCATTTGTAGTCAGCTCCAGGGTTTGGGAAGAGCTTTACCCAGTGGTCTGTTACTTGGGCGAACAACACCGCCAGGACGATGATTTGTTTTTAGAAATTTTAAATGCCATGCGAGCCAACGATTTACGCCGCCATCACGCCGAGGCGCTACTGGCTCGCCAACAAGTCCATGAATCATTCCAGGATGCCACTGAGCTACACACTACCAACATGGATGTGGACGGCATTAACCAAGGCCGTTTGGCTAAGCTGAAAGGCAAGGCGCATACCTACCATATGACCAGCACCGGCAAAGCCAGCTACGTCGAAAGCCTCAAACGCTCCTGCCTGGCCCACGAGGAGTTAGTGCTAAAAGAGGGCGCCTTGGTTATGTGTGTACGCAATAATCCCGAGAAAAAGTATGTCAACGGTAGCTTGGGCGTGGTGACCGGTTTTGAAAAGGGAACAGACTACCCAGAGGTAGAACTTAAAAACGGCCGCAAATTAGTAATCACCCCAGAAACTTGGGAGCTGCGCGACGGCGACAAAAAGCGGGCCGGCCTGACCCAAATTCCGCTGCGCCTGGCTTGGGCCATTACGGTCCATAAAAGTCAGGGCATGACGCTGGACGCGGCGCGCATTGACCTGCGCCGGGCCTTTGTGGAGGGCATGGGCTACGTAGCGCTATCACGCGTGCGCAGTCTGGATGGTTTGAGCTTGGCTGGTATTAATCAAATGGCTTTGCGCGTAAGCCCCGAAGCGCTAGCGATAGACCAGCAA
The DNA here is from genome assembly GCA_028288965.1 of Candidatus Saccharimonadota bacterium. Lineage (GTDB taxonomy): Bacteria > Patescibacteriota > Saccharimonadia > Saccharimonadales > JAQGHD01 > JAQGHD01. Next base: position 168 of record JAQGHD010000012.1, on the reverse strand, counting down.
CTGCGAACTCGCTCCGAGGCCGCTACCAAAAAATTTGCGCCCTTAAGGGTCAAGGCCAAAAAACGAGCTGAAACTAAGACAACCGACAAGTCAGCTAACACATGGAGTGAAAAACTAGACCGTATGCGCCAGAAATATCCCAACGCCTACCGGCCCTGGCAGACTACC
>JAQGHD010000002.1 GCA_028288965.1 Candidatus Saccharimonadota bacterium | reverse complement strand
AAAGCATAATCCTCTTCCCCATATGCCGGCGCCAGATGAACAATGCCCGTGCCTTCATCTAACGTCACATAGGCAGCCGCCCATACCTTATGCGCCTTGGCACCGTGGCTTTCAAACAAAGGCTCGTAACTCTTCCCAACCAGTTCTTTGCCCTTGAGTGTTCGCTTAATTTCATAATCGAGCAGCTGATGCTTTTCGTCACGCAGCACCGTCTCAACGAGCTCCTTGGCCATGATGAAATGCTGTCCCTGCACGGCCACTTCCACGTAGCTTAGCTCTTCGTTGACGGCGACCGCTGTATTACCCGGCAAAGTCCAAGGGGTAGTCGTCCAGGCTAGCAGATAGGTGTCCTCGCCTTTGAGTTTAAACTTCACATAGACGCTCGGGTCAGTGACTTCCTGGTAGGAGTTATCCATTGCCACCTCGGCTTTAGAAACCGGCGTAGCGTCACGCGTGCAGTACAGCAGCACCTTTTCACCTTCATAGATCTTGCCGGCCTTATATAGCTCAGAAAAGGCCCACCAGACCGATTCCATGTAGGGTTTGTCCATAGTTTTGTAGGCGCCCTTAAAATCCACCCAACGGCCAATCCGGGCAATGGTGTCTTCCCACGCGTTGCCGGTTTGGATCATGTTGTCGCGGCACGCTTTGATGTAATCTTCCAGACTAATCTTGGTGCCGATATCGCGCTTGTCATGAATGCCCAGCTTTTTCTCGGTGTAAACTTCCGCTGGCAAGCCATGACAATCCCAGCCCCACACCCGCTCAATGCGCTTGCCTTTCATGGTCCAGTAGCGCGGTACGGCATCTTTGATGATGCTTACCAACAGTGTGCCATGGTGCGGCAAACCGGTAATAAACGGCGGACCGTCATAAAACACATAGCTATCAGCGGCGGGACGCTGCGCCACCGACTTCTCAAAAGTCTGATGCTTTTGCCAGTAGCGAATCAGATCTTTCTCGTACTCGATTGGTTGGCGGCGGGTGCCGGGTTTGAACTTCATAGTTGTCCTTATAGTTTGCGAGTGGTCCAATAAAAATACCTCAAGCGGCCACTGGAACCCGTGAACACGGGTGGTACCATCCAGTTTCCTCATGAGGTTTTAACTCAAAGAAGCACTTAGTTGTTGGCGTTTACGGGCCAATCCGTCAGGTTCTACTGAGCCCCTTATGGACCGTTCTTCCTGCTCCGTCCTGCTGTTATTCAGATGGCGGTTGATTGCCGCTCGTTACGGATTATCATTTGTACTATAGCGCAAGACAACAGAGACAGCAAGTGGCCTTTAGGCGTAAGCCAAAACTTCGTTCATCAGTGGCAACTGATCACCTTCCCAACTATTAAGCAGTTCGCCCTCGTCACTGGTTGCCAACACCGCAGGGTAGCGCACAATATCATAGAGCGTAGCCATAGCCATGCCATCTCGACTGTCTATATCCATAGTTTTAAGCTTTCGATCTGGATGCTGACGCTCAAACTCATGGATAAACTCTTCTACAGGGCGTCTTTGTTCCGATAGCGGCCGATAAAGAATAAGCACTTTCACAGATGATATTTTAGCATCTTATGCTGGCAGTTTGCGAGCAATATAATGCAGCATCTGTCCCATGCCTCGAGTGGATTCACCCTTGCCTATCAGTCTTTCAACCTCAAGCAGCCTTTGTAGTTCCAGGTTAGTAAGAGATTGCCAAGGTCTCATGTCTTGATCGCTCGCCACCCTTACCCCTCGCCACGTTAGCAGTTCAAAAGCATGTTTACCGAGTAAGGCGTGCACACTTTCGGGTTTATAGGCCCAGACTCTGATGCCCAGATTATTGACGCTTTGCTCTTTCTCTATTAACTCCCCGACGCTTAAAGTATCGTGTTCACGCAAGACCCGATCTAAAGCCCCGGCAAAACCCTTAGTCAGGATCGACACGATACTGCCAACATGCGTCAAAGCAGCCAGTGTTTCAAGATGTTTATCGGGCTCGTCAAGACAGTACATCAGCACCCCGTGCGAAAGCACAACATCAAATTGTTGAGGAGCTAGTATCCGCTGGATAGTATCGGGTTCAAGCTGGCGAACCTTTACATCAAGGTCAGTGGCCTCAAATCGTTGCTGGGCCTTGGCTACCATAAGGGCAGAGCTATCAACTAACGTCACTTCATACCCTTGTGTGGCTAGCCACTCGGTATCTCGTCCGTCACCGCCGCCAATATCTAGTACTGTTGCCGGTGGAGGCCCTAAAAATTCGCTTAGGTTTTCACGGGCTAGAACTTCTCGAACATGACCTCTAGTAGTTTGGTAATAGTCGATGAACTGGTCACCAACCCTATCAAAATCACTCATGGCGAGTTTTATTTAACTACAGCCAGTAGTAGACCCACAGGCAGTGCAGACATAGCAGCTACCGGCTCGTTGAGTTTGGTTACCACAGTTGTAACAGAGTGGTGCCGTGTCATCTTGATGAGTAACTTTTGGCTTTTGGGCCGGGGCAACTGCCACTGGCGCTGGAGTAGCGTTCACTTTTTCTTCGGCCACTACGGCGGTTGGCATCACTACATTGGTAACGGGTGTTTCTAGCACTGGTTCGGTGGTCTCTTCACCTAGTAAACTGGTTTGCACATCGGGCATGTCATCGATTGAAGCCAGTCCAAGTTCTAGGCGATCATCAAACGACAGATAGCTCAGTGCCAGCCGTCTAAAGATGTAGTCTACTAGTGAGGAAGCTGTACGGATGTCTGGATCATCAGTGATACCAGCAGGCGCAAAGCTCATGTGGCTAAAGCCCTTAACATACGACTTCAGCGGCACACCATACTGCAGGCCGTAACTGACCGAGCGAGCAAAGGCATCCATTAGGCCTGCCAAGGTAGAACCCATCTTAGCAATGTTGATGAAGATTTCTCCTGGAGTACCATCTTCGTACTCACCCACCGTAACATAACCATGTACGCCAGCGACAGTGAAGGAAAAGGTCTTGGCGCTGCGTACTTTCGGTAGATCGCGACGGACAGCACCCTTGATGATAATCTTGTCAGCCAGGGCTTCAACTGCCTCTTTGGGCGCCTCTACTTTAACGCCCTCTTTCTTAGCCATAGATAGCGGTTGAGCAACCTTACAGTTGTCTCGGTATATGGCGACTGCCTTGAGACCTAGTTTCCAGGCATCCAAGTGCAGCTGTTCTACGTCTTCTACAGTCACATCTTCTGGCATGTTAACGGTTTTACTGATGGCACCAGAAATAAATGGTTGTACTGCTGACATCATTTTGACATGTCCGAGGTAGTGAATTGAATTATCACCCATTGAGCAAGCAAAGACTGGTACGTGCTCTTTTTTAAGATGCGGCGCGCCAATAATAGTCTTTTCTACGTCAATGTAACTAATGATTTCATCTACTTGTGACTTGGTGTAGCCAAGCGCTTTTAATGCCCGTGGCACGGTCTGGTTGACAATGCTCATGGTGCCACCACCGACGAGCTTCTTGACCTTTACCAGGCCAAGATCCGGTTCAATGCCGGTTGTGTCACAGTCCATCATCAGCCCAATGGTGCCAGTTGGAGCCAGCACGCTAGCTTGTGAATTACGCACGCCGTAGAGTTCACCTAGCTCAACTGCTTCATCCCAAGCGCTAGCCGCCGCACTCAGTAACTCCTCGGCAGCTAAACTAGCGTCAATCTTAGAAACTTCTTCGCGATGCATCTTAAGCACCTTGAGCATGCCTTCTCGATCTTTATGAAAGCCAGCAAATGGACCAATGCGACGAGCAATCTTAGCGCTGGTGGCGTACGCGTGGCCAGTCATCAAGGCAGTAATGGCCGCTGCTTGAGCGCGACCTTCGTCTGAATCATATGGCAAACCTTGAGCCATAAGCAGTGCACCTAAGTTAGCGTAGCCCAGGCCAAGTTCTCGATAAGCTTTAGCGTTCTTGGTAATGCTCTCAGTTGGATATTCAGAGTAGCCAACCAGTATTTCTTGAGCTGTAAAGACAACCTCTACCGTGTGCCTGAAAGCTTCAATGTCGTAGCTGAAATCGTCGTTTAAGTAACGAAGTAAGTTAATAGAAGCTAAGTTACAGGCTGAGTTATCGAGGTGCATGTACTCGCTACAGGGGTTAGAGCCATTGATACGCCCGGCATTCGGGGCCGTATGCCACTTGTTAATTGTCGTATCAAACTGCATGCCAGGATCGGCACACTCCCACGCTGCTTCTGAAATCTGACGCATAAGATCACGAGCTTGAACCTTTTTAACCGACTTACCATTGGTGACCGCTTTAAGATCCCAGCTGGCGTCGGCTTCTACAGCCTGCATAAACTTATCGGTAACCCGCACTGAGTTATTGGCATTTTGGTACTGAACCGAGAACGAATCTTTACCGTCGAGATCCATGTCCCAACCAAGCGTCTGTAGGTCTCGGGCTTTGCGCTCTTCAACTGCTTTACACCAAATAAACTCCTCTATGTCTGGATGATCAGCATTCATAATGACCATTTTGGCTGCTCGACGAGTCTTGCCACCGCTCTTAATAGCCCCAGCTGAAGCATCAGCGCCGCGCATGAAGCTTAAAGGACCAGAGGCCGTTCCCGCACTCTTGCCGAGTGATTCAACCGAACTACGGATTGAGCTAACGTTAATACCAGAGCCAGAGCCACCCTTAAAAATCATGCCCTCTTCCTTGTACCAGTTTAGAATTGCGGGCATGGTGTCTTCTACCGCCAAGATAAAACAAGCGCTGGCCTGTTGGGGCCGCGATGGCGCACCAATGTTGAACCAGACCGGTGAGTTAAAGGCCGCCCGTTGGGTAGCCAGGATGTACTTTAGTTCTTCACGAAAATCTTCAGCCTCGATGTCAGTTTCAAAGTAACCTTCTTGGAGTCCTTGGCGAGTTACCGTATCAACCACGCGATCGATTAAATCTCTGAGTGACTGTTCGCGTTCAAGGGTACCAGGTGTACCCGTAAAGTACTTCTGAGCCACAATATTAATGGCGTTCAGGGACCAACCCTCCGGAAATTCAACGTCTTTTTGTTCAAATACAGCCGTTCCGGTTTGCGGATTCATAATAATTGAATCTCGTTTGACCCACTTGAGCTGATCGTAGGCCTTTGATTTCTGGGGGGTGAATAATCGCCCCGCCGCAAAGTCAGTTGTTTGTCCCATTGTACCCTCACTCTTTAGCCTACAGCTGGTTTCCCCCTGTAAGCCGCTTATTAATATTTTTAAATGTTTGTTAGAGTTCGCATGCGTCTTTCTAGCGAGCTTAGCACTCACTAACCTCCCCACGCATTGCCAGCTCTCCGTGAGCTTTCATTATTGAAAACCTGCGGGGAACCGTCAAGCCTCTTTTTGTGTCGTTTTGAGTTCTCTTATTTGCGATAGCTCTTTCTCAAAGCTCGCAATGTCTTTAAAACGACGATAGACACTGGCGAAACGAACGTAGGCGACCTCATTCAAACGAGCTAACTCGTCCATAATAAATTCGCCAATCTTAGACGAAGGCACCTCGGCGTCACCACAAGCATAAAGCTGTTGCTCGATGCTGTTGACCAATTGTTCCAGCTGCAAACTAGTTACCGGAGTCTTCTCACAAGCCCGGTACAGCCCCGCTAGAATTTTTTGGCGATTGAAAAGTTCGCGCGTGCCATCATGTTTGATGACGACCAACTGCGGTTTTTCAACCCGCTCATAGGTGGTAAAACGATAATGGCATTTGATGCATTCGCGCCGGCGCCTAATCGCTTCACCCTCAGCTACATCTCTAGACTCAATAACTTTGGTGTCGGTTTGTTGGCATCGACCGCATTTCATTTTCGCTTCCCTTCCTTCCTAAGTTCTCTCTGAATGTGCTATGGCCTATATACTCTGATCCCTATATATAGCGTCTATGCTTACTATGTTAGCGCCAGCTATAGCGGTTTGCAAGCATAAAGCGCTGTATTATTTAGTACAGATTATTCCTTTTTATCTCTGTTATCGTCTGATGTCTCAACCGGGTCACCTTTGCGCTTTTTAAATCGGCGCAAAAATGAAGGTTTTTCAAGCTCATCTTCTTCGCTTGACGAAGCCTCAGCTGACCTGTCAGTGTCTTCATCGTGATGATTATCCATGGTCCAAATATTAGGAACGGCTGGTTCAGCATGAAATTCTTCATTAGCAGCGGCTACTTTGTCATCCAGATCCATGTCAATGTCAGTCATAGCGGTGTCGGCAGGCACGGTGTCATCATCGTTAGTAGCTACTGAGTGGTCACTTGGCTGGTCTTCTTCCCGATTAGCAAAATAGCTGGCATCAAAACCAGTGGCTACTACCGTAATAATAATTTCCCCCTCAAGTTCTGGACTGATGGTAGCCCCAAAGATAATGTTGGCATCAGGGTCAGCGGCCGCTGTGATAGTCTCCGCAGCGGTGTTAATCTCGTGCATCGACATATCGTTGCCACCAATAACGTTGAACAAAATACCTCGAGCACCGTCAATAGACACCTCCAGCAGTGGTGATTCCACAGCTTGCTGAGCAGCTTGAACAGCGCGATTTTCACCACTGGCGCGACCAATACCCATTAGCGACGAACCAGCGTTACTCATAACGGTTTTTACATCAGCAAAGTCAAGATTGATCAGACCATGGACCGTAATCAAGTCCGATATACCCTGGACGCCCTGACGCAAGACATCGTCAGCTACCTTAAAGGCCTCAAGCAAGGGTGTTTGACGATCAATGGTTTGCAGTAAGCGGTCATTAGGAATAACAATCAGGGTATCGACAGAGCGCCTCAGGTTGGCGATGGCGATATCGGCATTTTTACGACGCTTTTCACCTTCAAAAGCAAAAGGTTTTGTTGCAAAACCTACAACAAGAGCACCAGCCGCCCGGGCCGCATGGGCCACAATGTGTCCGGCGCCACTCCCTGTTCCACCGCCAGCGCCAATGGTTACAAAGACCATATCGGCACCGGTAAGCGCCTGCTTAATCTCTTCCATAGACTCCTCGGCAGCTTTTTGGCCAACAACTGGGTCCGCTCCAGATCCGAGCCCCCGGGTTGTATCTTTGCCAATATGTATTTTCTTTTGGGCTTTAGAATGATGGAGGGCCTGAGCATCGGTGTTAACAGCGACGAATTCGACTCCCTCAATACCAGCGTCTATCATACGATTAACCGCTGCACCGCCGGCACCGCCGACACCTACAACCTTAATCCGAGCAAATGTTTCTATATCTGGTGCAACCTGTGGCATGCTATTATTACCTCTTATTACTACCTTATCGAATACATTGGTGAGTATACCCGAACACATCCGCTAATTCAATGAACAACGAAATGCCAAAGGCTGGAATTTACTAAAATTTGATGAGCAAAATTTGTGAACGAGTGAGATCTTTTAGGAAGGTCGCTTAAATCGCTTGAGCAGCCCATCTACTAAGCCAAAGACGTTAGCTGCGGGTTTGGATGCCTGAAAGTTATGAGACGGCATGAGCAGCATGTCCAGCAGCATCAGGCCCACAGCCGGATAGAAACTGGGGTCGTTGACCGTATCGAGTAAGCCTGCCACCGGCTGCAACTGGCCGATTCGGGAGGCAAGTTGGAGTTTTTCTTTAGTAAACTCAGCCAGCCCAGGCAATTTAGCCGTGCCGCCAGTAATGACTACCCCGCCTGGCAGTTTTCGCGAGCGATGAATTTTCTTGAGTTCTTTTTCAGCAAATTCTAGAAGTTCTTCTACGCGCGCCTCAGCTATCATTTGCACTTCATGACTATCAAACCGATGATCCTGCTTGGCAACGGTTACCGTCAGCTGTTTAAACTTTGGTTCTTGATCGAGGCGAGCATGCTGTAGTTTGACGGCCTCAGCAATATCCAGATCTGTTTTAAGCCCAATCGCCAGATCATTGGTAATATGCATACCACCAATTGGCAGGACGGCCACGTGCTGGACTTCCCCGTCTTCTATGACCACCAAATTTGTAGTACCAGCTCCAATATCGAGTAATAAGGTACCAGCTTCTCTTTGCTGGCGATTTAGGACCGCTTCGGCGGCGGCCAGACTTGAAACCGTGTGGTGCGATGGCTGTACCTGAGCCTTGTCTAGCACCAGATCTAGATTGCGCACATTAGGTGTGGCGGCAGTCACAATATGGGTATCTACCTCTAGACGAACACCATGCATGCCGACAGGATCTTTGATATTATCTTGGCCATCTAACCGATAATTTTTGGCAAATACTTGGACAATCTCTCGGTTAGGCGGCAATTGCATAATTGTGGCCGCCTCTTCTACTCGGAATTGATCTTCGGTAGTAATCTCACGGTTGGCACTGCTAATGGCAATCACGCCCTTGGAATTAACGCCGCTGACATGTGTACCGTTGACGTTTACCGTGGCTGCGTGAACTGACACACCGGACACACGCTCGGCCTCTGATATTGCCTTGGCCACAGCCTCCACAACATCATTTATGTGTACAACAATCCCTTTGCGCATACCAACATTTGCAGCAGAGCCGTGACCGATGATGGACGGTCTTGATGGATCGTGCTGGTCAGGCATACCTACGACACAACGAACCATAGAGGTCCCTATATCTAGCCCAACGTAATGGGCACCGGGATGTTCACGCATGCAGGCAGTATAACGCTTAAACTTACCCTTGTACAATGCTTTGAACAAATTACTAGGAGCCGCCGAATACCGGGTCTACATGGTCGTTAAAATTTCGGCTCCAGCGTCCAAAATAAGCACCGTATGCTCAAAATGAGCGGCCCAGGATCCATCTTGAGTTTTAATGGTCCAGCCGTCTTCATCTACGTAAACTTGGTGGCCGCCCAGCGTAGCCATAGGCTCAATCGCGATGGTCATATTTGTTTTTAGCATAATGCCCATGCCAGGATAGCCATAATTTGGAATGTTGGGGTCCTCGTGCAGATCATGCCCCACCCCGTGGCCAACTAAGTCACGCACAATACCGTAGTGTTCTTTGTTGAGCTCTTTCTCAATGGCGCTGCCAATATCACCAACGTGCACCCCGCCATGTATAGCTTGAATACCCAGCAGTAAGGAGCGTTCAGTATCACGAACCAGTTTCTTAACAGCCGGCTGGGCTTCACCAACCACCAAGCTAATAGCCGCATCAGTAATCATGCCTTGATAATTAACGCCAAAGTCGAGGCTAACAATATCACCCTCTTTAATCACCCGCTTGGCACTCGGTATGCCGTGGACTACCTCATCGTTGAGCGAGATACAAATAACATCTGGAAAGCCCTGATACCCTAAAAACGCCGGTTTGCCACCTAATTTTTTAAGTTCAACCATGGCTATATCCGACAAATCTTTGGTGGTCATTTCGGCTGTGAGACGCTTTTTCAGATGAGCCAAAACTGTTGCCAACAGCTTGCCACTTTGGCGCATGGCCTTAAGCTCGGCCGGTGTCTTAACTCTAGTTAGCATCAACTGGCCGCCGCAGAGCACTCAAAATAGCCTGGTATACCTTGTTCGGTGGTTGGTCACTATCAATGTCATACACGGCTATCCCGGCGTCTTTGAATGCCCGGACAATTGGCTTAGTGGTTTTTTCATACTCTTCAAAACGAGTACGGATTACTGGTTCGGAATCATCTGGCCGACCTCGGGCTAGTAAACGCTTGGTAACTGTATCTTCCGAAGCCACTAGGTGGATCACACCCGTCATTTTAAGTTGACCGTGCTTAATTTGACTAAGTAGCCAGTCTGCCTGGGTGACGGTTCGCGGAAAACCATCGAGCACAAACTCCTCATTGGTATCAATCATATGTAGAATTTTTTGGACCAAAGCAATAATTTCTTGATCGCCCAGCAACTTGCCCTCTACCATGGCTATTCGGCGTTCGCCTGAAACCAGCATACGCAAAAACTCACCAGTAGACAGCCAGGGCAAGGCTAATTCATCAGCCAGACGCCGACCTTGCAAACTTTTACCGCTACCGGCTACTCCCATAAAGATAATCATTTAAGACGCTCCTTAACTAGTCGCGCAATCAAAGCGCCATCAGCGCTGGCCCCGGCTTGCTGTTTTACTTTGCCAATAATCTGACCCATCTGCTGCGGCGTTACCTCACCCAGACTAGCCATAGTTTCATCTATCAGTCTAATGAGCTCTGCTTCTGACAGCTGGGCCGGTAAATAGTCATCTATCAACTGCTTCTCGGTCAGTTCAGCCTGCTCGCGCTCAGCATTCCCACCTTGCTTATAGAGGTCGGCACTCTCTTGGCGTTTTTTAGATTCTTTGGCCAGCACCGTCAAGACCTCGTCATCACCAAGCCCTTTGTCTCGAGCCCCTTTTTCAATTTCCACATTTAAAATGGCGCTCTTAAGGCCGCGTAAGGTCGTGACTTTCACCTTATCTCCCCCAAGCAAGGCTTGTTTCAGGTCCTGCTCAATTCGCTCTTTTATTGTCATGTATGGCTAAAGTGTATCAGAGTTAATTTTAACTAATCAACCTAAGCGGGCTTAACGCTGGCCAAGTTTGATCTTTTTGACTTTAAGCGCTTTGCGTTCGCGGCGAATAATAGCTTTTTCGCGGCGATCGCGCTTACTGATTGGTTTTTCAAAATATTGATGTTGCTTAGCAACAGATAATAGACCTGATTGCTGGACCTTCCGATTAAAGCGGCGCAACAGGTTCTCAAGTGATTCTTTAGAATCTTTACGGGATACTTGGATCATAGGAGTAATATTGTAGCCTAACAGATGGCGATATGCAACCCTAAGCTGCAGGCCTTACAGCTTATAAAAATGGGGTGACGCCAGGCGGGGCGCCCCCATTAAATTTTGTATCGTGAAAATTTAATGGGGGCGGACCTGGCGGCAGGACCCCAGTCATTCGATGCTGTAAGGCCTGCAATTTAGGCTTGGTGGATCTTCTTTTGGGTGAGGCGTTGTGATTTTAGCACTATGGATTGGAGTTCTTTAAAGATTGCAAAGTGCTTATTGGTGTAATAAATCTTGGTGTTGCCTTGCTTTTCGGAAATCAAAAAACCAATTTTTTCTAAGCGCTTTAATTCTCTTTGAATGTTGCCTGCATCTTCTTTAATAAGCTTGGCTAATCCACGGACATGCGTTTTAAAGTCCGGATATTTTGCATATACGACTATGATTTTTCGACGAACTCTGGAAGTTATAAATACATCTAACATAAGCTTTTATTGTTATTCACACAACGTACTTAGTATAACTAGACGGCCCATGTATTTCAACATAATTTGCTCTATTAGGGCCTATAATAGATTAACTATGTATTTCTACGAGGTTGGGGTTGCCAGTCGAGAGTTTCATGGCCAAGAGCCGTTGACCTATAACGCCAGCCTGCAATTACCTATTGGCTCAGTTGTGGCCGTGCCCCTCCGAAAGAGTGTTGCTATTGGTATTACGCTTAAGGGAGTGCCTAGGCCAAAGTTTCCAACCAAGGCCATCATCAAACAATTGACGCCGCTTGCCTTACCAAAGCAAAGCATCGAACTGTTAGCCTGGCTGAGCACCTACTACCCTTCACCACTGAACGCGCATACCCAGTTGTTTATTCCAGGCGCTTTACTCCGGAAACCTAGAGAGACTGCCGAGCCTACTGAAAAGTCACCGGCAACTCAACTGCCCCAGTTACCACCGCTTACTCAGGAGCAACAACAGACGGTGAGGGCTATTGAGGACGGACCAGTTGGCAGTTACCTAGTTCACGGCGAGACAGGTAGCGGTAAAACCCGCGTTTATATTGAGCTGGCTCGTCAAACCATCAGGCGTGGCCAATCAGTGTTTGTCCTAACGCCAGAAATCAGTTTGACGCCTCAGCTGGCTAAATCCTTTCAAAGAGTTTTTGGCCGGCAAGTAATTGTGGCACACTCTAACTTAAGCGATACCGAGCGGCGGCAGTTATGGCTCAGAACTATTGCCAGCCCCGAACCATTGATATTGATTGGGCCGCGATCAATCCTTTTTTATCCATTGCACGGTCTAGGATTAATCGTTATCGATGAAGCCCATGAGGGAGCTTACAAGCAAGAACAAGCGCCGTATTATCACGCCGTCCGGGTAGCTGCCAAGTTGGCCAGCTTGCACCAAGCCAAACTAGTCATCGGTAGCGCCACGCCTTCGGTTGATGATTACTTTATTGCCCAGCAGCGCGGCCTCCCCATATTACGGATGACCAAACTGGCCATGGGCGACCACAGCCAACCGCCTGGTATAGAGGTGGTGGACATGCGCGATGGCAACAATCTATCAAAACTTCCCTACCTGTCTAATCAATTGATGGGCGCCATTGAAATGGCACTTCGGAATCAAGAGCAAATACTGCTGTTTTTAAATCGCCGTGGTAGTGCTCGGTTGATACTCTGTCATAGCTGCGGCTGGCAATCGCTCTGCCCCCGCTGCGATATTCCCCTGACCTACCACGGAGACAGCCACACCACTCGCTGTCATACTTGTGGCTGGACGAACCAAGCGCCTGTCCAATGCCCAGTGTGCCATAGCCTGGAAATTATTTTTAAGAGTGTCGGTACAAAATCATTGGCTGACGAAATAGAGCGCCTGTTTCCTAAAGCCAAGGTCATGCGCTTTGATACTGACAACCTCAAAGCTGAACGCTTCGAGACTCACTACCATGATATTCGAGAGGGTAAAATTGACATTCTGGTGGGAACACAAATGCTCACTAAGGGGCTGGACCTCCCCCGCTTAAGCCTAGTGGGGATTGTGGCTGCCGATAGCAGCCTGCACTTTCCAGATTTTTCAGCCGAAGAACGAACCTACCAGCTCCTAAGCCAGGTACTGGGCCGCGTTGGTCGAGGCCACCGCGCGGGGCAAGCTATCTTACAAACTTATACACCAGATAATCCGACAATTCAGGCAGCCGTCCACCGGAATTGGGAGGAGTTTTATGCCACTCAGCTCAAGGAGCGCCAACAATTTGGTTTCCCGCCGTTTCGCTATCTGTTACAGCTGACCAATCGGCGGGCCAGTAAACTCGGTGCCCAAAAGGCGGCTGACAAGTTAAAAGCCCAACTAGCCGAACTGAAATTACCAATAGAGATAATTGGCCCGAGTCCGGCCTTCTATGAAAAGATTAACAACAAATACCAGTGGCAATTGGTCATTAAAACCAAAAATCGCTCCTACCTACTCGAGGTTATTAAGAAACTACCGCCAAACTGGACCTATAATATCGATCCGGTAAACTTGTTGTAGTATCTGGAATTTCTATGCTTTTTATTGGCACTTGCGGGTCACCGAGTGTGCGCCACAGCCTGGCACACCCGGCGCTTTAAGAGGTGCCAAAAGATAGAAAGTCCAGCCCAACCAAAAGTTTCACTACCTCTGGTATACTAATAGCAACGATGGCTAAAAACCCCAGAGACAATATTATTACTTTGCCCAACCCACATTTGCGGCAACGATCTAAAAAGATCGGCCTTATTACCCCCGAAGTCCGGAAATTAATAGCTAGCATGGAAGCGGCTGTTAAGGATTGGGACAAGAGCCGCGAACACGAAGTTACGGTGGCTTTTGCCGCTGTACAAATTGATAAGTTATACCGGGTAATCATTGTCCGTGATGACTTTGAGCACAAAACTCCCGCTCGTTACAGTGCCCTGATTAACCCCGTGGTCGTAAAGGTTGAGGGCGACATCGAGCGTGATTACGAGGGGTGCCTGAGCATACAGCACATTTATGGCCACGTACCCCGGCACAACAAGGTGCGGATAAAAGCCCTCGATATCAATGGCAAAGAGGTGCGCGTTAAGGCCGAAGGCTTCTTAGCTCGAGTCTTGCAGCACGAGATTGATCATATGAATGGTAGGCTATTTATTGATCACATAAAGGACGATCCCCAAGCCTTTTTTAAATTAAAGTCCGATGGTCATTTGGAGCAGCTCGACTATGAAAAAGATGTCCGAGACAATCGTCTTCTTTGGTAGCGGACCGGTCGCCGCTGAGGCGTTGCAGTGCCTAAATGAGGATTTTGTCATTGAAGCTGTTGTTACCAAGCCTGTTCCGCCTCACCACCGGGGCGACTTCCCGGTGCTCAGCCTGGCTAAAAAGTTGGGCCTACAAGTGTATACCCCAAGTAACAAGCAAGAATTATCCGAACTTTTTCTAACCAAGCCCGTTCAGAGTAAGCTAGGGATCGTCATAGATTACGGTATTATTATCAGCCGTGACGTGATTGATTACTTCCCTTTAGGCATCGTTAATAGCCACTTCTCGCTCCTGCCTCGCTGGCGTGGTGCCGACCCTATTACGGCGGCCATTCTGCATGGCGACAGCGAAACAGGGATAAGCCTCATGCTGATTGATGAAAAACTGGACGAAGGTGAACTTTTAGCTCAAGCGCCGTACGAGATATCATCGCCACTGACCACACCCCAGCTCACCAAAGATCTGATTGAATTAAGCCATCAAACGCTGGTGGCCGTTGTGCCGGACTATGTCGCTGGACACATTACACCGGCACCCCAAGAACAAGTGAGCATCGCACTGCTGGATTCACCTACCTATTCACGCAAACTCACTAAAGAAGACGGCGTCATTGATTGGCAAAAGCCTGCTCAACAGATTGAGCGCGAGATTCGAGCCTATATAGATTGGCCAAAAAGTCGCACCCAATTAGGCGGTATTGATGTAATCATCACAGCAGCTAAAGTGATCGAGTTAACTGGCGAGCCAGGCAAGCCCGTTATACAAGGTAAAAAATTGATACTGCCCTGCGGCAAACAAGCATTACAGATAATTAAACTTAAACCGGCTGGTAAACAAGAAATGACAGCTGAAGCGTTCTTGGCAGGTTATAACCTTTAAGCTGGTGGTGGTTGCTGATCAACAGCTGGCGGCCACTGAGGAGTTGGGGGCGGCAGAGGTGTCTGGGCTGGTGGCTGTGGCGGTTGAGGTGACGGCCCAGGATTAACTGGTGGGGAGACAGGCTCCGGCCCAGATGTTGGGGGATAATATGTCTGGCGCGGCATATCATTTAAGCTGGGCTGGGCAGCAGTAGCTTGGGTCGGCATGGAGCCAGGTGGCATGGCGGCCGCGGCGGCAGCAGCATTTTGCTGGCTAGCGGCTACGATTTGTGGTGCTGCTTGTTTAACTTCAGACTTCAAAAGTTCCAGTTGATCAGCCACAACTTGCTTGTAATTTGGAAAGTTAGTTTCCAGCCACTTGAGTGCCCCGGCTTCGTCGTTTTTATCAATAAAGCTTTCAAACTCGTCTAATTGCTCATTGGTCATTTGCTCGGCCAACTTCATACCGACTCGCATTTCAAGCGTTTCATAAATATGGGCCAGCATTTTATTTTTTTCATCAGCTGGTAAGCTGCCCAGTCCCAGTTCTTCCAATAGCGTGTTATCCAGTTTGAACATCTATAAACCTTTCAGTTAATACTTGTATAGGCCTTTACCTTATTTTACTTCAGGAGTAACACCACGACAATCAAAAATGCGATAATAACAGCCGCCCAAAAGCCGCCACGAACAGCTTGACCATAGATTTGCTTATCTGATCGGCTAGCTCGGAGCCTTTGATCTTGCATTTGTGAGCCCAAAGCTGCCATGTCCTTGGTGCTCTCTGGCACATTGGTGGCTGTAAATTGGCCCGGAGTGGCTGTATGACTGGCGTACTGCTGCTGTGGTTCGTCCTTAATTTCATGGCGCAGTTCATAAGCGGCCTCCACTGGTATATCGTGCTCGGCCGCTTGTTCGATCGTATGCAAGACTTCTTCTGGACGGAGCCGGGCCTCTGGTTTGAGCTGCTCGAGTGGGTTTGGCACCTCAACCCGACGGTGCGGTTGATAGCGTTCCACAATATGGGCAAGTTTTTCCGGGGCCCTTGGTTCGGAAGATTTTGGCGGTTGGCTGAACTCAGCTTGAGGCCTTGCAGTTGCCGCGACTCGCTCAGAACTGGAGCGTAGTGGTGTTTTCTCGGAAGCCGCGGTTGGCTGGGCTCTAAATCGCTCTGGTGGCCTATTGTATTCGGCCTTGGGTGCTCGTTCTACCTGTTTCAGCCGTTTCTCTACTTTCTTGACCTCGCGTTTAATGCGGCGGTCTTCTCGGCGCAATTTTCTATCACGGCGGCGGCTGAGCAGCTCAGCACTAATCAGAGCCGCCAAGGCAGCCCCTTTACTCTCGTGGTGATGGTGATGCTCAACTCTGGGTGGCTCTGGAGCTTTTTCATAACCAGCCACTGGTCTCTCTTCAACAAAGTCCCTATGCAAAACCTCAGGCGGCAGCACAGGGGGTGGGCCGCCCTCAATGATAGGTTCTTTTGGAGTTGAATTGTCTTCTAACTTTTCTGACGGTTCGGACTCAGATCTTGGCTCTTCATCATCAATATGCGACAGGGCTTCAAGTCCAAAAGCCTTAGCATAGGGAAACGTGCCCTCCGGTGAGGCGGGCTCTGGTGGCAAATTTTGCTCGGCAGCTGGCAGTCCTGGTTCGGCTGAGCGGGCGTACCACTCCCCCGTTTGTTGACTGTCACTTTGGCGTGGCTTAAGCTCATCTTTAGCATCTCCATATTCAAATAAGCCGCCCAAAAACGACCCTGTCTCAGACGCGCCGGTCTCACCTGAACGACGGTGCGCTAGCCCACCAAGCTTTTCCAGCAGCCGACGAGCCACACTGCGGCCATCTTTAAGCGTTTCTTTTTGGTCCTTATCTTTTTTCTTTTTTTCCTTCTTCTCTTTGTCTTCTTCGCGTTGTCCTAAGAAAAGTTCTCGCCAGTCAGCCATAAACTCACCCATGCGACGTCCTTTGGTCACTGGCTTGTGCTCTGTTGATTCACTTGATTCAATTGGCGGCTTAGGTGTATCTTCCATGGCTTATGGATTGTTATAGTCCGAATTAGATTGTGCGCTCAACCGCCTCACGCGTAAAGAGTTGAATGCGATCGCCTTCTTCAATGTTCACTCGATTAGATGACTTAAAGCTTAATCCGCACATTTCGCCCTCAAAAACTTCTTTAGCGTCTTGCGGACCACGCTTGAGGTTAGTAATTTCTACCTCAGCAATAGTTTCTTTATCTCGCACCACTCTGGCCAAGGCCGGAACGGTCAACTTGCCTTTGGTAACTTCACCGCCACAGATAACCTCGGTTTTGGTGATCTTAAAGATACCTTTGACCAGCAGAGTACCCAGTTCGTGTTCGACAATTTCTGGAGCCAGCAATTTGGTCATTTCGGCTTTTACATCATCAATTAACTCATAAATGATATTAAAAGTCCTTATACTTATGTGATCACGACTAGCAAGCTGCTTTATATTACTTGGTGCGTTAACATTGAAGCCATAAATGATGGCGTTACTGGTATGAGCCATGTGTAGGTCGTTCTCGTTGACTATGCCGACTCCAGAACCGACCACTTTTACCGCCACCTCGCTGACTTCCAAAGTTCTTAGGCTATCAATGACAGAGGTAAGAGATCCCTGCACATCAGCCTTAACGACCACGTTCAGGTTTTGCAATTCATGCGTGCGATCAATAATCCGCAATAGTTCTCCCCCTGTCATATTGCCATGACTGGTATCGCTGCGCCGGGAAGTATCAGTTTGTTCGGCCATCTGGCGAGCAATTTTTTCATTGGCCACCACATGAAATTCATCACCAAAACTTGGCAGCGCCTTAAAACCAGTCAGCTGTGCCGGTGTAGAAGGTGTGGCTTTGGCTAATTTCTCACCGGTAGTGCTCTCCAGATTACGAACTTTGGCGTAGGTAGCTCCGGCAACCACAAAATCGCCGCTCTTGAGGGTGCCTTCCTCTACCAAGGCCACAGCTAAGGGCCCCCGCCCCTGTTCCATATGAGCTTCAATAATCAGGCCGCGAGCTGGTACGTCAACTGCTGCTTTCAGATCTTCTACATCGGCCACTAGCAGTACCATGTCGATTAAATCATTTATGCCCGCCCCTGTTTTAGCCGAGACTTCAACCACCACAGTCTCGCCGCCCCATTCCTCGGTCAATAACTGGTGTTCGGAAAGCTGCTGCTTAACTCGGTTAACGTCGGCACCTTCTTTATCCATTTTGTTGATGGCGACCACAATCTTTACCCCAGCTTTACGAGCAAAGCGAATTGCCTCCTCAGTTTGGGGTTTGACACCGTCGTCAGCGGCCACCACCAGGATGACTACGTCTGTTAGTTGAGCACCATGCTCTCGCAGAGCAGCAAAGGCTTCATGTCCGGGTGTGTCCAGAAAGGTCACTACCCGGTCGTTATGGGTAATTTGGTAGGCAGAAATGTGTTGCGTAATACCGCCAGCTTCTTGTTTGACTACTTGCGAAGTACGAATAGCGTCTAGCAGAGATGTTTTACCATGGTCTACGTGACCCATCACAGCTACAACTGGTGGGCGCGATTCGCCGCCCTCGGCCCGTTTGTGGCGCGGAGCTGTCAGCTCCTCACTTTTGTGCTGTAGTTCCACCTCCAGACCCAACTCACTGGTAATGATCTGGGCGGTGTCAAAATCAATCCGTTCGTTTACCGTTGCCATAACGCCGTTCTTCATCAGCTCGGCAATGACTTTTGTAACAGGCAGCATTAGTTTCTCGGCTAGTGCACCGACGGTGATTGTGTCTTCGATTTCAATAGTGGTTGCCATGGTGCACGTCCTTTCTGCTTGCTGCTTACTTACATAGCTAGTTCTTTATTTGGCGTCTTTTAGACTTAAGGCAATCTTACGATTTTCTTCGTCAATATCAATGACTTTAAACTGTTTCTTCTCGTTTAAGCGGAATAGTTTTTCTGGATCTACACCTTCGTCGTTGCTCATTTCTGATACATGGACCAAAGCTTCGACGGCGGGGCTGAGTTGTACAAAAGCGCCAAATGGAGTGATACGGGTAATCTTACCCTCTACGTTGTCACCCTTCTTAAAGGCCTTTACTTCGTTGAGCCAAGGATCTTCGCTCATTTGCTTGAGGCTTAAACTTAAGCGATCTTTGTCGATGGCGATGATCTTAGCCTTAACAGTTTGACCGGTCTTTACGTAATTGCGGGGGTCTTCTACGCGCTCCCAAGATATCTCAGAAATATGAATCAGGCCTTCGATGCCTGAGACATTCACAAAGGCACCAAAGTCGATAACTCCGGTAACTACACCCTCTACTTCGTCACCAACTTTAAGTTCGGTTAGACGAGATTGCATATCATCCTTGACAGCTTCTTTCTCAGAGAAAATTAGCTTGTTGTCCTTGCGGCTAACATCTAAGATTCGCACTCGAATAGCTTTGTTAACCAAGACATTGAGCTTTTGCAAGATCTCATCCTTGTCGGCCCCAGATACTCGTGGATAATGACCGGCAGCCAACTGAGAAACCGGCAAGAAACCGCGAATCCCCTCTAGCTCGACCAGCAAGCCACCACGATTGGCGTCATATGGAGTTACCTCGATAACTTCTTGACTCTCATGCACTCGCTGTAATTCATCCCAACCACGATCTTTAGCAGCTCGTTTCATACTGAGTAAGGCATAGCCTTCTTCTAGCTCAGGATCAACCACGCTGGTGGTTATCTCTTGATCGACTTCTAATACTTGGCCGTGGCCAATCTCTCGGCGCATAACCACACCGATCCCATGTGCGCCGAGATCTATCCAGATCTCGTGCTTCTTTACTGAGAGGACTTTCCCCTCGACTACATCGCCAGTCTTGAGTTGCTTTAACTCATTCTCAGCCAGTAGCTCATCCATTGTTACACTAGTATTTGACACGTTTTACATGCCTCCTTCGGTAGTATTTCCGCCAAAGAGCATTAAGAATACTGCGTCCATTCCCTAAACCCTTTGTAAGATTACTTCTATTATACCAAGGTACAACACCTTAAGTAAAGAGGCGCTGGCCCTGCGCTCTACGGGTCAGCTATTGCTGAGCCTGTGGCACTAGCAACCCGGCTGATTCGGCGGCTACGCACGGCCCGCTATGCTAAACTTAAATGGACATGTATTTGGCGGTTGATATTGGGGGCAGTAAGACATTACTTGGCGTGTTTGATGAGGCTGGTGAGCTCAAAGAAACACGTAAGTTTAAGACGCCGTTAAAATACCCGGCCTTTTTGAGTGATTTAACCAAGAACGTTGCAAAACTTTCAACAAAGTCTTTCCATGCTGCCGGTGTTGGCGTGCCGGCTCGACTGGATCGTCGTCAGGGCACAGCCATTGGCTTTGGCAACCTCCCCTGGGAAAACATCCCCATTCAGGCCGATATTGCCGCCATTGTGCACTCGCCCGTAACAATTGAGAACGACTCCAAGCTAGCTGGCCTGTCCGAAGCCCAGTTAGTTAAGGGCGAGTTTAACAAGGTGCTCTACCTGACTGTCAGTACTGGCATTAGTGATGCATTGGTAGTAAATGGCCACCTCGACCCCAATCTACTCGATAGCGAGCCCGGTCAAATGGTACTGGAGCATGAGGGTCAGCTAAAGCGCTGGGAGCAATTTGCCTCTGGTCGGGCCATCTACCAGCAGTTTGGCAAACGCGCCAGTGACATCAATGACCCCCAGGCTTGGTACATTATTTCCCGCAACATCGCCATTGGCCTGATTGATCTCATTGCTACATTAACTCCAGAGGTAGTTATCATTGGTGGTGGCGTCGGCAGCCACCTAGAAAAGTTTCAGGACCGCTTAGTTGAAGAACTCAACATCTATGAGAATCACATGTTTAGCGTCCCGACTATCCGTAAGGCCATCCGTCCCGAAACAGCCGTAATTTATGGCGCCTATGAGCTAGTCAAAGGTCACCATGCTTGAACTTATCCACGCCCTCAAGCAAGACTTTCCTAATATTACTTTTGAGCCCAGTACCGAATTTTGCTGGTCGCCTCAGCAACAAACCATTACCTACCCCAAGCAAAGCATTCAAGACACCTTGGGCTGCTGGTCATTGTTCCACGAGCTTGGCCACGCCATAGCCGGGCACACTACCTACACCTCTGATTTAGAGCTGCTGCTGTTAGAGGTCAGCGCCTGGGACGTGGGCTGCCAACTGGCCAAGAAATACGGCATTCTAATTGATAATGATCACATCCAAGACTGTCTGGATACCTATCGAGACTGGTTGCACCAGCGCAGCACCTGCCCAACCTGCGGTAACCAAAGCCTCCAGCAAGACGCTCAAGCGTATCGTTGTTTTAACTGTCGAACCAGCTGGAAAGTCAGCAGCTCACGCTTTTGCCGCCCCTATCGCCGTTTGGCGCCCACTTTAAAAACATCGCCTACCGCTAAAACGCGGCAGGCGATGTTTCACTAAAGGACATGGTCCTTTGTTAAAAGGACTTAGGCCTTTTTGCTACGACGGCTAATACGACCGCCCTTAGCACCAGCAACCCGAGCTAATTCGCGGTTAGCGAAAAAGCCACCGGTTTTGCCCTTTTTGCCACCAATAGCACCGATTTTTGCATAAAAATCGCCACCGTACTTGGTTTTGTTGGTTGAGGCAGCAGCTTTGCCACCAGCTTTTGTTCCAGCCATGGTTTCTTCTCCCTTAATTATTACGCCACACCCTGCCCCAGCTAAACAAAAAGAGCCCCTGTTAAGAGCCCCTCTATTCAACCGAATTACGCTTATGATAGCACTATATACCGCTCATGTCAATAAAATTATGGGTTATACTGATTGGTATGCGTGTATCGGACAAAATCACCGAAAGAATCAATCACTATGGCGATTGGCGCACTGACATGCTTAAAGAACTGCGCCAGCTTATCAACGAAACCTCACCAGAGTTAACAGAGGACTACAAATGGGATGTGCCGGTTTGGAACAGTAACAATAAGCTAGTCTGTGCCGTCAGTGGCTTCAAAGAACACGTCAAGTTCAACTTCTTCAAGGGCGCCTACCTGCCAGATCCCCAGAAACTGTTCAATTCTGGCCTCGACAGCAAAGAACACCGCTCCATCAACTTCGCTCAAAGTGACAAACTCGACAAAGCTGCGCTAACCCAACTAGTCCAAGCCGCTATCGCTTACAACAAGCTGTAAGTATGATCAAATACGTTGCTCTGCTACGTGGAATCGGTCCCCACAACCCCAATATGAAGGGCGAAAAACTGCGTGGTGTCTTTGAAGGCCTGGGCTTTGCCAAAGTTCAATCTGTTATTACTAGCGGTAACATCCTGTTTGAAAGTAACGACACCAATGTCCCCGCTCTGGAAGCTCGTATAGAAAAAGCCCTGCCTACTAAACTCGGCTTTACCAGCACCACCGTTATCCGCAGCCAAGCCGAGCTGGCCAAGTTAGTCACCAAAGATCCATACCGAGGCCAAGACCATACTCAAAAGACCTACCTGCTGGTGACCTTTTTCAAGTACGCTCCAGATATAAAGCTCATGCTTCCCTATCAGCCACCAAACAAACCCTACACCCTGCAGGGACGTATTGACCAAGCCATTTACGGCACCGTTGACCTCACATCCGGCAAAACCCCGGACTATATGGTCTGGTTAGAGAAGCAATTTGGCCAAAGCATCACCAGCCGCACCTGGCTTACGATTCACCGCATTCTCAAGAAGATGGCCGAGTCCTAAGCCGCTCATGGTTGCATTGGCATCATATATCACGCAATATTAGTAAATTGTGAACGAAGTATTGAGTATCGCTGAAGCATCCGAAGAGTTAGATCGCACCCTTGGGACTGAAACGCGTCAGGCCTACGCGAGAGTGTTAGAGGTAGCCCCTCACCTTGGTGTCGTGGCGGTTGTTTTAGGTGGGACATACCCCGCATTTTGTCCCAGTAAGGATGGTCTAGAAAACAGTCAGGTGGAAATTACTCCAGAACGCAGATTTTATGAAAGCGAACTTGCTTCGCCACATTTTCCGGCTCGTTTTCGGCCATTTCAAGAGTTCTTTGTAGCACGAGGCATAGTGCCCGCGGTTAAGGAGTTGGTGGTTGTCGCTATGCTCCACGAGCTTGGTCACGCTGATGATTATCATACCTATATTACCCATGCTAACGGGGATACTGCCGCAGCATTCAAAACGTACGATCATGATTGGCGCAATCAAGTAGAAGCTCTTCCCCTTGGAGGTCCAACTTCGGCAGCTGAAGCTGCTTGGGATGAGAACATCGATGGCTACCAAGACCAAATGCGTGAGGCTGGTTTCACCAATGAAGCGTGGCTCGCGATCTTAGAAGCAAATACCATAGCCTACACCCAGTTGCCCCAAGAAAAAATACCAGACAATTTCGCTTTACAGATACTAGCGTCAATCTATACCTAGTCTAAAGTGTAGAAGCACCTAAAAAGAAAAAGCTCCCCTTTTAGGAGAGCTCTCTCTATAATTCGGCACTGTGCTATCTTCCCAGGGGTGAACCCCAAGTATTGTAACCGCTACGAGGCTTAACTGCTGTGTTCGGCATGGGAACAGGTGTTGCCCTCGCGCTATGAGCACCGAATAAAACACTCGCCAGGCGAGTCGTTCTATTCGATGTTCAGGCGTGCAAATTTTTAAAGACAAACGGTTTGGTGCAATGGGGTCCCCGCAAAGCCTGCTTTGTGGGGTACGTGTTCTTGGCACCAATAACTAGTCAATTGCATGGCAATGAGCCAAGCCCAAAGACTTGTCTCATTACCCATAAAAAGTCGATGCCCCTATTAGTACGCTTAAGCTCAATACGTTGCCGTACTTTCACCGTGCGCCTATCAACCTGATCGTCTTTCAGGGGGGTCATAGAGAAATCTAATCTTGAGGTCAGTTTCGCGCTTAATATGCTTTCAGCGCTTATCTGGTCCGCACTTAGCTACCCAACAATGCTCTTGGTAGAACAATTGGTACACCAGAGGTGCGTTCATCCCGGTCCTCTCGTACTAGGGACAAAGTCTCTCAAATTTCTTAGCGTCCACATCGGATATATACCGAACTGTCTCCCGACGTTCTGAACCCAGCTCACGTACCTCTTTAACCGGCGAACAGCCGGACCCTTGGGACCTGCTCCAGCCCCAGGATGAGATGAGC
>JAQGHD010000011.1 GCA_028288965.1 Candidatus Saccharimonadota bacterium | reverse complement strand
GCCGGTGCCAACTTTTGGCACATCGGCAGGTGAGAGGTTCAAAGTAATACGTTTACGGGGTAAATCAAGTTTGGCACTGCTAAAGCCACTACGAATGCGTTCCTTGGCGTCAATTGTCGCTTTATTGCTCGAGCCCACAATGATCATATTTGGCAAACCATTTGTAATATGACACTCCACGTCGATCACCATCCCATCACTACCCAACTCAATGATGCTTTGGACTGCCGCACTCATGGCCAAAATTGTACGCCGGCTATTGCCGACAAACACAAGCAAATTAAAACGACTTGTCTTTTTGCGTGTAAGACAAGTCGTTATTTTTGAGGTTTTATTTTAGGATTTAGCTTTTAATTTGATTTGGTCTTTTGGTGGAACAACGGCTTGCGAGAAGCCGTTGTTACAAGAGTCGTTTTTGTTTTGAGCACTTTTTTTATTCAAGCGCCATTCATATCTTATATACCCCCTTTTTTTATGTCAACAACATTTATGCTTAGTTTTTAAGAAACCTGTGCATAACTTAAGCCGTCAAATCGACTAACCAACTTTTTGCATGGCATTTGCTATGCTTATTGGCACGGAATCGCGGTATGTTTGGGCACAGGACGACCTACGCCTCATGGGTATTCATTATCCAGGCGAGGATACGTGCGTACTATTCATCCATGACATGGGCGGCAACTATATAGAAAATTATTTTGGTCATATTATTGGGACTAGGCTCAGTAAAGGCGGAACAGGCTTCATATATGCGCATAATCGTGGCTACAACCACATAAATGACATCGCAAAGCAGCCTGCGGGGAAAAATAATGGCTATACGTATGAGCGTATAGGGTTACATATGAAATTTTTACAGATTGTCTCAAGGATATTGCAGCTTGGGTGAGCGAAGTAAAAGAATTAGGCTATAAAAAGTAATCTTACAAACCATGAAGAGCTGCTAAGCCAAGCCAAAAACCTTGTCGCAGCCGGCAAGCCACGGGAAATACTGCCCAAACAGGTGTGGAACTGGTACATTCTCTCAGCTCAAACCTATGTCAGCCTGTTTAGCCGGGGAGGCGAGTCTGATAACCTTCCTATTTCGAGATCGGGCAGTAGCAAACAGCTCGAAGCCATTAAGCAACCTACGTTGGCAATTGTAGGTGAACATGATTATATAACAATTTGGGATCTTCAAAAAGACCTTGAAATGATAAAAAATCAGGCCATCAATTGTCAGGAATTTGAGACATTTTTGTTGCCGGGGGCTACTCATGCTTACGAGAATCGTGAAGTTCAGCTGAGTGATAAAATTACTAGCTGGTTAGATAAATTTACTCATTAAAAAGACAGAACATCAAAATAAGTGTTATTGACACTACAACAGTTTTATTCATCGAATCAGTGTGACTCGAATATAAATTAACAGAGTAGTGTAGCTATACTAACAACAGTAAACTCTTGACAGAGCATAAGCTTTTTGGTATGTTTAGCCTATGCATTCGCCATAACAAAAATGCATAAAACAAAATTTTTCGGCCTCTGCCGATAGCGTTTCTGGCACTGCAGAAACGGTTCTGGACTGCATGGAACGCAGTCAGTTAACGCTCTTTTCTGCCATGTCGGCAGTAAGAGCGGTCAGTCTAGCCACGGACGGTAAGCGCTCAATAGTTTATTTATAGCAGCGCATTTACCGTCCCGGCTCCTTGTGAGTGGATACCATTTTTTAGGCACCAGGTGGTGCCTTTTGTACTTTGAGTAAAAAACTATTACTATTATGCTTATGCAGCTTATTAAACAGATATTTCCCATCCTTGCTTATAGTGGAGCGTTAATGGTGTTTCTGATTTTTACAGATCCGCGGAAATTACCCGCAGTACTGCTGATTGTCCCTTTTGTATTGCTGTTTTTGCTTATTCTTGCATTTGCCCAGGCCATAGTTCGACTCCAGCACCGAGGAGCCGTATTGTCAGAAAAAACGACTGGAACAGCCCTCATTATTGCCGGAGTGCCAACATTACTTTTAGTTTTAAGTTCGATTAGCCAGTTAACTTGGCGTGATAGCTTACTGGCAGTTATATTCGGTATAGGCTTGGTAATTTACTTGCGTAGAGCCAACTTTTTAGGAAACAGATGAGAAGTGTTACTACGCGGTCCGGTTTGGTATAATTTAAAGTAATATGAATCCAGCGGATAGTCACAATCAGCCAAGTTTTGAATTGCCTCAACCTCATGTTAACGGACACGAGCTTGCTGGTAATGGTCAGACCACCCCTGAAAAACCGTCTTCCGCTGAAATTGGAAAACCAGCCCCAGCTGCACCACCTGTACACCCACCAATTATGCCAACGCTAGCTGGCCCGGTACCGGTATCATCCGATCCAGCCACACACTCGCCAGGAATGGCACCGGCTTCATCTGTCAGCCCGGCAATTGCTGATGATGTAGATCTAATAGAGAAGGTATGGGTAGAGAAGGCCAAGGCTATTGTGGCCCAAACCAAAGATGATCCCAGGCGACAGAATAAAGAAATAAGTAGGTTTAAGGCTGACTACATTAAGAAACGCTACAACAAAGAGCTGAAGGTCAGCGAAGAATAATTTCATTATGACTACGATATTGACCATAGTAATAGCACTCTTGGTACTTGGGGCCATCGCGGGCCTCATTGTCTACTTCCATTCGAGAAAGCTACTGCGGGAGCAAAAGAACTACGAACGGGGCCTAAAAATGGTACCGCTGTTAATCCATTTACCGCCACCCAGCGAAGACACCGAACAAGCTGGTCGCGACGTTCGCGAACTCATTGATGAGAACATTTCCAAAGCCCAAATCGTCTATAACATTATTGCAAGTACCTGGCAGAAGGGCTTTAAGAATAAGTTCTACGGCCAGCGGCACTTGGGCTTTGAGATTGTCGGCTCTAAAGGGTTTGTATACTTTTACGCTGCTGTGCCCATGGCTCTGGTAGAAGTAGTTAAGCAGGCAGTTGTCAGTGCTTACCCAACCGCTCGTCTTGAGGAAGTGCCTGAACACAATATATTTAGTCCGGTAGGAAAAATTAGCGGCACCATAGGTGGTGAATTATCATTCAAAGAGTCGTTTGCCTATCCAATCGCTACCTATCAAGACCTGAAGCGTGATGCCATGCAGTCGCTGTTAAACTCCCTCTCTACACTCGAGAAAGAAGATGGGGTTGGGATTCAAATTTTACTTCGTCCAGCCGATCCTGGTTGGCGAAAAAAGGCTTCGAGCGTAGCTGGGAGTAAGCGCAAAGGCAAGGATGGTAAATCGTCAACTAAAGTGTTCGGTTTACTGAAAACAATTGGACTGGCCGCCTTTAAACCACCAGAAGATAAGGGACCCAATGATAAACCAGAACTATCCAGCATGGAGCAATCAATCCTCGATGCTATAGATGATAAAACCCGATACCCGGGCTTTGAAGTCTTGATTCGAGTTATTGCCTCATCAAATATCTCGCAGCGCTCGCAAGCTATTTTAAATAACGTCGTGGCCACCTTTTCATTGTTTGATGCCCCTGGTAAGAATGGCTTTAAGTACTCTCCCTCTAAGGATATAGAAAGTTTTGTAACGGCTTATATTCTTAGATTTTTCCCGCAAGAAAATACCAAGACAATCTTAAACTCGGTAGAGCTAGCAACTATCTTCCATTTTCCAGACCAGCGAAATATTCCCACCTCGCAGCTCGAACGTCAGGGCTCCAAGCAAGTTGATGGTCCACGAAATATTAGCGAAGAAGGCTTATTGCTTGGCTATAACGTTTTTCGAGGAGCTAAGAAGCCAGTGCGTTTAGCAGAAAACGATCGCCGCCGACATATGTATGTGGTGGGGCAGACAGGTACTGGTAAATCAACCTTCTTAGAAAACTTGGCTTTGCAAGACATGCTCAGAGGCAATGGCTTTGCCTTTATTGATCCGCACGGTGACGTAGCCGAGCGCCTTTTGGCCATGGTGCCCAAAGAGCGCACCGAGGACGTCATTTACTTTAGCCCGGCCGACATGGATTACCCACTCGGTCTCAACTTGTTTGAATTCCATATGCCCGAGCAAAAAGACTTCCTCATCCAAGAAGCCATTAATATGCTGTACAAATTGTACGACCCACAACACCAGGGAATTATTGGGCCACGGTACGAGCATTGGTTCCGCAATGCTGCTTTAACTGTTATGAGTAATCCAGAGGGTGGTACTTTTATTGATATTCCAAAAGTTTTTACCGATAAACAGTACGAGCGCCAGCTAAAACAATACGTCACCGATCAAACTGTCCTGGATTTCTGGAATAAGGAAATGGCTCAGACTAGTGACTACCATAAGAGTGAAGTCTTAGGGTGGTTTGTCAGTAAGTTTGGTGCGTTCTTGAGTAACGAGATGATGCGTAACATCATTGGTCAGGCTAAGAGTTCGTTTAACTTGCGCGAGGTCATGGATCAAAAGAAGATCCTGATTGTGAACCTTAGTAAGGGCCGCTCGGGTGAACTGAACTCAAAGCTCTTGGGTATGATCTTTGTCATGAAATTCCAAGCCGCAGCTATGAGCCGGGCCAATGTGCCGGCCGAAGAGCGTCCCGATTTTTCACTTTACGTTGATGAGTTCCAGAACTTCTCAACCGATTCGTTTGCCGACATCTTAAGTGAAGCCCGAAAATATGGACTGAACTTAATTGTGGCCAACCAGTTTACTACGCAGTTAACTGATGAAATTCGTGATGCCGTCTTTGGCAACGTGGGCTCAATAATTTCGTTTAGGGTCGGCACCAACGATGCGGAATTCTTGGCTAAACAGTTTGCCCCGATTTTTGACGCTGATGATTTGCAGCGTATCCCCAACGCTAATACGGTTATGCGGATGCTTATTGGCGGAATACCTGCCCAGCCATTTAGCATGGCCACATTGCCGCCACTGGGTAATCCTAATATGAAACTCGCAATCGCCCTCAAACAGCTGTCAGCGGCTAAGTATGGTCGTCCCAAGGCCATAGTGGATGCTGAGATTATGGGTAGGCTCCATACACCTGATCCTCCAGCTCGGCCTGGTTTGGGTGCTCCCAGTCCTTTTGGGCCAGCGGCACCAGCTAATAGAAACATTGCACCAATGGCTGGTGCGGGCCCGGTTCCACCTCCAGCGCGTTCCTCAGGCTCGTCGTTCCTAGATGAGTGGCTGGCCAAGCGACAGGCTCCTGGAACAGCTGCACCTGGCGGTTTGCCGCCTACCGGCAGCTCGCCATTTGCGCCACCGTCCAGCCGCCCGCCAGGTTTTACCCCGGCTGCATATCCTAACCAGTCATTTCCGCCCACCAATCCCTTACAGCCTTCTGCCGTCCAATCTGGCGCTCAGCCGGCTCGTCCAGCCTTTGCGCCCGCACCACCATCGGCCAGCCCTCTAGCTCCTCAACCTCAGCCGCCGACTCCTCATCCAACTTCGACTCCACCCCCTGTATTGAATGACAATCCAAAAATAGACTACGCCTCATCTAACCCTAAACTAAATGGGTCAAATAATACTTCGAGTAATCAAATTGGGCAACAAGAAGTAGAAGAGATTGCCGATCGCCTCAAGCAGCAGTTAGACGGTAAGTTACCAGCTACACCGACCACTCCCACAGACGGGATGCTTCCTTTGAGGCCCAACAATAAGCTGCCCACTGCCGACACTGCTGACGACACCATTTATATTGATCAAGCTGGCATTCTTCATCGTAAGGACGAAGCTGCCGATGAAGCTAATGAGAACCAGTAACTTAGATTTCGCGTTTATTCTGGCGTAGCAATACCCAAATAATTAGCTCGATACCAACACCAACGGCGTAGCCGATGATAAACGTGGCAAAGAAAACCAGGTAGTTATAGGTAAATCCATAGGTTTTGGAGAGATACAGCAGCCCTAGGCTGCCAAGCAGGGCACAGATACCACCGGTGAGAATCCCTGAAGGGCGGGCTACGGTTTTAGCTGTGACAGTGCTGAATTTATCTACAACAGGCTGGTGGACTACCTTACTGAAGGCGCGTTCAGTTGGATTTAAGCGACTTTGGACGCGCTTCAATGTCTTATTAAAAGCCTGCTGTTTAATGTCCCTCGTCATGACTTGGGGTGGTTGCTCGGACTCTTTTTCGCTGGTAGCCGCCAGTATCTCATCATCGGGCTTGGCTTCTTGGTGGATAGAGGCGCGAATCTCTTCCAGATTAGGTGCGTTTTCTCGAGCTTGCTGTGCAGCTTTTTCTAGATCGGGTTTAGCAGCTTCATGGTTTTCGTGTCGAGCTTTATGTTCGTGGTGCTCATGCTCGTGGGAAGCGGGTAGATGTTCACTCATTACATACCTCCACTAGCGTAATCTACACGTACAAAGTCTAATTCTTTAGCGAGTAATCGACTTCTATAGAAGAAATAACTGATGACAGCTGTCATGCTAAAGCCAAGCACCAAGCTGGCGCCCGGACCGGTATTTGGTAACTTGCCGGAGGTTTGCTCGATAACTTTGGTAATACAATTGGCTTTATCAATATCAACGGTTACGCTGCTAGTAGCAATCGAGTTTTGAATACGACAATCAAAACTCTGG
>JAQGHD010000023.1 GCA_028288965.1 Candidatus Saccharimonadota bacterium | reverse complement strand
TCGCGCCGCTGGTGCTCCCCCAACCACCCTTCTTTTATTTATCGCCTGCTGTACTCCTTCTCCCAAAGCTCACTCATGGGCAGCGGATTTTGGGAGAAGCAGTAAACCGGCTACAATATCCTTAAGCTTATGAGACAACTTTGGCGCATTATTAAATTTACTGGCGAATTATGGCGTTACTACGTAGTAATTTCGCTCTTTACTATTTTGATTGCCGCCATGACCACCATCCAGCCACTGATGATCAAGGCGGCCATTGATCAAGTCACCAAGATACTAAGTGGTGGACACGCCAGCACCACCATCGTGGCCATACTAGCGGGCATTATTTTTCTGACCGATATTGGCCAAACAATCTTCAGTAACATCGGTGGTTACTTGGGTGATATTATGGCCATCCGGCTCAAACAGCTTTTAAGCGAGCGCTATTACCAGCACATGTTAAGCCTGCCTCAAAAATATTTTGACACCGAACTCACTGGCAAAATCATTAACCGCATGAATCGCGGCATTCAGGAAATCGGCGATTTTATGCAAATTATTAGTAACAACTTCCTGCAGTTTATTTTCAGCACCATTTTTACCCTAATAATCGTGGCTAAATACTCTTGGCCGGTGGCCGTTATGCTTTTTGCGCTGTACCCAATTTTTATTTGGCTCACTACTAAAACTAGTACCAAATGGCTAAAGTACCAGTCCGAGATTAATGAGAATCTCGATGTTGCCAGCGGCCGTTTTGCCGAAAGTATTGGCCAGGTCAAAGTTGTAAAAAGCTTTGTCCAAGAGGTCCGTGAGCTTGCTTTCTTTGGCAGACACATCAATCAAGCCGTAAAAACTACCCGGCCACAGAGCAAGTACTGGCATAAGCAAGATGTTATTCGCCGCTCTGTGCTAGCTGTAATATTCTTTATGGTTTTTGGATTTATTTTTATCCAGGCGGCCCGCGGCGTGTTCAGCATTGGCGTGATGGCCTTGCTTATTTTGTATGCTATGCAAATTCGCATCCCTATATTTAGTATTAGTTTTTTGGTTGATCGTTTTCAGCGAGCGGTCGGTAACACTAAAGACTACTTTGAAGCCATGGATGTCCGACCAGAAGTTGCCGATCAGCCAAACGCCAGACAGCTGGTCGTTAGCCGCGGCGAAATCCGCTATGAGGCCGTTAGCTTCAGCTATGACGACACACCAGTCCTCAAAGATCTCAGTTTTGAGATAAAGCCAGACTCAAAAGTGGCATTAGTAGGCGAAAGTGGCGAAGGCAAAACCACTATCACTAATTTGTTGCTGCGCCTGTATGAACCACAACACGGCACCATTACCATTGACGGTGAAGATATAGGTAATGTTACCCAAAAGAGCTTAAGAGAAAACATAGGTGTAGTCTTTCAAGATCCGGCACTGTTTAGCGGTACTATTTATGAAAACATTTCCTACGCCAGGCCTAAGGCGACGCAGGCGGAAATAGCAGCCGCCGCCAAAGCTGCCAATGCACATGAATTTATCGAGAAGTTCGAAAAGGGTTATCAAACCGAGATCGGCGAACGAGGCCTTAAGCTTAGCGGTGGCCAAAAGCAGCGGATTGCAATTGCTCGCGCCTTACTCAAGGACGCGCCTATTTTAGTATTAGATGAAGCCACCAGCAGTCTGGATAGTAAAAGTGAGGCCTACGTGCAAGAAGCACTAGAGCGCCTCATGAAAGGCCGCACTACGTTAATTATTGCGCACCGCCTCAGCACCATCCAGAATGTTGACCTGATCATTACTTTGCGCGGTGGTAAGGTAGAGGAGATCGGGGCGCCTAAAGAGCTGGCCAGTAGTGGCGGCATTTACGATCAACTGCTCAAACTACAGGGTGGTCACACCGAAGCAACCAAGAAAAAACTTAAAGAATTTGAAATCGCTGCCTAAGGATATACTAGTACATATGAGAAAAGCCGTTAGAGCCATAGTGGTCCGCAATGATGAGCTGCTGGTTATGAAGCGCGACAAATTTGGACATGTTTACTACACACTGGTTGGCGGGGGTATAGACTTTGGGGAAACGCCCGAGCAAGCGCTCTATCGGGAAGTCGCTGAAGAAACCGGTATCGAGATAAAAAACCCTTTTTTGGTGTACGTAGAAGAGGTAGAAGCACCCTATGGCACTCAATACAACTATGTTTGTGAATACGTGGGCGGCGAGCCAGTACTGCATCCTGATAGCCAAGAAGCCCAAATAGCTAAGCTCGGTAAAAACCTACATACTCCCCAGTGGATTAAAATTGTCGATCTGGAAAAATTACCATTTCGCTCAGCTAATCTAAAAGCTCATCTGCTGCGTGATCTAAAAGGTTCATTTCCGGATGTGGTAGAAACCTTTCAAAGTACAGCCACCATAGCTTAAAATCACGGCTATAGGCATGCTATACTAGCTGGGTTCATAGGAGGAATTAATGGCGAGTTCAACTTCGCGCGGTCAGCGCATTTTTGCCTGGATTGGCGCTTTATTATTTTTGGTAACCACCATTGGGTTTAGCATAGCGGTAGTCTGGCAGATGCGTAATGACTCCAGCAAAAATGCTGCTCAATCGGCCGCGCAGTCAGCAACTAATACACCAAAGGGGAATAAATTGCAGGGTACAAAACTTTCGGGCTTTACGCCTCTCACAACTGTCGTTAGCGATATTCAAAAAACCGATGTTAAGCCGGGCACTGGCCCAGCGGTCAAAGAGGGCGATACGATAACTGCGCACTACACCGGCGCCGTGGCCAAAGACGGCACCATTTTTCAAAGCTCACACGACACTGGTCAGCCTTTTTCGGCACCACTTGCCAAAGGTCAGCTTATTGAAGGCTGGGTAGAGGGCCTGCCGGGCATGCAAGTTGGCGGAACTCGCCGCTTAGTTATTCCCGCCGCCAAGGCCTATGGTGCCAACCCGCCAGCTGGGTCAAATATTCCGGTTAATGCCGATCTAGTGTTTGATATTGAGCTGGTAAAAATCGGCCAATAAGATGTGAGAATTTTGGCTGCCAGATTAAGGCCAAAAATGGTTAAATACACAACATATAGCGTCTTGCAAAATAATAACGCGCTATATATAATTGATGAGCGTAACCATTATTAGCAATAAAAAACTAAAAAAGAACGAAAGAGGACACACGCTGATGGTCAAGAATATTACTATTTTTACTACTAATACCTGCGCCTATTGCGGCATGGTCAAAAAGTGGTTGGCCGCTAAGGGCCTGGCCTATGAAGAGGTCAATTTAGAGCAAAACCCCGAACGCCAGGCTGAAGCCATGCAGGTGAGTGGCCAATTAGCAGTACCGGTTACTGTAGTGACTCGTCAAGATGACACGCAATCAGTAGTCGTTGGTTTTAACTTAGCTCAATTAGCCCCAGCCGTTTTGTAATGAGACATTCCCGTTTGGCTATGGGTTTCTTGCCCTATCCTACGGCGAGTCCTCTCGTCGCAGGCACCTCTTTCGCGCTGGATAATCGGCTACATTGATTGTGCCAGTTGCTCTTCCTAATGATTGCACACAATAAAGAGAGACGTCATAATAGGAATTCATAATTAGGAGTTCATGGTGAGTCAGACTGCTGAAAAAACTAAAGCTGTCCCGGTCACGGCAACAGCTTCCGCGAAAACGGTGGCGATAGAGCCCGTTCACGATGTGGTGATGATCGGAGCCGGTCCTGCGGCGCTAAGTGCGGCAATTTACACCACCCGCGAAGATATTGAAACCGTGCTGTACGATAAGGGCCCGATTGGTGGCTTGGCGGCAGTAACAGATTGGATTGATAACTACCCGGGCTTTGCTAAAGGTATTTCAGGACTTGATTTGGCCGAGAATTTACACCAACAGGCTCAGCGATTTGGTGCTAAGTTTGAATACGGCGAGGTAGCTAATATCATCGACGCTGGCTCCCATAAACGTGTTATTACTACCGATGGCGAAGTCCATGCCAAGGCGGTGCTCATAGCCACGGGCTCAGATTATAAAAAAATAGGTGTGCCAGGCGAAAAAGAGTATTACGCTCGCGGCGTTCATTATTGTGCAACCTGCGACGGAGCTTTTTACAGAGATAAACGCCTGGTGGTGGTGGGCGGTGGTAATTCAGCGGTCCAAGAAGCTATATTTTTGACACGTTTTGCTTCGCACATAGATATACTAGTCCGCGGTGATCACTTTCGAGCCTCAGAGGTTTTGCAGGAAGAGCTGCAAAAGCACACTGCTAAAGTCACGGTGCACTTCAACACCAGCACCGATGAAATTATTGGTGCCAAAGTTGATAACTTTGAAAAAGTGACAAAAGTAATTGGTACCGATAAAACTACTGGCAAAAAAGTAGACTTTCCCACCGACGGGGTTTTTGTCTTTGTCGGTCTTTTGCCTAATACCGAGTTCTTAAAGAAAACAACCATAGAATTAGACGAAATTGGCTTTATTAAAACGAACCCTTATTTGGAGACGAGCTTGCCCGGCGTTTTTGCGGCCGGAGACGTGCGCAGTGGTGCCACCATGCAGATTGCAACGGCAGTTGGCGAGGGAGCTACGGCAGCCTTGATG
This sequence comes from Candidatus Saccharimonadota bacterium, assembly GCA_028288965.1. Classification (GTDB taxonomy): domain Bacteria; phylum Patescibacteriota; class Saccharimonadia; order Saccharimonadales; family JAQGHD01; genus JAQGHD01. The sequence goes on along the minus strand of JAQGHD010000023.1, from coordinate 70,106 downwards.
ATTCGCCACTATTTGGAGGGCCATGCTCTGTTAGTCACACCAGTAACCTTGAAGGTTTAGTGACAACCGGTGCTACAATAAGCTAGTAAGAGGAGGGTCCAATTTATGAAACGAACAGCAGCAATAGCAATTATCGTTATAGTTGTGATCGGAGCGGTCATTGGTATTCTTGTCGCCAATAGGCACAAGTCCGATAATAAGGCAGCATCTTCTAGCAGTAGCGCCACCAGCTCACCGACCAGCAACACTTCAACAAATACCCCAGCTACCAGCCAAAATGCGGTGAGTATTAGCAATTTTAGTTTTAGCCCAAGCTCCATTACGGTCAAAAAAGGCACCAAAGTTACTTGGACTAATAAAGACAGCACGTCGCACACCGTCACGCCTGATAAGCCCGATGCCGATTTTAAAGGTAGCGACACGCTTAGTAATGGTGACAGTTACAGTGTAACTTTCAACACAGTCGGAACGTTTACTTACCACTGCAATATCCACTCCAATATGACTGGCAGCGTCAAGGTCACTGAGTAAACGTTAGCCTGCAGTGCGGTAGCTTTTTAGATAGACGTATAATTCGGGAAAAAGTCAGTTTTGAGTTGAGATGGCGGAACTCCGAGGGCCTGAAGGTCATCGTTGAACTGCTCGACCATCGGTTCGGGGCCAGAGACGTACACAAGCTTGTTATTAAGCTCACCAATCAGGCCTAAGATTCGCTTGGCGTCTAGACTACCGGTTTCTCCGACGTAGTCAGCCGGCGGCTGTTTAACTATCGTCGTCAGGTCTACCCCATATTCTTTAAACAGGTCCAGAAACACTGCCTGGTCCAGATCATTTACGGCGTACAACAATTGTATGGCCCGCTTCTGCTGCGTGTCTTGCAGCCACTTAATCATACTTCGGTAAGGTGTAATGCCAATCCCGCCAGCCACAAAAATTAACGCTTGGTTAGCGTCGTTGGGCAGAACAAAATCGCCCTCTGGCTCGACCATGGTCACTTTGGTGCCAGGGCGAAGATCCTTTAGCGTTAACTTAAAAGTGCTGCTTTTTTCCGGAGTAAATTTAGTAGTGATAAATAAAAGTTCTTCAGTGGGCGACGAGCTTAAAGTAAACCAGTGTTTAATGCCGCGTTCATCAGGATTAGGGTGCGGCAGATGCAGCTCAATAAACTGCCCGGCGATGTAGTCAATTGTTGGCGGCGGCCTAAACCAAAATCGATGTATATTTTTGCCAATTGTATCAGTGTGGTCATAAGTAACCTGCATAGCATTCCTCCTCTGTGTTAGCTAGTATATCAGCTCAGCTTTAGGAAGCTTTGGCTGACTGCCGGTGTGGAGTATACCACTGTGGAAAGTTGGTGCAAATGGCCACCTGCGGATACAGCAAATGAATAAACCAAATAAGGAGCCGATTATTGACCGTATACACGTAAATGTCTAGATTGTCGTGGCGCGCTAACCAATAAGTCAAGGGATTAAGGATCCAGTAATTTAGGCCAATGCCATTAAGCTTCAGCTGACGAGCAAAATGAATAATGTCAAACGGCCTGGTGCGCTCCAATCCGTACAGAACCAGGTTTGGATTGGCTTCACGCAGCAGCGCCAGTTCTTGCAGTTTAAATGAGGCCACCCAGATCTTAGCTCCAGTATATTTTTCTAAGACTTTAAGCAGGGGGCCGGCACTATCATCGTCCTTAAATTCCAGCACAATTTGCGTCTTGCTGCCGATTATATCCAGCGCTTCCTCCAGGGCCAATAAGACATCGTCATTTATTAAAGGAATTTTCTTAAGCTCCTCACAGGTGAGATCACGTATGCGAACGGCCTTACCGGCTACACGCAGCATATCCGGGTCGTGGCTGAGCACCAGACGGTCATCCTTAGTTAGGCGAACATCAAACTCAATGCCAAATGGTTCAGCATCTAAGGCTGTTAACAAACTGGCTTTAGTATTTTCTAAAGCTAAACTAGCAGCACCACGGTGCCCGATGATTTTCATTCTCTTTAGTGTACAATAATTGCAGAAATAAAGGAGCTTTTTACAGATGAGTACAGACTTAAGCTATGGCGATGAGGCCCCAAACGTTATTAACGTAGTGATAGAAATTCAACAAGGCAGTCGTAACAAAATTGAGATGGACAAAAAAACCGGGCACCTATTTTTAGATCGCGTGAATGGCGTTTTAATGGGGTACCCAACCGACTACGGTTACATCCCAAACACGTTGTGTGGCGATGGAGACCCCCTGGATGCCTTGGTTGTTATTGATGAATCGCTACCGCACGGGGTGGTGGTTCCGGCTCGCCCAATTGGTGTGCTGTATTTTGAAGATGACGGCGAAAAAGACGAGAAACTTATTTGTGTTCCCGCTGACGACATTAGTAAAGATCATATTAAGCATGTTGATGATTTGGGGCCGGCTTTTAAAAAGCAAATCGAGCATTTTTATACGCACTACAAAGATTGGAAAAAGAATTGGCAAGGAGTTGACGGTAAACTCAATGGTTGGGGCGGCCCAGATGACGCCAAAAAAGTCATTACCGATTCAATTAATTTAGCTAAAAAATAACTTACAAATTGATCGGCTCTAGAAGATGGTGAAACAAACTCGCGAGTGGTATGCCAAGGCAGAAGCAGTCATTATGGCTGTCTTGCAACAACAACGGCCCATCTTGCTGAAGGCCTTTGGAAATGTAGCGCATACCCTCAAGGATGATAAATCAGTTGTTACTGAGCTAGACAAAAAATTGGAGCAGGAGCTGCGCGCCGCGCTGATAAAGTTTGACGACTCTATCCCAATTGTCGGTGAAGAATTTGGTGGGGACATCAGTGCGGAAACGTTTTGGCTGATTGACCCAATTGACGGTACCGAATCGTTTATTCGTGGCTTGCCATTGCCGCGCAATATGGTGGCCTTGGTGGTTGATAATGAACCGGTGTTTGCTCTAGTCTATAAATTTGTAACAGACGAGTTGTATATCGCCATAAAAGATCAGGGTACGACGCGTAACGGCCAAGCGGTGCATGTCAGCCAGCGCCCACTCGATCGCGTTTGGCCAGAGCTTGGTGGTGACTTTAAAAACCCAGAGGTAATCAAGAAGTTTATGGAGCTAAATCTACGCGTCCAAGGATTTGCACAGCTCCGTGATTTCCCAGCTGTGGCTAAGGGTGCGGTCGACGGGTTAATTATTTTTCACTCACACGGCGGTATTTGGGACATTGTGCCAAGAGCGCTACTTATTAAAGAAGCTGGTGGACGTATTAGCAATGTGGGCTCTTCTGGCTATAACATTCGAGAGATGAGTTTAATCGCCACCAACCCGGTCATTTTTGAGGCAGTTACTGAAATAATGAATAGCTAAGGTGACAAATTGCCTTAAATTTCTTATGCTTTAATGAGTACAACGCGAAAAAAGCTAAACGACGGGGGTGATACATGAAAACCAAAGTGGCAATTAACGGTTTTGGCAGAATTGGCCGGAATGCATTCAAAGTTGCATTTGAACGAACTGACTTAGAAATAGTAGCCATTAACGACCTAACTGACACCAAAACACTGGCTCACTTACTCAAGCACGACAGTAACTATGGGACCTACGAGCACCAAGTTGGCCATGATGATAAAGGTATCACGGTTAAAGATCATCACGTAAAGGTGCTGGCCGAAATGGATCCGGCTAAACTCCCTTGGAAGGAATTGGGCATTGATGTAGTGATTGAATCAACTGGTTTCTTTGTCGACCCAGCCAAAGCCAAGGCACATGTTACAGCCGGTGCCAAAAAGGTAGTTATCTCTGCACCTGCTAAGGGTGAAGGAGCTACCACGGTGGTACTAGGTGTCAATGAGGACAAACTCGAAACAGCGGAAGATATCATTAGCAACGCCTCGTGTACTACCAACTGTATTACGCCAGTGGCGGCGGTGATAGAGAATGCTTTTGGCATAGATAAAGCCATGATGACCACCGTCCACAGCTACACGGCCAGTCAAAAATTGCAGGATGCCCCGGCCAAAGACTTGCGTGAGGCCCGCAATGCGGCCGAAAATATCGTTCCGACCACCACTGGCGCTTCAATTGCCGCGGCTAAGGCCTTGCCGGCCCTGGAAGGCATCTTTGGCGGCATGAGTGTGCGGGTGCCAACACCGGTGGTCTCGCTCAGCGACTTTGTGATTATCACCAAAAACCCAGTAACGGTAGAAATGGTCAACGAAACCTTCAAAAAAGCTGCCAAAGAGCCCTACTATCAAGGCATTTTAGCGGTAACCGAAGAAGAATTGGTCAGCAGCGACTTTATTGGCAACAGCCACTCGGCGATTGTTGACCTTAAACTAACAGCCGTGATTGGTGACAATATGCTGAAGGTTGTGGCTTGGTATGACAACGAGTGGGGCTACAGCAATCGGCTGGTGGAAGTTGTGGCCGATATTGGCCGATTTTTGCATCATGGTCACAAAGGATAACTCGCGTGAAGCTATTTATCGGCACCGACCACAATGGATTCCAGCTACATAATTTTCTAATTGAGTATCTTAAACGAGCTGGTTATGAAGTAGTCGACCAGGGTGATACCAAACTAGACCCAGATGATGATTTCCCGGTATTTGCTGGAAAGGTTATCTCAGGCTTGCTGGCTAGTGACGACAACGAGGCAAAAGGTATTTTAATTTGCGGTAGCGGCCAGGGGATGTGCATGGCGGCTAATCGCTTTAAGGGTATTCGCGCCAGTTTGGTGTGGAATCAAGCCGAGGCGCGTGCGGCCCGTAATGACGATGACAGCAATGTCCTCTGTCTGCCCAGCAACCAGCTTAAAAAAGAAGATGCGCCGTTAATCGTCGAAACCTGGCTGAACACACCGTTTGCGGCTAGTGCTCGGTTTGTGCGTCGCATAAAACAGATGGATGAATTGAACTAACTCGACCATTGACAGCGTTTATGCTTTACTAAAGCTAGAAAAACGTAGCGAAAGGAACTCTTTATGGATCCAAATCAAACACCAGTGCCACCAACCGGGGATCAGCCAGCTGCTCCACCGGCCTCACCAACCCCATCACCGGATATCGCTCCAGATGATACACCACCAGTTACGCCTTCAGCCCAACCAACAGTCAGTCCAAAAAGTTCAAAGACAGGCTTAATTGTCGGCGTGGTAGTGGTTGTCGTTATTCTGGCTGTTGCCCTGTACTTCCTTATGAAATGAGCGCGGTAGTTTGCCCTACGATTACTGCTGAAACTCCAGCGGTCTACCGTCAACAAATGCACGATGTCGCTTCTTTTGCGCGGCGGCTGCATATTGATTTGGCTGACGGGCAGCTAGCTCCGATCACCTTGCTCGATCCAATGCGCATCTGGTGGCCAGCTGGCATAGATGTGGATGTCCACATCATGTATCAGGATCCAGCGCCCGCCATTGAAGCCGTTTTACCACTACATCCCGATCTGATTATTATTCACGCCGAGTCCCAGGGAAACTTTTTTGATTTGGCTGCTCATATTCACCAAGCCGATGTGCGAGTAGGTGTGGCACTTTTGCAGGACACGCCAGTCGAAAACATTGTCGGCGCCCTAGATTACATCGATCACGTGCTGGTATTTAGCGGTGAGCTGGGTCACTTTGGCGGACATGTTGATTTCCATCTCTTAAATAAAGTCGAGCAACTCCGCAAACTCAAACCCCATATAGAAATTGCCTGGGATGGTGGTATCAATGCCCAAAATGCTCGTCGCCTGGCACTCGGCGGTGTCCAGGTTTTAAACGTTGGCGGCTACATCCATAAGTCACGCAATCCCCGTGAGGCATATCACACCCTGTACTCTTTGGTGTCTCACTAGCCCCTCGACCAGCTTGGTTTAAGATAACAGCCATCGATGTTATAATCCATAAGCAGGATGACAAACAACAAAAAGTCATATACAACGGCGGAGCTTGAGTTAATTGCCAACACTATTCGGCAAGACATTATTAAAATGTTGCTCGAAGCCGGCAGCGGCCATAGTGCTGGCCCGCTCGATCTAGCAGATATTTTCACGGCACTCTATTTTGATGTATTAAAACACGATCCATTAAAGCCCAATTGGGATCAGCGCGATATTTTGGTGGTTAGTAACGGGCACGTTGCTCCGGTGGTCTACGCTACCTTGGCTAATGCCGGCTATTTCGATAAAAAAGAGCTCAAAACCTTGCGGAAATTTGGCTCGCGGCTGCAAGGACACCCCGAGCGTAAACTTTTGCCGGGGCTAGAAACAACGAGCGGGCCCTTAGGCAGTGGACTCAGCCAAGCGGCTGGTATGGCACTGTCGATGAAAATGAATCATGACAACCATCGCTGGGTGTACGTAACCACCGGTGATGGGGAATTAGATGAAGGTAATATCTGGGAAGCAGCTATGCTGATCGCTAAGTATAAGCTCAATAACCTGATAGCTATCATTGACCGTAATAACATTCAAATAGATGGTACTACCGAGCACGTTATGCCGCTAGAAGACCTAACAGCCAAGTGGGAAGCCTTTGGCTGGCACGTTATAGAGATTGACGGGAATGACATGGAGGCCGTCATAGACGCCTGTGCCATGGCTCGGGCCATTGTTGAAAAACCAGTAGCTATTATTGCCCATACCGTGCCGGGTAAGGGTGTGGATTTTATGGAGTATGACTATCATTGGCACGGCATTCCTGTGGGTGCCCAAGACGTTGGCGGTGCACCACCTAAAAACGAGCAAGCCAAGGTTGCTTTGCACGAACTTCGCACTTTGCGCGGCAAAATTAGGAGCGAGCATGAGTGATTTACACCTGGCCACCAATATTTACCACAAACCCGACTATGACCCCATTAGAAAAGGTTTTGGACGGGGGCTACTGGAAGCCGGTCGTCGAGACGAACGAGTCGTAGCGCTCTGTGCCGATCTGACTAGTTCTACCCAAATTAATATGTTTGCCGATGCCTTTCCGGAGCGGTTTGTGCAAGTAGGCGTTGCTGAGCAAAACTTAGTGACGGTTGGCTCCGGGTTAGCTGCTCAAGGTAAAATTCCATTTGTATCGTCCTACGCAGCTTTTAGTCCGGGTCGTAACTGGGAGCAGATCAGGACCACTATTTGTTTAAATGATCGGCCAGTAAAGATTATTGGTTCGCACGCTGGTTTATACACTGGTGCCGATGGCGCTACCCACCAAATGCTCGAGGATATTGCGCTGATGCGGGTGCTGCCAAATATGGTGGTGATTGTGCCGGGAGATAGTCTAGAGTCCGAGAAAGCCACGCTGGCTATGGCCATAGACAAGCGGCCAAACTATTTACGGGTAGCCCGCGAAGCCACGCCTATTCTAACCACTAAAGACACGCCGTTTGAAATCGGTAAGGCCTATGTCTATGCCGAAGGCACGGACCTCACCATTATTAGCACCGGGACTATGACCTATCACGCCTTGATTGCTGCCGAGCGCCTATTTAGCACCGGTATTGATGCTGAGGTGGTCCATGTCCCAACAATTAAGCCGCTAGACGGCGTAACTATTTTAAAAAGCGTTCACAAGACCAAACACGTTTTGACAATAGAAGAGGCCCAGATTAACGGTGGGCTTGGAGGAGCAGTCGCGGAACTTTTAGGCGAAGAATTTCCGGTGCCAATTAAGCGTTTGGGCATGCGAGACAGGTTTGGGGAATCTGGTGAACCAGCTGAGTTACTCGAGCACTTTGGCCTGACTGCCAAGCACATTATGATTGCCGCCCACGATCTCGTAAAAAAAGCCTAGCCAAAGATTCGTTTTCGTAGGAATAAGAGTCGCGTAAAGACCACAAAGCCATGCAGGGTAATGATTTGCCCTATCATGCTAAATACTGCGCCCCACATATATCGGCTATGTGGCCAATTGTGCGTCAGACCTTGGTAGTGCTGTAACCAACGGGGTAGCAGCGCCCTAAAAACAAGGTTTACGTAAAAAATAAACAAGAGCAGTATCATGAAACGGAACAAACTCAGTGACAAAAAACTTCTAATTGGCGATTCCGGATCACCGCCGCGCGGCACAATATACTTGGTCATGGCTAAATCGTTATTAAGTTCGGTAGAAAAGTTTTGCAGCAGCCAAATAATGACGTAAACAATCATACCGACCAGTCCCCAGAAAATACCCAGGCTCAAGGAACCGGCAATACGCTCGCCAAAGATTTTTTGGACAAGCTGGTTAATGGAATCAAGTGTAGAGTTATAAGGGTTGAGGTTATTTGGGATAAACAGGCTCTGTTTAAAGAAGCTGAGGTTACAGACGGTAACTGTTACAATGGCAACAAAAATGTAAACAAAGACTTCCAGGCCCGTTGGTACCGCCCAAAGTAACGCCAGCTTGATTTGCTGACGCTCAAAGTGAATTTTTTTTAGTTTTGATAGCATCTTTGGCTAGCATTATATGGTATGCTTGAAACCATAAGCAAGTTTTAGCAAACATAAAGGGTGGGAAATGCCTTTAACCATACGTCAAGTCCGTGAAAACTGCCAAAAGGCCCGCGGGGCGTTTGTCCGAGCCCGTCGCGAGCATTTTGCCCTGGGGGCGTTTAACCTGGACAACCAAGAAACGTTGATTGCTGTGGCCCGTGCGGCCGCCAAATTGAAGGCTCCAGTGTTAGTGGAAGTCAGCCAAGGTGAAGTTGACGCCATGGGACTCGATAACATCCGGGATATGGTTGATAACTACAAGGCTAAATATCAGGTTGAAATGTACATCAATCTTGACCACTCACCATCTGTAAAAGACGCTAAAGCTGGTATTGAGGCGGGATTTGAATTTATTCATATAGATGTGTCCCAGGCCGATCATAACGCCAGCGATGAAGCTATTATCTCGCTGACCAAAGAAGTGGTCCAATACGCCAAACTGACGGGCGCTCTGGTAGAGGCCGAACCACACTATTTCCAGGGTAGTAGTAATGTGCACACCGAGAAATTTGACTATGCCGAAGTTAAAAAGACCTTTAGTACGCCAGAGGGAGCTAAAGCTTTTGTAGAGGCCACTGGCATAGATACTTACGCGGCTGCCATTGGTAACCTCCACGGCGCTTACCCAACTCCCAAAATACTCGACATTGAACTGCTTAAGCAAATTCGCCAAGCTATCGACTGCAACATTTCCTTGCACGGCGGCAGCGGTACCCCAGGCCACTATTTTGTTGAGGCCGTTAAAATCGGTGTCAGCAAGATAAATATCAATTCAGATATGCGTTTGGCTTACCGCAAAACACTGGAAGACGTCCTGGCAGCCAACAAGACCGAGTACGCAGTTGTAAAGCTCATGGGCCAGGTCATTGATGCTGTTCAAGAAGTAGTAGAGAGCAAACTCAAAATGTTTAATGCGCACGATAAGGCACAGGTCTGAGGAGCCAAATGAAGACATTAGATGTACTAAGTGTGGGCGATATAGTTACCGATGCCTTTATAAAGCTGCTCGATAATGAGGGGCAGGTTATCCAGACTGAAAAAGGCCTCCGCTTGAGTTTACCTTTTGCCACCAAGGTACCATTTGACCATGCTGAGGTGATCGAGGCCGTTGGCAACTCGGCCAATGCAGCTGTATGCTTTGCTCGGCTTGGTTTTGGAAGCGGTTTGGTAGCTAATGTGGGCAGCGATAAGTATGGCCGGGACATGATCGATGCTTTGCACGACAATGAAGTAGATAGCCGGTTTGTACGAATCAACCCACATAAGATTAGCAATTATCACTATGTGCTGTGGTACAAAGATGAGCGCACTATTTTAATTAAGCACGAAGAATATGAATATTACTGGCCACACCTCCGACCAAATGAGATTCCCCAGTGGCTATACTTTAGTTCGATTAGCAAAAACGCCATTGATTTTCATGATGATGTGGCCGATTGGCTGGAGAAGCATCCTGAGGTAAAGTTGGCCTTTCAACCGGGTACTTTTCAGATGCAAGCTGGCGCCAAGCGCTTAGAGCGCATTTATAAACAAACTGAGGTGTTACTACTTAACCGCGAAGAAGCCGTCGTGGTTGGCGGCGGCAAGCACGAAGATGTAAACAATTTGTTTGATCATTTGCATGCACTTGGTCCAAAAATTGTAGTTATAACTGATGGGCCAAGAGGAGCTTACGCCAGTGGACCCGAGGGCCGTTATCAAATGCCAAACTACCCTGATCCTAAGCCGCCATTTGAGCGAACGGGTGCCGGAGATGCTTTCTCGGCTACTTTTGTTGGGGCACTCATGAAGGGCAGCAACATAGAAGGTGCCTTGCAGTGGGCGCCGATTAACGCTATGAGCGTAGTCCAGCAAGTGGGAGCTCAGCGCGGACTGCTTACCGAACATCAGTTGGCGCACCTCTTAAAAGAGGCACCACAATGGTATCATCCAAAGCGCCTTTAGGCGGCTATGGCATCTAGTTGGGAGTCAAGTAATCGACTAACTGTTTGCAGCACGGGGACTTCGGCAGAATACTCATCTAGAATGTTGTTTACATCACGCAGCATTTCATAACCACTTACTACGGATAGTCCAACCGAAATGTCAAACAGTGAGCGAACTAAATCGGGCGCAATGACTGCCATCGGCGAGCAAATGCTTGTCAAAGCGGTTGCCTGAATAATGTACTTATCTTTACCCGAGCGCTTAGCATCGGCAGACCGGCCCTGGCTTAACTTCCATAGACGAATGGCGGTACCGCCTATATCCCGGCTGAGCGGTAGATCTTCATGATAATGTGAAAGTTCGCCATTTTTGACCAGTTGACGAACGGGTAAATGATACCAAAACTTATCGGCCATTTGATCAAGAAAGCCACCCAATATTGTAGCACCAGCAATGCGCGCCAACACACCGTCTGCCATATCTGTGGAGGCATCAAAAGCGACTCTTCTGGCAAACTGCCAGGTACGATCAGCTGGATCTTGCATATCGCTCTTAAGTCGCTCGGCTGTAGCAAAGCCTCTATACCCCCGATAGATTGGCAACGCATTAGCTGCAACCCGTGCCATGGTTTGGGTGGAGGTTAAATTGTTCATGCTCGCCAGTATACGGCATCCATTCAATTTAAGCATAGGCAGTACCTGGCCAGCTCCAATTGTTTATGCTACGCTTAAGCTTAATTATGGCGAGAATGCTCTCTCAGTTGTTGGGTGCTAAAGAACCTTTGTTTACGACCTCATTGCGTAATCTTGAAACTGCCAGTGGACACCCCGATATCGATGTGCGGTTGGTGGCTGAAATCATTAGTAAAATGCGTGCTGTTACCACGTCTTTAGGACTTGATCCAAACGATACAACGCCCCCGGAGTTATACGCCGCATTGCTAGACACGATTAAGCAGCACGACGAGCTACTGCTTGGTGCTTTAGAATGCACGCGCAACTCCAGCACCGATGAGATTCTGGCAAAGATCAAGAACGAAATAGATAGTTTAAAACTAGCGAGAAATTGCTGGGCAATCAAACACAGCACACTTAAGAAGCTGCTCAAATCCAAGCCGCCCAAAGCGGTCATGAAATATCTGGGCTACAAATCAATCGATTCTTTATTAAAGCGTGAACGTATAGACGAGCTTTGCGCAGCGGCGCAAATATTAGAAAGCAAGCGTTGGCAGGCTAGTTTTACCTCTAGCTATAAGTCGCTGACGGCTAGTGATTTTGAAACACGAGATGTACACGTTGCTGTGCTGGATACCAAGCGTTGGGGCAAGGCCGCCCAAAATTATTTGCTACGCCAACATCATAATGTGGTGCTGGTTCGAGAGGCCGGACTGGTGGCAATCTTGCCCCTGCCTGTTAAAAATTTGCCGGGCCTGGCCCTGGTTGCTTTTCCCTTAATACTGCACTATGTCAGCGAAATTCGGACCTATAGTACCTTTACTAAACTTCAGCACGTAACGCCAAACTTTGGAGAAATTGTGGCCCGGGCATTGGCCGACGAGCACACGGCCTCGATTACCATGGCTGATCAGCAAGTCCACTGGCGCGTTGTGCATCATTACTTCGGCAAAACGAGCCCTAAGCAGCATCCGGAGTTGTTTGAACCGCACGTCCAGCCAGAAGATCTTCACTGGCGTCATGCCGAAGAAATCATGACCAAGGTAGTGCCGGCCATAAAGTTTTGGCAAGGGCTGGATTACGTTGGGGTGATGGACGGCAAAAAAGTATTGTCGCTAAACTTACTCGATCTGGCCATAAGCTACTGCAATAATTTGCCCTACGGCAAGCAAGCCACCTATCATTTAAGCTCAGCATTGTGGGATGAGCTATTCATGCGCTACATGGACGAGCCGCCACTAAAAGAACAGGTGTTGGAGCAGCTTGACAATCATATGACCGAGACCGAACAACTAATGGTGGAAGCTTATGAGTTTAGTTGATCCAGACAACAGCCAAAGATTGCAATACTCTATTTGCATATCAGGAGCCCATAACGGGACCACCGTGGACGCTGATAAGCAGTTAGCTGAGCGGCTTGGAGCCTCAATCGCCAAACACGGACACATCTTGACTACTGGTGCAACGGTAGGGCTGCCCTATTTCGCTGCAAAAGGGGCCAAAGACGCTGGTGGTACAAGCATTGGCTTCTCTCCCGCTAGCAGTGTTCGTGAGCATATTCGCAAGTACCGCTTGCCTAGACGATATTTTGATTTTGTTAATTACACCGGGCTGGATTACGTTGGCCGAGATACCTTCTTAATTCAGTCCTCCGACGCCGTTATTACTGTTGGAGGTGGGTTTGGCAGTTTGCACGAATTTGTAACAGCTCTCGAAGCCTATAAGCCAGTTGGCGTGCTTACCAATAGTGGTGGAGCGGCTGATATTATTCCATCACTCATGAAAGTACTGCAGCCACCCAGAGATCATTTGATCATCTATGATGATAATCCCGAGAATCTTATGGCGCGTATGGTAGCTCTGCTGGACAAAGAATTTGCCGATGTCAACAAAGAGCTCAAACGTAATAGTTTTTGGTTCTTAGAAGACCACAAGAAAAAGGAAGCTCACTGATGGAGATACTTACATGAGGACTCGATCAAGTCAAACTGGCTTTAGCTCGGTGGAAATTATATTGGTATTAGTGATAATGACCATCATTGGTTTTGTTGGTTGGTTCGTTATACAAGCGCGCAATAGTACCAATACGTCCTTAAACTCAGCAGCGAGTAATAATCTTGCCGTCGGTGGTTCTGCCAAAAAGGCTACTGTTACCAAAGCAGGTGAGCTTAAAGAGTATAAGAATGATGAACATGGTTTTAGCTTCTCATATCCGGCAAATTGGGCAATATCTGAGAACTTATCAGACCAAGGCAGGGGCGGCACAGAGGGCGATGTTGTGGTAACATCACCAGCCGGTACCAAAGTGCATTTTGGACCTGATTTTGGCGGTAAGGGTGGCGACTGTGCCAGCGGAGAAAACGGCGCACACACTACTCAAACTTGTTCAACCCTACAAACTCTGACAAGCGAAAAGCTGCCTAATAGTTCAACCACTAAACCGGTGTATTTTTATACTGCTAGTCTTACGGCTTCCCTGAGTAACGGTGGAGCAACTAAATACTTTATTGATATTAGTAACAATATAGATGGTTCTGCCATAAAAACCGGCACCTTTATTGGTGCCGTTATTTACCCATGGGACGAAATCAATTGTGAAAAGAACGGAAATCTGACAGTGTATGTAGAAGGTAAGGATGATACCCAGAATGTTACGAGAAAGTTTTTTGACTCGGCAGAAGTGAAAGAAGCTACCCCGGTGCTTAAGTCAATTAAGCTGTTCTCATCATAGTGTCCGTCGGCTGATACAATATAACGATGGGTCCATTCAAGTTACAGGCCAAGTACAAACCAACAGGTGATCAGCCCAAGGCCATTGCTCAGTTGACCAAAGGTGTTAACGACGGGTTAAAGGAGCAGGTGCTGCTGGGTGTTACCGGCTCGGGCAAAACCTTTTCCATGGCCAACGTTATTCAAAACGTCCAAAAGCCCACCTTGGTGCTCAGCCATAATAAAACCCTGGCCGCCCAGCTGTATGGTGAATTCAAAAGTTTTTTTCCTGACAACGCCGTACATTATTTTGTGAGCTATTTTGATTACTACCAACCAGAAGCCTATATTCCGCGCTCTGACACCTACATAGAAAAAGACAGTCAGATTAACGAAGAAATTGATCGGCTGCGACACGCCGCCACTGACAGCTTATTAAGCCGACGAGATGTGATTATTGTGGCCAGTGTGAGCTGTATTTACGGTATTGGCTCGGTAGAAGATTATGATGGTATGGCTGTGAAGGTTACTCAAGGCGAAGTCCGCCGCCGCGACAAATTGTTACGACATCTCACCGATATCCAGTATCAGCGTAATGATATTGATTTTCACCGGGGTACATTTCGGGTGCGTGGGGATGTGGTGGACGTTTTTCCAGCCGGCGAAGAAGTGGCTTACCGAATTGAGCTGTTTGGCGATGAAGTAGAGCGCATTACTAAACTCAACCCACTTACTGGCGAAGTGCTCCAAACCTTATCCCAACTAAAAATCTTTCCCAGTAGTCACTATGTTACGCCAGAACAAAAACTTAGAGCAGCCATCGGTAAAATAGAAGCGGAGTTAGAGGAGCGCCTGGCCTGGTTTAATAAACACGGCCTGTTACTAGAGGCTCAGCGCCTGCAGCAGCGCACCCGTTTTGATATAGAAATGATGGAAGAAACCGGTTTTGTAAAAGGTATTGAGAACTATAGTCGCTACCTAACCAACCGTGAGCCCGGTGAACAGCCGGCCACCTTACTCGATTACTTTCCGGATGACTATCTGATGTTTATAGACGAAAGTCACATGAGCATTCCGCAGGTACGAGGCATGTATAACGGTGACCGAGCCCGTAAAGAAGTGTTGGTGGAACACGGTTTTCGCTTGCCGAGCGCCTTAGATAACCGGCCACTGACTTTCACGGAGTTCGAACGGCATGTCAATCAAACGGTTTACGTCAGTGCCACGCCCGCTGAATATGAGCTCAGCCGTAGTCCAGAGCCCGCCCAGCAGGTTATTCGTCCTACCGGCTTAATTGATCCGGTCATTGAGGTTCGCCCGGTAGATGGCCAGGTAGATGATCTGCTGGCTGAAATAAAAGATACGGTAGCCAAGCACCAACGCGTCCTGGTCACCACCTTAACCAAGCGTATGGCCGAGGATCTCACCGAATACTTAGCCGAACTCCAAATTAAAGTAACTTACCTGCACAGTGATGTGGACACTTTAGATCGAACCGATATACTGCGCGATCTCCGTCTGGGTGTGTACGACGTGGTGGTCGGTATCAATCTACTGCGCGAAGGCCTGGATTTGCCTGAAGTCAGCCTGGTGACCATTTTAGATGCCGATAAAGAAGGTTTTTTGCGTAGCGAACAGGCGCTCATCCAGACTGTTGGCCGGGCAGCTCGGCACATTGAAGGTCGCGTAATTATGTATGCCGATCACGTAACCGGTAGCATGAAGCGCACCATTGATGAAACCAACCGCCGCCGCAAAATTCAAGAAGCTTACAATACCAAGCATGGTATTACTCCGCAGGGCATTGCTAAAGCGATTGAAAAGGGCATGCGGCCTGATCTGCCCGAAGATGAAAAGCCCAAGATCAATTTGAAGAAAATTCCCAAGGACGAGTATGGCCACCTCATAAAAGACTTGTCGTCTCAAATGGAACTAGCCGCTGCCAACCTACAATTCGAAAAAGCCGCTGATCTGCGTGACACCATTGAGGACATCAAGTCTAAGCTTTAAGCAGCTCGGACTATGTGTTCGCCCATGTGAACGTTTCGCCAGTCAATCCGAGCCCACTGACCTTTGGCTGTTTCCAGTTCATCACGTAAGCCGCGCATTCTGGCCACCCGGGCATCGAGCACCCAATCTTGGGCAAGATCAACATGTGTACCAGCCAATAGTAGATTAACGACGTAAGGATGATGTTTAAACTTCTCATCCCACTCGCTGGCTTGTCCCATACCGTCTTCTTCAAATTGCGTATTGTGCATTTTTGCATCTTGGCCGATTTCATCAGCTAAGTTTCCGGAGTGTCCCCGTAACAGCGTAGGAATGCTGCCCGCCACGTGCAGGAGATAGTGAGGGTTGAGATTTAAGGTTTCTGGATAATGAGTAAGCCGAACTAAGTCAACCTTACCACGCAAGAACACTCGGCCAATACTTTTCAATTCTTTAACCGGAACATTGGACAACTTTGGTGACTCTAACAGAGCCAACTTTTTTGCAAATGGCGTAGCAGTAAGGTCGGAATATAAAACCTGCCGGCCAAAACGTGAAGCCCGGGCTTTGAAACCCATGCCAGCACCGCCACCACGCGACTCACCAATATTAATGGCGCCACCCGGTTCATAAAGATATAGATGATCAGTGACATTTAAAATCTCATGCATGTTTTCGGCTGTTTCTTCAAGACTTATATTGGTCAAATTATGCATAAACTGCTTCCAACCTCGCTTGCTATGCGGCCAAGAAGCGTGACCACCTTCTGGTCCAACCATAACAACTGAAAAACCGGTATCCATCATTTGCTGCATAGTGTGCCAATTGTGTCCACGAATGCTAGTACCAAGCGCAGTGGTAAAGACTATGGGAACTTCAGATCGTTGCTTTCGGGGTACGTTAGTGACCACTTCATAGCGTCGACCATTCTTCATGGTAAAGATTTCCGTCCAACTGTCACCAAACCTAGCATGGCGATCAGTGTCTAAAAGTCTTCGGTTAACGACTGGGTTAGGCGTTTCGCCGGGTGAATAATAAACAGCTTCATCAACCGGGGAAAGAGACTGAATATCAGTTACCGGCGCACTAACTTCGCCATGAATTGTTGGTTGCTGTGGAGTAATCTGTAGCTTTTCGGTAAATAACATTACTTTCTTCTTGTCTGAGAGATTTCTCGCTTATCTTTATCGTAGTCCTGGAGTTTAGGTTTGTAAATAGGGAATTTTATGGGGTATTTCATTCCAGGAGTGTATTTTTGATATACTTGAATTACATATGGCGGACCTCACACAAGCGGATGTATTAAGATTGGCAAAACTGGCGCGCCTGCAGCTGACCCATGAAGAAGTAGATAAATTTCAAAAAGAAATTAGCGCTATCCTGGGTTATGTAGAGCAATTACAGAAGGCTGATGTGGGCGGACTGGAGCCAACGCACCAGGTTACCGGTCTGACAAACGTTATGCGTCCCGATGAGGAAGTGAGCTACGGCACCACGCCAGAAGAACTGCTCAAAAACGCGCCGGCCACCGAAAAAGGTCATTTTAAGGTCAAAAGGATGCTCAATTAATGAGCACTTGGCCTGCCATTGCTCAAATTGCCGCCGACGTATCAGCCGGTAAAACTAAGGCCACCGACCTGGTAGCTGAATCTTTAAAGCGCATCCAAGATACCCAAGAGTATCAAGCGATCATTGCTGTTATTACTGATCGTTCCGTGGTGCGAGCTCGTGACATTGATGCCCGGGTGGCAAAGGGTGAGAAAATTGGACGGCTGGCCGGTGTACCCTTTATTGCTAAGGATAATTTCTTAACGTTTGGCAGCGAAACAACGGCTGCTAGTAATATTTTAAAAGGGTTTAAAGCGCCTTATCAGGCGACGGCTATAGAATTACTGGAGGCCGAGGGCGCCATTTGTGTAGCCAAGGCCAATCTTGATGCCTTTGCTCATGGTTCCAGTACTGAAAATAGTGATTTTATGACTACTAAAAATCCCCATGATTCTAAGCGAGTGCCCGGCGGCTCATCGGGCGGCTCCGCGACCGCAGTGGTTTTAGGGCTAGCCCCCTTCGCGCTG
The DNA here is from genome assembly GCA_028288965.1 of Candidatus Saccharimonadota bacterium. Lineage (GTDB taxonomy): Bacteria > Patescibacteriota > Saccharimonadia > Saccharimonadales > JAQGHD01 > JAQGHD01. The sequence goes on along the minus strand of JAQGHD010000023.1, from coordinate 52,304 downwards.
GGTACGGACACTGGCGGCTCTATTAGGTTACCGGCGGCTTTTACTGGGGCTGTTGGCTATAAGCCCACCTATGGGTTGGTCTCGCGTTCAGGCGTTATTGCTATGGCCAGCAGTACCGATGTTATTGGGCCGCTAACGACTACTGTTGAAGACGCCGCTCTGGTGCTTGACGTTATGGCTGGTAAAGATCGTCTGGACTCCACAACTATTGACCGCGATAAAACTAGCTATACCGTGCTTGGTAGCGATATTAAAGGTAAAAAAATCGGTGTTATAAAGGAATATATGGGCCAGGGCCTCGACCCTGAAATTAAGCGTTCTATTGATGCGTCAATCGCCAAACTCAAAACTTCGGGAGCCGAAATAACAGAGGTAAGTTTGCCGTCGCTTACCCTAGCGCTGGCCTGCTACTACATTATTATGCCTGCCGAGGTAAGCTCTAACTTAAGTCGTTATGATGGCCAGCACTATGGCTACTTTGCCCAGAACGCTAAAAACCTAGAGGAAAGCTACAATTGGTCACGAAGTGAGGGTTTTGGTGATGAAGCTAAAAGACGCATTATGATCGGCACTTATGTGCTGAGTAGCGGCTATTACGATGCCTACTACAAACGGGCCCAGCTCATCCGTACAAAACTTATCAAAGAATACGAGAAGGCTTTCAGCCAGGTCGATTTCTTGCTTGGACCGACTGCGCCAATGGTGGCTTTTGAGATTGGGCAAAATGTCAGCGACCCGCTGCAAATGTATCTAACAGATATCATGACCGTGGGCGCCAACTTAGCCGGCGTGCCAGCCATAAGCATCCCTGTTGGGTCGGCCCATAAACTGCCCATTGGCTTGCAGCTTCTGGCACCACAGCGTCAAGACCGCGCTTTATTGGCTCTTGCCAAGGCAGCCGAGGAGGTGTTGGTATGAAGATAATTCTTATAGCCATCGCAGCCATCGTGGTCTCGGGCTTACTGAGTATTTTCATTTCCAGGCGGCGGCGCAAATCAGGTAGGTTCAAACAAGCACCCTTTGTTAATCAGTGGAAGCAGCTACAAAAATATTGCTCCAATAAGGAAACCTGGGCTAAGGCCATCATGGCCTCCGATGAACTCTTAAATAAAGCCTTAAAAAAGCGGCGCTTTAAGGGTAAGCGTATGGGCGAGCGATTAGTTTCTGCTCAACATGCCCTCAGTGATAACGATGGGGTGTGGTCCAGCCACAATCTGAGTAAAAAACTGAAAGAGGGCACAAATGTCCGACTGCGCGAAAAACAGGTCAAGCAAGCCCTGATTCATTTTCGTCAGGCGCTAAAAGATATTGGAGCATTACCTGATGATAAGCGCTGAAACCCGTAAAAAATATACTGCCACCATCGGTATTGAGTGCCATGTACAGCTTAGGACTAAGACCAAATTGTTCTCGGCTGTAAGCAATGAGGCCTACGAAGCTTCCCCCAATACACTTATCAGTCATATAGATCTTGGCATGCCGGGGGCTTTACCTGTATTAAATAAAAAAGCCGTGGATTACGCTATTAGTATTGCCTTTGCTTTCAATACTCGTCCTCAAAAATACAGTTATTTTGAACGGAAACATTATTTTTATCCGGATCTTCCAAAAGGTTATCAAATTACCCAGCTGGCAAAACCGATAATCGTGGGCGGCTATGTAACCATAGATGTGGATGGCAAAAGTAAGGATATCCGGCTAAATCGCGTTCAGATGGAAGAGGATGCAGGAAAAAGTATGCATCCCGAGGGCAAGGATTACAGCCTGGTTGACTTAAATAGAGCCGGTACGCCCCTCTTGGAGGTCGTATCGGAGGCTGATATGCATTCAGCAGCTGAGGCTAAAGCTTATGCCAAAGAGCTTTATTTGATAGCCCGTTACACTGATGTTTCACTGGCTGATATGTACAAGGGCAATATTCGATTTGACGTTAATGTCTCTGTTAGCAAGACTGATGCGCTGGGTACTCGTTCAGAAACTAAGAACCTAAATTCTTTCCGGAGCGTTGAAAAAGCTGTCGAATATGAGATTAACCGTCAAATTGAGTTATTAGAAAAAGGCGAAAAGGTAGTTCAGGAGACCCGGGGTTGGAATGACGCCAAACAAAAAACATTTAGCCAGCGTAGTAAAGAAGAAGCCCATGATTATCGCTACTTTCCGGAACCGGACATTCCACCGCTTGATTTAGATGAAGCTTGGATAACTTTGATTGAAAAAAATATGCCTGTCATGCCGGCTGAGTGGCGGCAACGACTAAGTGGCTTAGGCCTAGACTCCCAACAAATAAGCACGTTATTTGACGCCCAGGAAGAAACGAATGCCGATTATTTGTCGCTTATAGAGGCAAACCTGGAAGATAAAGAACGCGCAAAAACGTATGCAAATTGGATAGTAAATTATGAGATTCCATTTAGAAGAGCAATACCTGGAGGACTAAATGACCATTCATCGCGATGGCCGGTTTATGACCAGCTATACAATCTTCAAGTTAAGAATAAATTAAGCTCTAATAGCGTAAAAGCGCTAATGATAGAGCTACTAAAACTGCATAAGGTTCAATTACCTGTAAGTATTGAAAAATATGCCGAAGAAAAAGGCTATATTCAGGTCTCGGACGAGGCCGAAATAGAGGCTATCGTAAAAGAAGTTATCCAGGAAAATCAGACAGCTGCCCAAGATGTTAAAAACGGCGAGATGAAAGCTATTGGCTTCTTAGTAGGCCAGGTCATGAAAAAGAGCCAAGGTAAGGCCAATCCTGAGCTGGCTCAGGAATTAATTAAGAAAGTTCTGCGTTGAGCCGCCAGACGGGCGGCAATATCTTTATAGCGCATCTCAAGTACGGTAACTTGTTCTGATTTCATTTGAGCCAGCGCCAGTTTGGCTTTCATGTAGTATTTAGACTTGCCCGTGACGGGGTCGACATCACCTGCATGCAATGGCTCATCATCTTCTAGGTATTTCCCAAGAATGTCTATTCCAAAGGCCTTGGCCTTGGCTATTTGATCACGGGATGGGAAGTCGCCGCCTAGCTTACAACTTTCTTGTAATAGTTTGTAACTTCCTTCAAGCAGTGTTTGATAATTTTGAATACCAAACAAATCGGCTCGGCGCATAATTTTGGCTTCTAGGCTGGCAGGCTTAATGCCCAACTCCGTGGCGGCGATGCCGGCCTGCACCTCAATAATTTCTTCATCGGTGTAGCCAAAATCCGGTAGGATGCTGCCAGTCAGAAAAGCTGCGTAGGCTTCACGAGAGCTAAACTGGCTTTCATCCCAATCCTGAAAACCGGCGTCGTGAAATAACACCATGGCCAGTAAAGTCTTTCTGTTTACTGATAAGCCATTTTCTTCACACTCGTCGGCAATTTGCCAGGCAGTTTCAAACACGTGAAGAGGATGCGCAAAGCCGTGGTATTCCAAATTACCGTAGAGGGTTTCGGCAACGGGTACAAGCTGCCAGAATAATACTTCAAGCTCTGATTTCGTCTCTTGTAATGTAGTTGACTCCATGAGAACAATATTGTATTCCTAGTCTTAAGAAATTACAAGACCATAATTCCGGCCATAATGAAAGATGCTTACTTGTATTGGTGCTGACAAACTGCTATACATTAAGGTATGGATGCTAATACCAGTCTTAAGATTTTAGTTATTGTTTTGTCGGCTGTATTAGCGTTGTTTCTTATTTTAAGTATTGTGGTTGTCATCAGGGTTATTCAATTAGTGAACGCTCTAAAGCGGATTGTCGAAAAGGCCGAACGGCTAACTAACAAAGCCGAAGACGTGGCGGACTTTTTTCGCAGTAGCGCTACTCCTGTCGCCATCGGCCGGCTTTTGGCTAACATCCACGAGACGGTATTCAAACGTAAATCCAAGGAAAAATAGGAGGGCAAGATGGCAAAATATGGAAAGAAATTAGCCGCCGGAGCATTAGTGGCGGGAGCCGTCGGTTACGTGGCTGGGATATTGACAGCCCCAAAAAGTGGCAAAGAAACACGCCAAGACATCCAAAAAGCAGCCGCCCAAGCCAAAACAGAGGCCGAAAAGCAACTCAAAAAGCTGCACAGCGAATTGACTGATCTTATAGACCAGAGCAAAACCAAGGCCAACGAAGCTAGCAGTAAAGCCAAAGCCGGTTACAGCCGGGCAGTGGGTGCGGCCACCGAAGCTCAGCAAAAAGCCCGTGAACTCTTAAGCGCCTTGCACGATGGCGGCGCTGATAATAAAGATCTGCAAAAGGCCATTAAAGAAGGTTCCAAGGCACTCAACCACCTAAAATCATATCTTACAAAGTAAATGGCCAAGCCAAAGCCTAAAACGCCAAAGGACTATGAACAGTTGGGCCGCCTGGTGTCTAACATTTATGAATCAGGGTACTTAGACAAGGGCCAAACTTACAAAATGAGCTTTATTAAGGGCCTAGTTAGCGGTGTGGGCGGGGTACTTGGCGCGACTATAATTGTGGCATTGGTAATTTGGGTCCTATCGTTTTTTAAACAAGTGCCCGTCATTGGCCCGTTTGTGAACAATATTCGCCACACCGTCCAAGAAAAGCGGCCGTAATTTTAAAGACATACGCTTCTTTTGCTTAAACCGGTCAGTTATAATAAGGTCCGAAAAGAGGGTTCATGGCCGAGAAAAAAGCGTCACAGAAACTGGAGGCGGGTGATTATGTTCACCTCCATAATCACACCCAATACAGCTTATTGGACGGGCTCACCAAAATCCCGGCCCTGATTGATTACGTGAAAGAAGCCGGGATGCAGTCAGTGGCCATAACTGATCATGGCACGCTCTCCGGGGCCATCGAGTTTTACAAGGCTGCTAAGGCGGGAAACGTCAAGCCGATCATAGGTATGGAAACGTATATAGCGGCCCGCGGCCATACCGATAAAGACCCCGGTAAAGACAAAAACAATTTTCACCTCATACTGCTGGCCATGAACAATACTGGCTATGAGAACTTGATGCGTCTCAGCACGCTGGCCAATCTAGACGGCTTTTACTATCGACCACGGATAGATCATAATTTGCTGGAGAAATATAACGAGGGACTCATTGTCTTGAGTGGCTGTATCGGTGGTGAAGTGGGTGATCTAATGCGCCAAAACCAGTACAAACAAGCCAAGGAAGTAGCCCAATGGTATAAAAAAGTCTTTGGTGACCGCTATTACATTGAGATTCAAGACCATGGTCACCCCAAGCACCCCAGCAAATGGGATGAGCAAGTAGAGGCCAACAAAAAGCTGCTCAAACTCGCCGAAGAGCTGGACATTAAGGCGGTCGTGACCTGCGATGCTCACTATTTGAAACACGAGGATCAAGAAGCGCACGAGATTTTACTGTGCGTGCAGACCGGATCATTTTTATCAGATACGCAGCGCATGAGTCTCAAGCAATTTGAGTTGCACGTAACGGATCCTGGTGAGGTCATTGAGCGTTGGGGCCAAGACCACCCCGAGGTTATCAAAAACACTTCCGAAATTGCCAACAGATGTGACGTAGCTATTGAGCTGGGTAAAATCCTCATCCCTAAGTTTCCGGTACCTAAAGGCGAAGATGAAACCAGTTACCTTAAACAGCTTGTTTGGCAAGGCTTGGCCTGGCGTTATGGCAATGCCAGTGCCGCAGCTAGCGAAAAGCTTACTATTGCGGCCGCCCGCAAATCACTGAGTAAAGAGATAATTGAGCGAGCTGAGTACGAGCTAGAGATTATAAATTCAATGGGCTTTAATGGCTATTTCTTGATTGTGCAGGATTTTATTACTTGGGGTAAGGACAAGGGTATTGTTTTTGGACCTGGGCGCGGTTCGGCAGCTGGTTCTATCGTGGCTTACGCCATTAGAATTACCGAAATTGAACCGCTTAAGTACAACCTCATGTTTGAGCGTTTTTTGAACCCAGGCCGTATTAGCATGCCAGATATTGATATAGATATTCAGGACACTCGGCGTGACGAAGTTATCCAGTACTGTGTTGAAAAATATGGTGATGATCGCGTGGCCAATATAGTCACCTTTGGCCGCATGGCCGCCCGTAATGCTGTTCGCGACGTCGCTCGTGTATTACAGGTTCCCTACGCCGAAGCAGACCGTATGGCTAAGATGATTCCGCCGCCCGTCCAAGGTCGCCACATACCCCTGGAGAAATCGTTACAGGAAGATCCTCAGCTCAAACAAGAGTATGAATCAAGCGAGCAAGCCAAAAGAGTTTTTGACCTGGCCGTGCAGCTAGAAGGAACTATTCGCAGCCACGGTGTTCACGCTGCTGGCGTGGTGATTGCGCCCGACGACATTGTTAAGTTTGTGCCGCTTGAAATGGCCCAAAAAGGCGTGGTAGCCACCCAGTACTCTATGGGGCCTATTGAAGAACTTGGTTTACTTAAGATGGACTTTCTGGGCCTGTCCAACCTCACTATTATTAAAAACGCTTTGAGAATCATTAAACGGGTCTACAAAAAAGATATCGAACTGGGCGCCATACCACTGGACGACGCTAAAACCTTTCAACTGCTAAAAACTGGCGACACCACCGGTGTTTTTCAGTTAGAATCTTCGGGCATGAAGCGCTACTTAAAAGAGCTCAAGCCTACTATGTTTGAAGATATTATTGCTATGGGGGCGCTGTATCGCCCCGGGCCAATGTCTGAAATTCCACGCTTTATTGAAGGCAAAAACAACCCTGCCTCAATTACCTATTTGCATCAGTCTCTGGAGCCTATTTTGCACGATACCTACGGGGTAATGGTCTACCAGGAGCAGATTATTAAGCTGCTGCAGCTAGTGGCTGGCTACACGCCGGGCGAAGCTGACCTGGTCCGCAAAGCCATTGGTAAGAAAAAACGCGATATCATGAAGGCCGAAGAGCCAAAGTTTATTGAGGGCTGTTTGCGCCAAGGACTTGGCAAAACGCAGGCCGCTCAGTTGTGGGCGCAGATTCAGCCCTTTGCGGACTACTCCTTTAACAAGGCCCATGCCACCTGCTATGCCCAGATTTCTTACTGGACGGCCTATCTGAAGGCAAATTATCCCAGTGCTTACATGGCAGCGCTGATGACCAGCGATTATGACAATACCGACCGATTGAGTATTGAGATCTCTGCGTGTCGGCACATGGGGCTGGAAGTCATGGCGCCAGACGTCAATGAATCATTTTTGGAATTTGCTATTGTGCCTGGAAACAATCAAATTCGCTTTGGCATGGCAGCTATTAAGAATGTTGGCACCGGCGCCGTAGAAGAAATACTGCGGGCCAGAACTGAGGGCGGCAAATTCGTAAGCATCGAAGACTTTTTGGCCCGTATAAATCCGCGAGTCGTGAATCGAAAGACGTTAGAAAGCCTGATTAAATCTGGGGCCTTTGATGCACTGGGCCTTCAGCGCGGCATGTTACTCCACAATCTTGACGCTTTAGGGGCCTTTGCCTCCCGGGTACACAAACAGGCCAGTAGCGGCCAAACCGATTTATTTGGCAGTGACGGAGCAGAACTCCTGGCTACACCCAAATTAGCCCTGAACGAATCCGCTACGCCAGTAACCATTCAAGAACAGTTGCTGTGGGAGCGTGAGCTGCTTGGACTGTACCTTTCGCAGCATCCACTCGATCAATTCGAGCTACTATTAAACGAACAAACGGTACCGATCGACTCCTTGACGCCAGATATGGACGGTAAGGCAGTTAAAATCGGCGGCATAATTGTTGATCAACGGGAGATTACTACTAAAAACGGTCAAAAAATGGCTTTCGTGAAGTTGGCCGACATGAAAAATGAGATAGAACTCATCCTGTTTCCAAGTGTCTTTCAGCAAAATATTGGCAACTGGACTAAAGACGCCGTAGTGATCGTAAATGGCAAGCTCAGCACCCGTGATCGCAACGGCGAATCAAGTAGTGAGTTGAAGGTCATGGTCAATGATCTACGCTCAGTTACTCCCGAGCAAGCTATGGCTTATCAGGCCACTGGAAAAAAGGCCAGGGTGCCAAAACCTAAGAAAATTAAAGCGGTGCCCGTTACTCCAGTGACCGAAACCGCCACGCTGTCTCGTTCCAGGCGTTTGTACATCCGTATGGAAAATAGCGATGATCAATCGCTACTCCGGTCTTTAAAAGAAACCATCGACAGTTACCGTGGCGAAACCGAAGTTGTACTAGTGCTGGGAGGCGCTGACAAACGCCAAGCCATCAAACTACCCATGCGCATAAATCATGATGGCGCAGCAATTCAATCCCTCCAAACGCTGGTTGGAGAAGCCAACATCAAGTTGCAGTAACCTTATCTAATAACACCGACGCTGTGGGCCGAGACAATACACAATGCCATAAAAGAGACAATTGTGACGTCAAACAGGGCGTGATGGTAAATAAAGCGCTCGCCATTGAGCAACATGCGTTTAAGTACCAAACCATGCTTTAAAATCAGCACTGCAATGGCGGCACCGGTTAATAGCCCGGTGGCGTAGCCGATCCACGGCATGCGGCCATTAGTTATGGCTTGAATGCGGGAGATATTCTGCGAAGTGGGCTCAGCCGCAATTTTACGTTCAGTCGTAATAGCATCAGTCTTGGGTTCTGACTTGGGAGGCTCGGCTGCGGCTACTGGTACGGCGCTGGCTGGAGTAGGAGCCGCTGCTGCCGCAGCCTTCTTGGGCAGCGGCTTGGTAGCACTTGTGGTTGGCACACCAGAGCTGGGCGCTACGCTGCTAGAAGCTAGGACGGCTGGTTCACTATAAAAGGCTACCACGACTGTTTCTGGTCCGGTACTTTGGTAATCGGCCGCGTTGGCAATGCCAAAACCAACTTCGCTAAAGTTACTATCAAGCATATTGTCGCGGTGCGACGGGCTATTCATCCATCCGGCCACCGTGTAGGAGCTGGTGGTGAAACCATAGGCTAAATTTTCGCCAGCTTTTTGGTACCTATACCCTGCGGCATCAACAAAAATCCATGGTTGCTGGCCGCTCGGAGTAGTGTGTGACCAATAATTCTTGGCTACCATGTCAGCCGCTTTAGCTTGGGCTGCGGAGACCAATTTACTATTTAGACTGAGACTCTTCTGACCGCTGCTGGCGCGCTGATTATTTGTCTCTTGCAATAAGCCGTCCACAGAGGTGTTAGTGGCATAGGCCAGCACACCTTGAGCGGATTGTTGTGGTGTTTTCCAGGGTGTAGCAATAAATAATCCGGCCAGCACAATAGACATCAACGGCATATATGGCCAGTAGACTTGGAGAAAATGTTTTGTGTGTTTTTGGTGGCGCCCCTGCCGCTTGGCGTGGGGACGCGATTGCCGTGCAACCATAACGACTATTGTACAGCAAATCGGCAATGATACAGCGCCATGGCGGCTGCTTGTACCACATTGAACGATTCTTTTTGACCAAACATGGGAATCTCGACTATTTTGTTACAAGCTTCGACAACTTCTGGTTCCAGGCCTTCTACTTCACGCCCAACAAGTACGGCGACTTTTTCAGTTGGCGTATAATCTGGCAACGATATAGCTTGGTTGACTTGCTCAAGCCCAATAATCTCAAAACCATTGGCCTTGAGTAGGCTGACTACACTGATGACATCGTCGACATGCTCCCACTGCAAACTGGTTTCTGCGCCGAGTGCAGTCTTATTAATCTGCTTAGCAAGTTTAGCGGCCAGGTGCGGCATTCGTGTATCATTTTGAGTAAGTGGGTACGGTGTGTAACCAGTTAAATATACCTTCTGGATACCCAACCCTTCAGCCGTTCGTAGCAGTGAGCCAACATTGTGTGTACTACGCAAATTATGAGCAATGAGGACTATCTCGCGTATCATGGACCAAAGTATACAATACTGGGCGGTTTAGCTGACAAAAGCAGCTAGCATTGGTTATACTTATGCTTATGAGTCAAGACGCTCGGCGTGACGAAGAGCAAACTACTTTAAGGCGGGCCCGAATACTGGGCATGCCTTATTTTGATACCTCCACTCCCGGAAACAAGCCAATCTATAAGGATTTGATGCCAGCCACTGACCTCTATCAACTGCGCATTATACCACTGCAGGTTGATGGGCATAATGTTCATTTTGGCGTCACTAATACCACCTCGCAACAATCAATGACCAATTTGCGGCAACGGTTTTTGGATCAGCGAGTGACCTTCTCGCTTATATCAGAGGCTGGCTATCGCGACTACATGCGGCTTTATGACCCACCCAAACAAGTTACCTACCAGGACATCGAACTCAACACCGCCGGCACGGCCGACATTGTAAAGAAGGTTTCGGCCGTGTTAGAACAAGTTCGGGCCGACGATATGCTGGCCTACTTAGTTCAACAGGCCCATAAGCTGGCTGCCAGTGACATTCATGTGGAAAATCAGCAAACATACGTGCGTATTCGCTTTAGAATTGATGGCGTATTACACTCCATTGCCCGAATAACCCCAGAAAAATGTCGGATGCTTATCTCGGCTATTGCCAGTGCCGGCAATATTTCTACCTCAGCCCAAGATGCTCAGCAGGGCCACATTGCCCAACACGTTCGGATGGCTGACGGCACAGAGGTCGACATTAACTTGCGCGTCGAAACCGTCCCAGCTATTAACGGCATGGACGTGGTTATGCGCCTGTTTAATATGCGTCAGGATATGTACGTGCTGGATAAGCTTGGACTATCGGAGAAAGAGCGTGGGGTCATAGATAATATTATCCAGAAACCCTCAGCCCTGGTGTTGGCCGTTGGACCAACTGGTTCAGGTAAAACCACCACACTGTACTCTATCTTAAACTCGCTAAATAACGACGAGCGTAAGATCATCACCGTTGAAGATCCCGTAGAGTATCAGTTTGAAGGTATTACCCAGATATCTGTTACCACAGCCAACAGTCAGCAGACGAATTTTGCCGATAAGCTTCGGGCCGTGCTGCGCCTTGACCCGGACGTGGTCATGGTAGGGGAGATTCGCGACATGGATACCGCTAAGACGGCACTGCAGGCCTCCTTGACCGGTCATTTGGTACTTTCTACCTTTCATGCCGGCTCGGCAGCTGCGGCCTTGACCAGGCTCATGGACGTGATTGGCGAGAACCCGCTGTTTGTTTCCGCTATACGATTGGTGATGGCTCAGCGTTTGGTCCGTCGCTTAGACGAGTCCACGCGGCAGGCCTATGAACCAGACGCTGCCACGCTCCAAAAACTTCAGGCCGTTATTGATAGCTTGCCACCGGGCTTGGAAAAGCCAAACCTCAGCGGCGTAAAGCTCTATAAACCCGGCAGTTCGGCCGACAACCCCTATGGTTACCAGCGCCAAGTAGCCATTCGCGAGCAATTTTTAATGACTGGCGAGATACGCAAGCTGCTGCAAACCGGTGGTAAACACCTATCCACCCAGGAGATCGAAGCTGCTGCTGTTAAAAGCGGCATGACTACCATGCTTCAGGATGGCGTACTCAAAATTATTCAAGGCCTGACCACCATAGAAGAAGTCTACCGCGTGGTGGGCTAAGTAATACCTCTTGCTGAATCAGCCGTAATAAGGTAGAATTACTCTTTATGCAATCTGTTATTCAGAAAATTAATGAGCAGTACAAGAAGAAACAAGTCGTAGACGTTAAGTCGGGCGACACTGTTCGTGTGCACCAGAAGATTCGTGAAGGCAGCAAAGAGCGCGTCCAGATCTTTGAAGGCCTAGTTATTCGCACCGATCGCAAGGGCAGCCACACCAGCTCAATTACTGTTCGTCGCATTGCCAGCGGTATTGGTGTAGAGAAAACCTACCTCATGCACTCCCCGCTTGTCCTAAAAGTTGAAGTTACCAAGCGAAGCAAAGTACGCCGTAACTACCTAACCTACATGCGCCAGCGAACTGGCAAATCAGCTCGACTGAGCGGCGTAGACTTTGACCGAGAAGCCGTGAACACTATTCGCGATGAAGATGCTGAAAAAGCCGAGGAAGAGCTAAAGGCCAAGGCCGAAGCCGACCATGAGATCGAAGCTGCCACAAAGGCCAAAGAACAAGCCGCAGAAGAAGCCAAGGCGGAAGCCGCCATAGCTAAACACGACGAAGCCAAAAAAGAATAATTATTTAAGCGTATCGATAGTTTGAGTCAGCAGTACCTGACTATGTTGGCGAATTCTACCAAGCTGCCGCTGAAGCATATCAGCCACACCTGAACAAAGTTCGTCCGGAAATGATAATCTAGGATTTCTTTTGTAAAAACGCCGTTGCAACATTTCGGTCAACCAAGTAGTGTCCCGATACTGATAAGGCCTATCCGTAGCAAAAAATCGTTGCACTAACTCAGTAAAACTAGGGGTAAATGTTTCGGCAAGCGCCGTTCTACCTGATAAAACGGCTATTTTTAGGTCGTCATATATATTTTGACCTTTTTGATTTTCTAAAATAGGCACGTCCATAAGTATGTCGGTGCCGATGTTGGCTAACACGCCGGCAACCTTCTTATCTAATAAGGGCAACTGCCGGGCACTGTCTGACCGACAATCAGCCAGTAATTGATTTCGTAGTGGCAATAAATCGAAAACCTGGTCGGTAGCAGTATGAAAACCGATACCTTGCTTTAATTCTGAGGTGAGGGCGTATTGACTAAGCAGGAAGGTAGATGCCCTATAATCCTTGAACATACCCGCAAAGTCTGGCAACGTGCTACCCATTATCATATCCGGTGTAGCCATTGGAAAAACTTCTGTAGTTATGTAGGCATGTGTCACCAGGTTTGGCATGTGATTATTATAGCTCTGACTACATAGTAAGTTACTATAAAAACATGGTTGGGATAGACGAAGTAGGGCGAGGAAGTTGGGCTGGTCCATTGCTAGTGGTGGCGGCCCGCGCCATACGGGAACTTCCCGTTGGCTTAAAAGATTCCAAGCAACTTACCAGACCCGAGCGGGAAGCTTTCTGCTTACTTATAAAAGAAAGTTGTGTCATTGGTGAAGGCTGGGTGCAGCCAATAGAAATAGACGGATTGGGCTTAAGCCAGGCGATGCGCCTAGGAGTTAGCCGGGCCCTAGAATCATTAGGTTGTCGTGTGAATGAACACATAATCATTGATGGCAATATCAACTACTGCCCAGATCAGTTTAAACTGGTTCAGGCTGTAGTTAAGGCCGACCAGCATTATCCTATAGTCAGCGCCGCCAGTATTGCTGCCAAAGTAGCTAGAGATACCTACATGACAGATATAGCCCGTAAATTTCCAGCCTACAAGTTTGAAAAACACGTTGGCTACGGCACGCGCTTGCACGCCGCGCTACTGCAGGAGCATGGTCCTTGCCAGCTGCACCGGCGCAGCTATAAGCCAGTTCGGGCCTTGCTTGGAGCTGCACCATGACCACCTTTCAAATTGGCCGTCGGGCTGAGGCTAAAGCAGCGGAATACCTCAAACAAAAGGGTCTAGAACTATTGGAACAAAATTGGCGTACTCGATACTGCGAGATTGATATTGTCGGCCGCCAAAATCAAACTATTTATTTTATAGAAGTAAAATATCGTTCTAAAGACACACAAGGCACAGGAGTAGATTACATTACTGCCAAAAAGCTTCAGCAAATGACCTTTGCTGCCGAGCTATGGGTAGCTAAGACGCGCTGGAGTGGCAACTATCAACTGGCCGCCGTAGAGGTCAGCGGCCCCGAGTTTATAGTGACCGACTTCTTAGATGATCTTAGCTAAAGTAAGCTGCAAGCTCGGCTATTTTTACCTGGTGCGAATCACGTGCCAGTTCTTCTGGCGACAAAATGCCAATACCCGTTACCGGCTTAATGCTATACAGCGTTATATGGGCAGGTTGCAGCGGCAATTCAACACCATATTTTTGGCTTAATGTTTTAAAGAAATCCTCAAGCCCGGCCACCGTCGCCATAACAATTAGCGTCTGCTTTTCACCTCTCTGAACATGTCTAAAGTTGGGTGTTAACGTGTAGGTACTGAGCGGGTGCTGCTGTACAAACTGGGTAAATTCCGCAACTATCTGGTTTTCGATGAGAGGCTTGTTATTTGGATCGATGAGAGCCGCTAACTTATAAACGCAGACCAAAGAAATATGAAACTCAGATTTAGGAAAAAACTCATGCCCAAGCAAGGCAATTTTTTGAGGCAGACCAGCCAGCACTAAATCCTTAAGAACTATGTAGCCGTTACCGTATTGATACTCTGACGGTACCATTTAACCCATGTCCTTAAAAAATTGTTTGACGGCTTTGGCTTCGCGCTGCTTCCAATCGGCTTGCCACTCCACTATTTCGGCACCTTGCTTCACTGCGCGGTCAATTAAAGGAGTAAGATTGGGTGCAAAGAACGCATCATAATCTTTTAGGAATGACTTATCGGTAAAAGCTCTGGCGGCATACACGGGTAATCGAGGAAAACCTGGATCACCGGCTAAATCCTTAGCCATCCACTCCCAATGTTCCTTAAACCATTCCCAGGTCATGTCCTTGGCGTAACGATTCATAAAGCTATAAACCACCCAGTAAGCCACGTCCTGAAGCCGCACCGCGTCAGTTTTTATTAAGTTTAAGCTTTGTTTAATGAGCGCTGGCTGCTTAAAGCCGGTGAGTGCCGAAGCTAGGTTAACCTTTTCTTCACTAGAGTTTGTCTCGCCGTACAATTTCAGCAGTTTTTGATACTCTGGCTCGGCGCCATTGCGGGCAGCCGTGTTATAAATAAGGGCCCGAAAATCTGGCGTCACGTCCTCGGACTTTTTCATTTTGCTAAACATGCCCAGTGCTTTGTCCACCACACTTGGCTCGTCTGCCACAGAAGCCATACCCAAAATGGTCAGACGCAGCAATTTATCAAAGTGTGATTCGCTTGAGCCAGCCTCCCAGCCCAATCTTTTCAGCTGCGTAGCAATTAATTGCCGAATAAATGGCTTCATGTCCTCACGCAGTTTTTCGTCAGCCAGAACCGCTCGCACACCAAGAACTCCACCGGCAATAATGTCCCACACGGCAGCGTTATCTTCGTTTTCATAATAGGTAAGCAACCGGAGCGCATCTACCGTATTGCTGTAGCCAGCTCGAGCAGCGTCAAAGGCGTCACTTAGTAGTCCAAGCCTATCAACTGGAGGTAGTGCACCTTGTCTTACTTGCTCGCCTAGTTTGGCTAGATGCTCTGAGTTGTACATGCTTCTATAAAAGGCACTTTGGCCGTGATTAAGCCTAAAGGTGTCGCCTTGGCTCACGCTAAAGCTTTCCGCCGCTTGTGAAACACTGTCCGGCGCCTTATTGTCCTCGCTTAAGAGTGGGATGGGCCAGATAGTTGGTTTACTGGCCTCCCGGCTTTTTTGATTAAAATAAAACCGTTCTTGCTTGAGCGATACGTTATTTTTAGCAACATTAGCCAGTACTATCGGGTGGCCAGGCAAGCTCGTCCAGGCGTGCATAAACTGCTTAACCGGCTTTTTAGAAACTTCTTCCAGGGCTGCCCATAAATCGACCGTATCAGTATTGCCGTACTTGTGTTGCTTAAGATAATGCCGCAAACCGTCTCGAAAAGCCGTGGGACCAAGAAAGTCATGTAGCATGCGTATAGCGCTACTACCCTTGTTATAGCTGATGGTGTCAAAAATGGTCCGAATTTCATCTGGATGATTGATGGGTACCTCAATGGGGTGGGTGTTTTCCAGCGCATCGAGCTTAAAGGCCGGTTGCAGCTCATCCACCACAAATTGTGTCCACATATCCCACTGGGGGTACATATGATCGACCGCCAGGTATTCAATCCAGCTGGCAAAGCCCTCGTTTAGCCATAAATCGGTCCACCAGCGCATGGTTACTAAGTTGCCAAACCATTGATGTGCCAGTTCGTGGGCTACTACCACGGCCACATGTTGTTTGGTGGGCAGGCTGGTATTTGCTTCGTCAACTAGCATAGCTTGTTCGCGGTAAGTTATCAGACCCCAGTTTTCCATGGCTCCAGCTGCAAAATCGGGCAGGGCAACCATGTCGTATTTTGGCAGAGGATAGGGAATATCAAAGTATTCGTTATAAAACTCCAGGCACTTTACGGCACAATCCAGGGCATACTGCGTGTACCCTACATTCTCTGGGGTGGCATAAGCTCGTATCACCACGCCGTCCTTGGTTTTGGTTTCTTTGTACTCCAACTTTCCATACACAAAGGCCAATAAGTACGAGGACATTTTAGGAGTGGTTTCAAAGGTGGTCTGTTGCATAGTGCCAACTATTTTTGTTGAAGCAATAGGCGTATTGGCCACGACTACCTCACTTTTTGGAACTGTAAGTGTTAGGTCAAAGATGGCTTTGGCCTCCGGCTCATCAATACAAGGAAAAACCTGTCGTGCAAAATGGCTTTCAAACTGGGTCGCGATAAGCTTCTCTTCTTGGCCATTGAGTGTAAAAAAGCAAGGATAAATCCCATCCATGCTGCGAGTGATTTTGCCGCTAAACTCCAGCTCGACGGTGTACTGGCCAGGATAAAGTAATTCTTTACTATGTAAACGCAGCTCATCAAAGGAGTCATGTGTGTTAATACGGTCAAAACTAATTGGCTTCTCGGTTTTTTTGTCCTTAAACGTTGCCCCAGCGCGAGTTATCTTTAAGCCTTTCTGGTGGAAGGTCAGTCGGCGACTGGGACGACCTTTTTTCCGGCCAGTAATAGTAACTTTGCCAGTAAATGTCAGGACCTCTTTATCAGGCACCAAATCCAGCACATAATGGGCTGGCTCAAAAGATTCAAAGAGTCGCTTCACCTTTTTACTCATTAATTTCCATTCTAGCATAGACCATTGAGACGGTAGGGTATGCTAATAGCCTTTGTTTTGGATCTGCAAATAGCCGTCAACATCATTAATAGCAATACCACCGAACACGCCGTATGTATTAGCTTGATCACTAATGGCGTTAATTTGTTGCGAAAAGTCAGCTAACGAATGACCGTAGAACGTTATTTTAGAAGGCTGCACATCAGTAGTCTCTTGTCCGATCACCACTTTGACATGAGGAGCTTTAGCTTGAGCATAAGCTAATTCGGTACGAGAGTGAGCCACAGCTCCGTCATTACCGTTGGCAGCATTGCGGTAAGCCATTACGACTACATTTGTGGCCGGTAACTGATTAAGAGTATCCATGAGGTGGTATAGTGTCGGACCGGTTTTATCATGCCAGGTGATGGATTCAATGTTACCGTTTTCGTTGTCATACCAATACGGAATGGTAAAGCCCAGATTTATGCGGGAATAATTTGGGTCTTCTTTGATCAATCGTTGTTGATTTGTGACAAGTTTGCTTACCAGGTCAAGATATTGTGTGAGCGCTTGATCCTTAAGGAAAAACGGCGATGAGGCAAAATCGGTTTGATTATATGACTCAATATCAAACTCCAGGCCTTGGAGGGGTGTCTTAGAGTTATTATGATTATACGAAAAAACATAATTAGCTACCCGCAAAGGATACTGCTGCATATCTGGCTTGCTCCAATCAGTATTACCGGCTGCAGCATACACACTAATGTTTTGTCGCTGCATGCTGGCTATGTAGCCTGTAAGCCTATCGGAAAAACGACTAATGGCTGCCTTATCTGTGGTGTGGGCCAAACTCGATATGTCAATAAATACACTATTAATTTGTCTCTTTTGAAGGCTCCTGGCCGTAGCCTGCCAGGTGCTAGGATCTTTTTTGGACAAATCGGTCCAATCCCACACAGCGCGAAGGTTTACAGAAGGCTGAAAATACTGTTTGAGGGGAGTATCGTTAACGGCCTTGTCTCCCAAGATACCCAGCCCCAGACCGCCAGCAATAATAATCAGACAACTACAATAAATCACAAGTCGATTCTTTATTCGGCGCTTCATGGCAGTTTATTTTCCTGAACAGGCGTAGTTGGTATAACCAGAGCTGATCGAACTAACTGCCTGGGAATACTAATATACGAATTAGAAACCGAGAAGCCACTGGTCTTTAATGTACTAGCTAACTGGCTATCAATTTGTTGGCGACTACTAGCGGCAGCAGACAGGTTGCTATCCTGAGCTAAAACAATGTCTATGGCTCGATGAGCAATAGTATTAAGACTGTCATTTGAGTTAATGAGTAGAATTATGTTGTCGCCATTGTTGTCGCCAGGAACGATGGTCGGCGAAACATTTTCATAATTAAACTGTTGGCTGTTATCTTCAAGTCGGCTTGATCGAATCTTACTCAAAATAGACATATCAGAATTAAAGTGGGTAATGGCTTTAAACCAAAAAAAGCCAATCACCACCAATGCTAAGGCATATTCTAACAGCAGCTTACGCTGATTAGCCACCCGATAAAACTTATCCTTGAAAATATCCCGAGCCTTAAGTTTCAGCCAGTAAAAATTGCCCGCAAATCTGCAGAGGCTGATGATGAGACTATAGAAAGGATAGAGTAGCACAACCCACCACGGATCTTTACATTTGGTTCGAACCCAAACTATCGCAGACAGAGCCACATAGAACAGGTATGCTGCCAGGATATTGGAAGGCCTGGTCAACAAGACCCAAATAAGCAGAATGCGTAGAGGATCAGTTAAGAAGATATAAAGCTGGTAAGCTTTTTCGGATTTGAGTAGATAGTGGTAATTGGGGCTGAACAGTATTCGCGTGTATAAAAATAGCAACTCAGGCAGTGAGAGGCTCCAGCTAAAAGCTCTTTGTTTTAATAGCTTTGCCCAGGTATCGGGGGCTTTAGTGAGAACTAATGAGTTACTAAACACAATGCCTTTGCCGTCACTGTAAAGATGGGTCAAAATAGTACGCTGTTCGTCTTCACCTCCAAACTGACCTGAATGCAATCTGGTTTGTCGTTTTAGATCCTCGGTATGGAAGAGGCCTATAGCACCTGATACGTTGCCTATTGCCCCCACTTTAGCTCGTAAGTTTTTGCCCAGCTGCATACTTTTTCTATACTCATATCTCTGCAAACGGTTAATAATACTGCTTTCAGATGTAGGCATAACGTCGAAAGCTACTGCGGTGTACCCTTCATCTAGCAAGCTGGTCGGGATGAAGGTATCGCCAATTAGAGTATCGTCATCAAGAATAAGGGTATACGGAGTCATTACGTGCTGCACGGCTCTGGTAATGCTAAATGCCTTATTTACATTTCGCTGGTTAACCAACACGCGCACGCCAGCCTGCTTGGCAATCTCACTTGTTTTGTCAGTAGAGGCGTCTGAGACAACTATGATTTGCTTTGCTGGCACATGTTGCATAGCTTGATCGATTGTTTTTTGAATGACATCCTCACCGTTGTAGCAGGCAATGACGATAGTGAGCTTAGATGGATCAAACTGAAAACCGCTATGTTTTAAGGACCTACGTGGCAAATGAATAAGGACAAACAAACCATCTGTTAGTCCAGAAATGATTAAAAACACAAAGAAAAACTTTTCAAAACTGATCACCGAAGACAGAATGTAAAAGTTAAAAACAATAAAGCCCAAGATTGCTACGATAATACTCGAAACAATAATTTGCTTGATCCACCAGGCTGTGAATAAAAATTTATTTTTTGCTGTACTCATATGAATGACAAATTAATTTGCGTATACGTATTGACGGTGTTCTGTTCAAAACCTTTATTAAGAGCGCCAAAAACATATGCATTGTAGCAAATTACATCAGCATAAAATAGACTGTATGTAAATTTTATCTACTCGATTGCAAAATATTGCAAGATTTACTGGATGCGGGTGGGTTTGACACCAAATCCGTACTAGAGTATTCTTTGATTGATACGGTCGGCCAGCAGGTCGACTTTTTTCATGCCTTTGGCTTGTAATAACTCGTAAATAGAAAGGAAATAATTATGGACTTAGATGTAAAACAGTTGGCCTTGGCGCTTAAAGCCATTGCCGAGGAAAAGAATCTCCCAGAAGATACCGTGCAAGAAGTGGTAGAACAGGCCTTAGCGGCCGCCTACCGCCGTGATTACGGCGATCGAGAGCAAGAAGTACGCATTACTATGAATATCAACACTGGCGACATTACGGCCTTTATTGAAAAAGAAGTGGTAGAAGAAGTTGGCGATGAAAACTTTGAAATTAACGTGGCTGATGCTAAAAAGATCAAAAGCGACGCCAAAGTTGGTGACATGGTGGAGATCGAGCAAAAAGTAGAAAAATTTGGACGAGTAGCCGCACAAACCGCTAAACAAGTGATCTTGCAGCGGCTGCGCGAAGCCGAACGAGAAATTGTTATGGCGGAGTACGAGGATAAAATCGGTACTGTCATTAACGGTATTGTGGCTCGCGTAGAGGGCCGGATTGTGCGCATTGACCTTGGCAAAGCCCAGGGCATTATGCCAGCCAGCGAGCAAATTCAGGGTGAGCGCTACTACCCAGGCCAACGGCTCAAGGTCTTTCTCAAGGACGTAGAGCGTGGTTTTCGTGGACCACAATTAGTGGTATCGCGCGGAAATACTGAATTTATTGAGTGGCTGTTTAGGGCCGAGGTGCCAGAAATGGAAAACGGCGCTGTGGAGATTAAAGAAATTGCCCGAGAAGCTGGCGTACGCAGTAAAATTGCCGTTAGCAGTACCGTACAGGGTGTTGACCCGGTTGGTACCTTTGTTGGTGGTCACGGAACTCGTGTAAACGCCGTCATGAGCGAGATTGGCGAGCAAGAAAAAATTGACATTATTGTGTGGGACGAAAATTCAGAGCCCTTCATTACTAATGCTTTAAGCCCCACAAAAGTCAGCCAGGTAACCTTAGACCAAGCCAACAAAAAGGCGATTGTTACTGTGCCTGAAGATCAGTTAAGTATTGCTATTGGCAAAAGCGGCCAGAATGTCCGTCTGGCTAGCAAGCTAACAGGCTATGACATTGACATTAAGCCAGAGACAGAAAAGGCTCCCGTGCCAGCTGCCGTTGAACCAGAACAGTCACAACCTGAGGCCGAAGCCAAACCAGTGGTCCAAAAGCTCAAGAAAAAGACTGAACTAGAAAACAGCCTGCTTGAGGCCATTGAAGAGCACGGTACCGACGACAAACCTGCAGAGTAACGGGCCGTTAAAGGGTTCGTGACAGACATTAAATTAGCACTCTTGACTAGTGAGTGCTAATTTTTTATTATGGAGAGAGCAAGATATTTCATTTGAGCGCTTGCTATACTTAATAAGGGTACAGAAAACATAACGTTTGTCTGTCTTCCCTAAGGAAGGTGGGTATAAGAAAATTATGATGCCTAACTCAGCAGAATTCCAAGAATTTTTGAATCATTTAACAGATAATGCTCTGCAAAGCCTGAAGCATGCTGATGCCATTGCTCGTAGCTTTGGCAGTGCGTACGTCGGCACCGAACATTTACTGCTTGGGGTGCTAGCTCAAGACAGTAGCATTGGCGCTAAAATGCTCGAAGGCATTGGGGTGACCCTTGATCGGGCGCGTTTAGCGCTTAATCTAACGCCTAAAACGTTGGTCATAAACCTAGGGGCTAAGGGCCTCAGTGAAACCGCCAAACTAACGCTTAGAATGGCCTATGAGACTGCCCAAGACTTTGGTCACGATTACTGTGGCACCGAGCACATCTTATATAGCATTTTGAACCAGAAGAATGCCCGAGCCACCACGCTACTGCGTGACATGAATGTCGACGTCGATCACCTGACTACTGAGCTGGAGCAGTTCCTGAATCGTCAACAATACGACGACAACGACACCGCCACTAAGCGTAGTGCTAGCAAAAAGAAGCGCAAAACAGCGCTTGATTTCTTTGGTACCGATCTAACCGCCCAAGCTCGCGAGAATAAACTAGACCCAGTGGTGGGGCGAGAAGCGCAAATCAAGCGAGTCATCACCATCCTAAACCGCCGTACCAAAAACAATCCGGTCCTTATTGGTGAGCCGGGCGTCGGTAAGACTGCCATCGTAGAGGGACTGGCTCAACGCATCATCACAGAAGACGTGCCTGATAGCTTATTAGACAAGCGTATTGTCATGCTTGACCTGGCTGGCATGATCGCTGGCACAAAATACCGAGGCGAGTTCGAAGAGCGCCTTAAAAAAGTCATGGCCGAGCTAGAAGATGATGATAAAACTATTATCTTTATAGATGAGCTCCATCTGATTGTTGGTGCCGGGGCTGCCGAAGGTGCTATGGATGCTGGTAATATTCTTAAGCCTGCTTTAGCACGCGGCAAAATCCAAGTCATTGGCGCCACTACAACGGCTGAGTACACTAAACATATAGAGAAAGATGCTGCTCTAGAACGTCGTTTCCAGCCTATTCAAGTCCCCGAAACTACTGTGCCAGAGACCCTTGCCATTCTAAAAGGCTTACGTAAGCACTACGAAGATTTTCATAACGTCAGCGTCAATGACGAAGTCCTAAAAGACACGGTTGATCTAGCCAAGCGCTACGTCAACGACCGATTCATGCCTGATAAAGCCATCGATTTACTCGATGAAACTGCTGCTTACTTGCGTGTTGATAAAGGCAAAACTTCGCCAGACGTGCGTAAGTTGCAGAAGGAACTGGCCTTGGCTAATACCCGCCGCGAAGAGGCTGCGGAGGCTGAGGATTACGAGCGGGCCGCCCATTACAAAACTCGGGCTAGTCAAATTAGTGACAAGCTCAAGGACCTTCAGGCTGCCGGCAAGGGTGCTAAGCGTCTGGTGCTAACCAGCGAACACGTTGCCGAAGTTGTGGCCCGTATGACCGGTGTGCCGGTCACTAAAGTTATCCGTTCTGAGGCTAAGTACTTAGTAAACTTAGAAAAGAACCTCGGCCGTTACGTTATTGGCCAAAGCGAGGCAGTCAGTGCCGTATCTAAGGCCATCCGCCGTAACCGCTCCGGAATTGGTAGTGAAAAACGACCAATCGGTTCGTTAATATTCCTTGGCCCGACCGGTGTCGGCAAGACTGAACTGGCCCGGGTTCTAGCCCGTGAATTCTTTGGCTCCGATGAAGCACTGGTCAAGATTGATATGAGTGAATTGTCTGAGCGTCACACTGTGGCCCGCTTGGTTGGTGCGCCAGCCGGCTATGTCGGTTACGATGACGGCGGGCAGCTGACCGATAAAATCCGCCGGCAACCCTACAGCCTGGTGCTATTTGATGAGATCGAGAAAGCACACCCAGAAGTCTTTAACATGCTCCTGCAGATCCTAGAAGACGGCGTGCTCACCGACGCTAAGGGCCGTAAGATCGATTTCACTAACACTATTGTGATCATGACTAGCAACATTGGAGCAGAAAAGCTCCAAAAAGAAGCGTCCTTAGGCTTCCATGCCACCGACGCCAAGGATTTGAAAGACCTGGACAGCTTACACGCTATTAACCGAGACAAAGTCCAGGATGAACTTAAGAAAATGATGCGCCCGGAGCTGCTGAACCGTATAGATAAGGTAGTGGTCTTCCGTGCCTTGACGCAAAAAGATGTGCTAAGGATCTTGGACCTGCAACTGGATGAACTGCGTCAGCGACTTCTAAAAAAGGGCTTGGGCTTGCAAGCCACGCCAGCTGCTAAGCATTACTTACTAGACAAGGGCTATGACTCACATAACGGGGTACGGCCCATGCGTCGCCTGATTCAAGACACACTAGAGGATCATATTGCCTTGGGTCTACTGGAAAACGGTTACGAGCGGGGTGATGTGGTGAAAGTAAGTGCCAGGGAAGATGAACTAATCTACCAGAATGTTCAAGAAGAGACACCTGTCAGCTAAATTTTGCCAAAATAGCTTAT
This sequence comes from Candidatus Saccharimonadota bacterium, assembly GCA_028288965.1. Taxonomy (GTDB): domain Bacteria; phylum Patescibacteriota; class Saccharimonadia; order Saccharimonadales; family JAQGHD01; genus JAQGHD01. The sequence continues at coordinate 28,631 of JAQGHD010000023.1, read as the reverse complement.
AATTCTGCTATGGCTCAACCAAAAAGAACCGGATCCCTCACTTCGACTATGCTATTTTTGGCGGTGTTGGCAGGTTTTTTATGGCAGCGTCAAAACATCTTTGACTGGTGGCGACTGCGCAACTACCAGGCGCCGGCCAGAGTAGCCAGCTTGGCTGCCGACACCACCATGAGTGGCTATGGCCAGAAGCTATTTTACGTAAACCATCCGGATATAGAGTCTAATAAAACCATCTTCAATCAACATTGTTCGGTCAGCGAGCAAACCATCGTACTGGGCTGTTTTGTCAGCGGCCAGGGCATTTACTTGTATGACGTGACCGATAGCCGGCTGAGTGGCGTGGAACAGGTCACCGCGGCTCACGAGATGCTCCACGCTGCCTATGATCGTTTTAGCCGTTCCGATAAAGACAAGCTCAATGCCGAGCTCCTAGCCGTTTATAATAGCTCAACCGACGAACGATTAAAGTCAGTTATTGAACAGTACCGCAAACGGGATTCATCAGTTGTACCCAATGAGCTTCATTCTATTTTAGGCACTGAGGTACGAACGCTCACGCCTGAGCTTGAGACGCACTATAAGCAATTCTTTTCCGACCGCGCCAAAATCGTGGGCTATGCTGAGCAGTACCAGGCAGTCTTTACCGAACGTAAAAACCAAATCTTAAAGTACGACCAGCAACTCACTGCCTTAAAAAATCAAATCGACGGCCTAGAAAGCCAACTCACCAGTACTGAACAATCTTTGAGCGCTGACCGAAAGCGACTTGATAGCTTGTTGGCTTCTGGACAGTACGATAGTTATAACTCCGGCGTAGCCAGCTTTAATGACAAGGTTAAACAATATAATTCAGGTGTTGCCCGAGATAAACAATTGGTCGCCCAATATAATTCAGTAGTTTCGGCCCGCAACGCTATCGCATTAGAAGAGCAAGAACTTGTGAAGGCCATTGACAGTCACGTGAGCTCCCAAACTACCCGTTAAAGGCTAGAAGGGTGCAATGGTCACTGCTGGTGACTTAGTTCCATTATTGTCTTGAGCATAGGCTTTTGTGCCACCTGGTACCGTGTGGGTATATGTACAACTCGTGCCTGGGCTCGAACACAGCACTACATTGGTATCCTGCCTATAAATGGTTACTGGGCTAATACCACCCGACCAATTAAATGTCCAGCTACTGCCCCCGCCGCTGATGCCGGTTATCGTTGGGCCTGTTGCGACTGGACTGGGAGAAAAATTTGCGGTTACACTATCTGAGGTTGCGTCATACAAGACGCTATCAATTACTTGAGCAGTTATGGGCACGTCGCCGCTCAGGCCACTGGTACTAGTTAGGGTGTAGCTTGATTGGCCGTCGACTATGTTAATAGATTGAATAACCTGGCCGTTGGCTATGAAATTAACTTTTCCAGCACCTTTGTCGGTATTGCCGGCGAGCGGATGTGTTCCTTGAATAATGCTGGCTACCATGGTATTACCAGACGCACTCAAGGAAATACCCGGTTTTAGATCACCACAATTATGCACATCGTCCGTATCATTTGTTGAAGTAGTGGCCGTGGTACCGGCTGAGGTCGTGCCACCATGGAAGATATCAACATTCCAAGTATTAGCATTGCTATTGGCTGCATTATCCTTAGCTAAGCTAGGCGTACAATTGGTGGCAACCTTATTAGAGATCTTATCAAGTGTTTGGGTGCTATTGCTGGTGCTCTTTGGCTGGTACCAAGAAGGGAAGAGATCGTTGGTCGGGCTTGGCTCTTGATCGCCATAATGAATATGATTACGCACGATAAAGGCTGGCAGACTTTTTATACTGGTTGGCTGTACCCAGTTTTGCGGCTTTAAGTTGGTGTGGGCAGCCTCCATGAAGCCTCTCGTGAGCGGTCCTGTCATATTTTCCATGGAAGTCGTAAGCGAAACGTGCCTGGTGTGATTGCCCACCCAAGTAACGACTGCATATTTTGAGGACCAACTTGTCATAAGCCCATCGTAGCCGTCGTTAGTCGTACCGGTTTTTATAGCAAATTTCCAGCCGTTAAAACGATGGAACTTATAGCCACGAGTCGTCGCTGGACAGCTGGTATCGCTACAGTTTCCCGGCAAATAGCTGGCTCTGGGATCAGAGGCCATATCATCAATGATGTAAGCCGTGTCCGGACGAATAACTTGCTTACCTTTTGGTTGTGCCCACTGGTTAACTACCTTGTTGGCAGCATCAGTTATCTTCAGTATGTAGGTTTTAGGTATGGCATTCCCCAATCGGCCAAGGGTACTTAATCCGTTGACGTGATCGTCAAGGTGCAAGAAAGCACCATCGCCAATGGCCGAGGCACCATAACATTGCGTAGTTTTGGTGAGAGCTTCATCCGCGTAACAATTATAGGTGTTGCCGCTCACGTATGGGTTTGCCATCATGGCTGAAGCGGTACTTATGACCTTGTTTACGGAGGCTGTTCGACTATCAGATTTATCGTTTGGCACAGATGACAGCATGGCTTTCACGGCTGGAATGTTACGTGAACCACCCAGCGCGTATCGAAGCGATAGCGGTCCCGGTTGCAAAAAGTCGTAATCTTTCAGACAGTTACCACCATTTTTCGGTAACGCCTTGTTGCTACATGGGTAGCCTGGTAAGACTCCCTCGCTGTCAAAGAGTACCGAACCGGCCCCTACATTATTATTGTTTTCTATCAGAGTAGTGTAGTCATAGGGCTTAAAACTCGAGCCTGGTGGCAACAAAATGCCGCTGGCAAAATTGTTTTGTCCGTGATCCGGATCACTAAAGTTAGTGCCGCCAACCAAGGCCACGATCTGACCGGTTTGGACATCCTCGCCAACCATGGCTTCTTCATCGGCATGGTATCGTTGGACATAACTTAGGTTATCGGCCACCAGCTTCTCTGATTTGTCCTGGAGATTTTTATCAAGGGTAGTAATAACTTTCCAGCCGCCGCGATTTACCGTTTGCGTACCGTACTTGTTTTCGAGCTCTTTTTTAGCTGTCAGAACAAAGTAAGGGTATTGAATGTTAGCGTATTTAGCCGACTGCGGCTGAATCTTGGCCACAATGTCCACCTTTTTAGCGTCATCAGCCTGTTGCTTGTTGATCATGTGCTGCTGCACCATAAGGTCCAAGATATAGTGCTGCCGGTCCACAAGGTCTTTGTTGGCGCTGGCTGGATCTTGTTTGTAGACCGCGCCGTACGGTGAGTAGTAAGAAGGCGATTTAGGAATAGCTGCCAAGAATGCCGCTTCATCCAGTGACAGATCTTTAGCAGATTTATGAAAGTAATCGTTCGCTGCGGCTTGGGCTCCGTACTCAATATTTCCATACGGCGCCACATTGAGATAGCCGGCCAAGATTTGCTGCTTGGAGTATTCGCGTTCCAATTCAATAGCAATAATTAACTCTTTAACCTTTCGGCTCACGGAGCGTTGCTGGGTCCAGTTCTGGGTTAACTTGACCAGCTGTTGGGTGATTGTCGAGCCACCTTGGGTGCCGCCGTGACCCACGACGTTATGGACACCGGCTCTGGCAATACCACGCACGTCAAACCCTCCGTGTTTAAAGAAGTCTTTGTCTTCTACGGCTACGGTAGCGTCTTTTAGGGATTGAGAAATATCGCCGCCTTGGACGGGAATACGTTTTACGGCATCGTAATCTTGCCAGAGCAACACTTTACCGGTACGATCATAATAACTAATGCTGCCACCAATATTCCCCCCAGAAACATCGTTAAGTTTTGGCAAATCTTTTCGAAAGTAAGCAAATAAGCCAACCAGTATCAGGAATCCAGCGGCAATACCTATACCAATAATCTTAAGGGCCATGATGCCCCCTTCGCGACTAAACCAGTAGTTGGCTAAACGTCTTGGCTGCAATCTGTAAAGCAGTCGTTTGAGCCGAGATTTTGGCATGCCGATCATCCGCTCAGCCTTGCGCTGGGCCTTGGCTTCGCGACTAGAGCGCAAGCGCTGACTCAGACCGCGGTTAATTTTGATGTTATTCCCACTTCGAGTCGTAAAACTCGTGCGAGACACCCTCGAGCGTCCACTCTTTTTCGAACCTTTAGGGTTACTCATGTGTGTTTAACCTGCTCCATAGACAATAGCTTTATTATAGCAAAATTTCCTTGCGGCAATACCAAAATCGCTGTCTCTTAGCTATACTACCTACCAAGCAAACAAGGATAGACATGAATGGACTCAATGACGCTTTCTGAAGAGCTCGCTTGGCGCGGATTCTTAAACCAAACCACGCTGCCCAAACTATCAGCTATAGATGAGAACAAGCTGAAGTTTTATCATGGTTACGACGCTTCTTCGGACTCTTTAACAGTGGGGAATTTAGCGGCTGTCATGCTCGACAAACTGCTTATGAAGCATGGACACACAGGGATTGTACTGCTGGGCGGTGCAACCAGTGTGATCGGCGACCCCGGAGGTAAAGATGCCGAGCGTCAACTGCAGTCAGAAGCCACCGTGGCCCATAATATTAAGCAGGTGGCCCATCAGTTGGAAAAATTAGTCGGCAGCTCTGTTTCGGTTGTTAATAACGCCGACTGGCTCGGCAAAATGTCGGTACTGCACTTTTTGCGTGATGTGGGCAAACACTTTAGTATGACGCCACTAGTCCAACGTGATTACATCGCCAAGCGTATGGGTGAAGGTGGCGCCGGCATAAGCTTTACAGAATTTAGCTATACGCTGCTCCAGGGCTACGACTTTTTATACCTCCACCAGAAACACGGTGTTAATTTGCAGGTGTCGGGTGCCGACCAGTGGGGCAACAGCTTATCAGGCGTCGAACTCATCAGGAAAGTTACCGGCGCTGAAGCTCATGTATTAACAATGCCGCTAGTGATTAATAAAGCTACCGGCAAAAAATTCGGCAAAAGCGAGGATGGTGCTATCTGGCTCGATCCGGCCAAGACTAGTGTCTATCAGTTTTATCAATTTTGGCTAAACACTGACGACGAAAGTGTAGCCGACTACTTAAAGATCTTTACCCAGCTGGATAAGCCGCAGATTGCTCATATAATGACGCGCTTTGAAGAGGACAAATCTGATCGCTTAGCTCAAAAAACCCTGGCTCATGAAGTAACCAAGCTGGTACACGGACCAGAGAATGCCCAAATCATTAAAAAAGTGACCGAAACGCTCTTTGGCAACGATGATTACACTCAGCTGACAGCCAAAGATTTTCAGCTGCTGAGCAGCGAGCTGCCCAAAGTGACTGCCAAGCTAAATCACAGTCCGCTAGTTGATGTATTAGTTGAAGCCGGACTAGCCAGTTCTAATGGCGAGGCTCGGCGCTTTTTAAACGACAATGCTATTTATATAAATGGACAGCAGTTCTCCAGCACTAAATCCGTTTTTGATAGCCAAGATGTCATCTACGGGCACGCCATCATTCGGCGAGGCAAAAATCAAAACGCCGTTGTGGAGTTAAGCTAAGCGAACCCCTAGAGGTCATGCTATACTGAAGCGCGATATGGCAAAAACACCAAGCCCAACTCACAAAAAAGCTGACCAATATAACGACCCCAAGCATAATTATTTGCACTATTGGGACGGACGAGATTATGAAAACGCCGCCGAGCAAATAGCCATTGAGCGTCTTTTAAAAGGCCAGCATTTTCAGCACGCCGTAGATGTTGGTGGTGGTTACGGCCGGTTGTGCTTACTGCTGGAACATTACGCCAATAAAGTAACCTTAGCCGAACCGTCCCAACAACAACTGGATATTGCTAAAGACTTTCTTGAGAATCACCCGGGAATTGAGCGCCAGCTGATGCAAGCCGACAATCTGGCCTTTAAGGACGGAACTGTTGATCTGCTAACCATGATCCGGGTCATGCACCACTTGCCAGATCCGTCAGCAGAATTTGCCGAAATTGCTCGCGTGCTCAGCGCCAATGGCGTTTTTATTTTAGAGATTGCCAACTACAGCCACTTTAGAAATCGACTGAAACACATAGTGCGCGGCAAACGTCTGCCAACACAGCCAGTTGACATTCGTTCCGCCCAAAATCGCCAAGAAGATGAGATTGCCTTCGTCAATCACAATCCCAAAACGGTTATCAAGCAGCTAGCCCACGCCGGACTCACGGTAGAGCACGTGCTATCTGTCTCAAACTTACGCTCCACGCTGCTTAAAAAGGCCTTTTCCCAAGGAACATTACTGGCGCTGGAAAAAATGATGCAAGAACCACTGGCCAAAACCTACTTTGGGCCAAGTGTCTTTTTGCTGGTTAAAAAGGTCTCCTAACTCCTCTTCACTTAAGAATCAACTATACTTAAGTATGTGAACGAGACATCTATTACCGAGCTTAGGGGTGTGGGGCCTGAACTCGCCAAAAAGTACGCCACAGTGGGCATCCACTCTTTGGAGGATTTACTGACGTATTATCCGAGGCGATATGAAGATTATTCAGTTATTACGCCGTTAGGCTCCCTAAAACCAGGCCAAGTGAGTTTAAAAGCCCAAATTAAGCAAGTAACCGGCCGCTATGTGCGTCGGGGCATGCATATTACAGAGGCAATCGCCAGCGACAAGACAGGGAGCGTGCGGCTGGTGTGGTTCAATCAAGCCTACCGCGCCGGCAGCATAAAAGCCGGCGCCGAGTACTATATTTCTGGATTGTTTGAACTGCGTCGGCAGCGTTTTTCAATTGCTAGTCCATCTATAGAGTTGGTCAGCGACTTTCCAATGAATACCGCCCGTATAATTCCAATTTACCGCGAAACTAAGGGACTCAGCTCTGCTCAAATACGAAAAAGCGTCCGGGCGTTGCTAGATAGTGAGCCAGTGCTGCCCGAAACACTGCCGGCCTGGGTGGCCAAAGAAGCCAAACTTATTGATCAACGTCCGGCCTACGAAGCCATACATTTTCCTGAGTCCATGAAGCAATTGGCCCAAGCCAAGGAACGGTTAGGCTACGAAGAGGTTTTTGAGCTAAGCCTAGCTAGCTTACTCAATAAGGATGAGTTGCTGCGTGAAAAAGCACTGAGTATTCCGTTTGACGAGCACTTAGCCAAGCAATTTGTTAGCCATTTGCCATTTACACTTACCGATGCCCAAAAGAAAGTGGTTTGGCGCATTTATTTAGATATGCAAAAGACCACGCCCATGAACCGTTTAGTCGAGGGCGATGTTGGTTCCGGCAAAACAGTTGTGGCTACCATGGCCGCCTTAATGGCCCTAAAGCAAGGTTTTCAGGTGGCTTTTATGGCGCCCACCGAACTATTGGCTCGTCAACACGCTGAAACCATTGCTGGCCTATTGAAACCGCTTGGTTTTGCCGACAGGCTAGCCTTGTTGGTTGGTGGCCTCAAAGCACAGGACAAGCACGACACGCACCACCTTATAACCTCTGGCCAGGCACAGTTTATAGTGGGTACGCACGCCCTCATCCAAGAAAAAGTCGATATGCACAACCTCGGCCTGGTAGTTATTGATGAGCAACATCGTTTTGGGGTTGCTCAACGCAAAAAACTACAGATCAAGGCCGGCCATATGCCGCACGTTCTCAGCATGACGGCCACACCGATTCCACGTAGCCTAGCACTGACACTTTACGGTGAACTTGACATCTCTATCATGGATTCCAAACCAGCCAACCGGAAGCCAATTGTCACCAAAGTTATTTCACCTAATTCACGCGCCCAACTGTACGCTAAGCTAGATGAGCAAATTGAGCAGGGCCGACAGGTATTTATTGTTTGCCCACTGATAACCGACTCGGCCGTCAACGAGCAGCTACTGTCAGTAGAGAGTGTCTACGATACTTTGCGTAAAGGTCCGTTTAAGCACCGGCGCATAGGCCTTCTGCATGGCAAGCTCAAATCTGGCCCTAAAAATGAAGTCATGGAAGCTTTTGCGGCCCATAAGCTCGATATGATTGTCTCAACCACGGTGGTAGAAGTCGGCGTCGATGTGCCCAATGCCACAGTTATGGTGATAGAGGGCGCGGAGCGCTTTGGTTTGGCCCAAATTCATCAGCTGCGTGGCCGGGTTGGCCGGAGTAATTACCAGGGTTACTGCTACTTAGTTATGAGTGACTCAAAAGCCCCGACTAGACGCTTACGAGCCGTAGAAAGCTCACAAGATGGATTTGCCTTGGCCGATCTGGATCTAGAGATCCGCGGCCCTGGCGCTATTTATGGCACCTTACAACATGGGCAATTGGATTTGCGCGTGGCAACGCTCACTGATACTAAACTAATCGCCCGGGCGCGCACGGCTGCCCAGGAATTTATCGATAAGGGCGAAAATTTGCTACACTATAAACAGTTAAACAACCGTGTGCAACAGTTACGAACGGTGACAAATTTAAACTAAATATATGTATTCTGGGACAACATTTACGCGATTCTCCGGCCGCCTTTTAGGTGCTCATCAAAAGATTGATCGAGTAGCACGGCACCATTTGCGAGAAATTTTGCCAAACAACCAACTCTTTCCAGCCGCCCGTAGCATTCTGCAGTTCGAAGGCAAAAATGGCCCCGATGCGCTTAAACGCAAAAGCCCAGCTCGGGATGAGCCTTGGCATTATTACAGTCCGTTTAATGAGGATGATTCTAAGTTACTGGAGCTAATAAAAGATCACTACGATCAATTAGTAAAGCACCTTAAGGCTAACAACCGTGAGCGAGCGGCATTTGAAGCTGCCTGGTTGTCACACGCCCTGGTAGATGGCCTAACGCCAGCCCATCACTATCCATATGAAGAAAAATTAGTTGAACTACGCGGTGGTCAAAGTATAGAAACCCGAACGACGATCAAAGAAAAACTAGTCATGCACGGTAGTAACCGGCGTGAGGTCGTTCGTAATAACTGGAAGATGTGGGGTCCAAAAGGTTTGTTTACCACCCACGGCTTGTTTGAAATGGGAGTGGCTACCGCTATGGCGCCACTAGGTTTTCAGCACGCTGTTCCCACCAAAGACGATATCACTCGGCTGGAAGACATTGGCCTGCTGGAATGGTTCCGCCAAAGCGCTAAGGAAATTGCTGTGTTGGATATGTATGGGCACTACTATAAAACTGGCTGGACACCAAAGTTGGCTTGGCAAGTTAAGTATCGATTAGGGCCAACGATCATTAAAACCGTAACCTTGGCTTGGTATAGCGCCCTACTCGACGCCAACATCATTGAAAAAAAAGTATGAGAATTATCGGCGGGGGTCTAGGCGGCCAGCAATTTGAGGCCCCAAAGGGTCATAGAACACATCCGATGAGCGACAAAGCTCGCGGCGGCCTGTTTAATGTACTTGGCGATATCGAAGGCTTGAGCGTCCTAGACGCCTTTGGTGGCAGCGGCGCCCTTGGTTTTGAAGCCCTTAGTCGCGGCGCCACGAGCGCCCTGATCATAGACTCTGACCGCAACGCCCAAACCACCATCGAGCACAATATTGCCAATCTCAAGCTAAAAAATGCCCGACTTGTTCGGGCTAATGTGTCAGGCTGGTCCGATAATAACCCAGAGGCTCTGTTTGATCTTATTTTTCTTGATCCGCCGTATGATCATACCCAAACAGCTTTACTTGCCAAGCTTGCCCGTCATCTTAGTCCTGCTGGGACATTGGTGCTATCGTGGCCAGCGCAAACCCCACTGCCAGCCCTGCCGGATCTACGCTTGGTCAAGCAGAGTAACTACGGCGACGCCGAACTAGCCTTTTACCAAGCAATTAAGGTAAAATAGCCCTGATAACCACGGGGATGTGGTGGAATTGGTAGACACGCTAGCCTTAGGAGCTAGTGCCGCAAGGCGTGAAGGTTCAAGTCCTTTCATCCCCACCAAACAAGAACAGTTTAGTCTGTTAGCTTATCGGAAAAGAATTTGATAGCTCGTACTAAACAATGCAAATCAGCTGGATCATTAACGCGCGTGAAAAGGAGTTCTCCATCCTTAATCGTATCGGAGCCTAGCGTAATTGCTGGCATAAACGTATCTTCCTTATCTACAATGCCTAACTGAACTCTTTCAGTGGGTTTATCATCAAACAAGCCTTTTGGGCCGCTGCCTAAAGCTAATCGCAAACGACAAATTTTTCCACCTCCTGTTACATACTCTATGCTGGGCGAAAAAGCGGTGTTATATACCAGGCCACCACTATAGACAGGCTCAATAACTTCGGTGCAAAGGCCACTCGCTTGCTCTACTGCCCACTGGTGAGAAATAGCTAACTCGCTGGCCAGGAGGCGTCTCTCGCCTAACTTTTCATCTATAACATCGAGCCGAGGTGTATCACCAAATAAGTTTTCAAATTCAGGTAGCGACATAATATATTAGTTTACAATTTACTAGCCATCTCCACAATTATTTGCTCTAACTATTTAAGCTGTCTTTTCTTTGGCTTGGTGATGGAGTTTTTTTAACTCCTCGTATCTAAGAGCTGGAGCCACTGAGTACAGAATCCCCAGCACAAAAGCTATAAAGACACCTATAAACGGAATCACATTGGTCAGGCTGATGAGGATAGAGACACCAATAATTGTCCAAATTGTGCTGGCGTATGGCTTGGTTAGCTCGGCACTTTGTTGCATAGCTTCGGTAATAGTTAAATCCTTGTCGATCAATAAGTATGGAGCTAAGAAATAGCGACGAATCACGATTAGCCCGGGGACAATCAGCAAAATAAAGCCAACCAAGGCCATTACGCCCACAATGATCATCAATCCAATCAACCGAACCCAGTAGCGACTTGCCTTATCAAATACATATTTGAATGATGGCGTCTTATTTTGAGCGCCTTCGAGCTCTAAGCTATAGGTCATGGCTCGAATAAAAAATGACAGCACAATTAAGGCTACCGAGATCAAAAAGCCAAAGCTCACCAGACCAACTATCGCCGAAGTTGGCAGTCCGGCAATACCACCACTGGCCGAGAACCTATCTGACGTCCGACGGCTACTCGGGTGTAGGCCAAATCGACCTATAAGCGTCAAAAACGGAATGGCGTACAAAATCGCAAACAAAGTAAGATTTCGTTTTACTACCTCTGTGCTTTTACTAAATAAATCAAAGGCACCGGTTAGGTGCGGGTTTTTGGTCTTAGTCATACGTACGGGCTCCTTAGCTATGTTAATTTTCATTATAGTCGCGCCAACCGTAACTGCAACCGTACTTCTATTAAATAGCTGCTGTTTTCATGTACAATAAGCAGTAATTATGGCTTTATCGACTCAGCCCTACAAAGGTGCTCGCGATTTTTACCCCGAAGATAAACGACTCCAGAAATATCTGTTTGGCGTTATGCGTAAGGCTGTCGAAAAATATGGATACGAAGAATACGACGCTCCCATTTTAGAACCGCTGGAGTTATATCAGGCCAAAACTGGTGAGGAGATTGTTAATGAACAGACCTATACTTTTACCGATCGTGGTCAGCGCCAGGTGGCCATTCGTCCAGAAATGACACCAACTGTCTCGCGGATGGTGGCTGCCCGACGCCAAGACTTAGCCTATCCACTCCGGTGGTACAGTATCCCTAATTTATGGCGTTATGAACGGCCGCAGCGCGGACGCTTGCGCGAGCACTGGCAATTAAACGTGGATATTTTTGGCGTGGCTGACCTTGGCGCCGAGCAAGAAATTATTGAAGTAGCAGATTATATATTGCAAACCTTTAAGGCCAAGCGTGACATGTACACTATCAAGCTGAATAGTCGCCAGCTGGTTGACGCTATGACGCAAGATTATCTCAAACTCTCAGAGGTAGAAGCCTTTACGTTAAGTAAGCTGATTGATCGCATGCACAAAATGGAACCCGGCGAGTTTATTGCCCAGGCCGAAGCGATTTTAAGTCCATCAGAACGTGAAAGTGGGCTGAGCGATAAGTTTCAGGCGTTGCTGCAGTCTAAAACACTGGAAGATCTCCCCGCCGAGCTTCAACAGCATGCCTCAGTTGAGGAGTTGAGGAAGTTGATTACGGCGCTGACTAATAGTGGGATCACCAACGTTGAGTTTGATATTACGCTCATGCGCGGTTTTGATTACTACACCGACATCGTTTTTGAAGTCTTTGATAATCACCCCGAAAATAATCGATCGCTGTTTGGTGGCGGCCGCTATGACGGTCTGGTGAGCTTGTTTGGTGTTGAGCCGGTGCCGACAGTGGGCTTTGGCATGGGTGATGTCACGCTGCAAAACTTTCTAGAATCCCACAACCTAATGCCCCAGCTGTATTCCGAAACTGACGTCTATGTGGTCATAATCGGAGAAATATACGCCCAGGCTCAACCGGCTATTAAAAAGCTTCGCGAAATGGGGTTAAAGGTGGCTGTAGGTATCGGCGACAGCAAAATCGATAAGCAGATTAAAACAGCGGTCAAAAAAGGGCTGCACTACGCTATATTTATTGGCGAGAATGAGCTCAATAATGAAAGTTTTGTCCTCAAAAATCTAGAGGGTCAGACCGAAGAAAAACACAGCTTAGAACGAATTGTCAGTATCATTAAAGATCATCGCAAAAATAGGTAGGAGCAGTCAGGCTAGAAAAACCGGCTCAAATCTGTTAGAGTTGGATATCTATGCAAGTAAAACGTGAGTTACCCAGCGATACCGAGCTCATCTTAACCGTCTCGGCCGACACCACTGACTTAACCCCGCTCAAAGAGCATGTTCTGCGCCACCTCCAAGCTAAAGTAAAAGTTGCTGGCTTTCGCGAGGGCAAAGCGCCGCTGCCACTCGTAGAGAAAAACACCGACCCCAGCGTTTTACAAACCGAGTTTTTAGAAGAGGCCGTCAATCATCTGTACGCCAATGTTTTGCAAAAACAAAACATACGGGCTGTAGACCGCCCCGAAGTTCAAATAACCAAGTTTGTGCCATTTAGTGAACTTGAGTTCACCGCCACCGTGTCTATTATCGGTGATGTTGTCCTAGGCGATTACAAAAAGATCAAAAAGACCAAAACCAAGGTCAGCGTCACTGCCAAAAACGTTAACGAAGTTTTAGAGCGTTTGCAGCAACGTGCCGCGACTCGAAAAGCCGTCGAGCGAGCTGCCAAAAAGGGTGATGAAATAATTATCGATTTTTCAGGACAAGACCAAAAAGGCCAGGCCATACCAGGCACCGATGGCCAGGATTATCCGCTGCTGCTGGGCAGCGATAGTTTCATACCTGGATTTGAAGTAAATCTTATCGGCACCAAGCCCGGACAAAAAAAAAGCTTCACGCTCACTTTTCCAAAAGACTACGGCGCCTCCGCCATGCGTAACAAGAAAGTAACTTTCACTGTCACCGTTAAAACCGTGCAAGAACTATCCGAAGCCAAACTTGACGATGCTTTTGCGGCCACCGTCGGACCCTTCAAGACCATAGAAGAATTAAAGATAGATATTAAAAAGCAAATAACCGCCGACCATGAGCAGGAGGCCACGCGCCTGCTGGAAAACGAGATTGTCAGCGAACTGGTGGCTAAAAGCAAAGCCAGCGTCCCGAAGCTGCTAGTCGATGAGCAAATCGAACTTATTATTCGCGATCAGCAACAAAATCTCGTTTACCGCGGGCAGACGTTTCCTGAATTTTTAGCCCAAGAAGGCAAAACCGAAGATGAATTTCGAGCAAGTTTGCGACCTCAAGCTGAGGAACGTGTCAAAGCCGGCATACTTCTATCTGAAGTTGCCGAAAAAGAAGGACTAGTCGTTACCCCCGAGGAGCTGGAAATCCAACTCCAACTACTCAAAGGTCAGTATCAAGACCCGGGCATGCAAGCTGAGCTGAGTAAGCCAGAAGCTGGCCGCGACATTGCTTCCAGAATTCTTACTCAAAAAACTTTAGCCCGGCTGACAGAGCTCAGCACCAAGTAAATTAGCACTCTTGACTGTTGAGTGCTAATTTTATATCATAGAAGTACTACAAAAGAGGTATAAATATGATGTTTACACAAGATGATGATCAGAAACCCAAAAGCCAAATTTTGATTCCAACGGTTATCGAACAAGAAGGCCGGATGGAACGCGCTTATGATATTTACTCACGGCTTTTGCGGGACCGTATTATTTTTGTCGGTGATGAAATTAATCCGCATAGTGCCAACGTAATTGTGGCCCAGCTATTATTCCTAGACAATGAGAACTCCAACAAAGACATATTCCTATATATCAATAGTCCGGGCGGCAACGTCTACGACGCTCTAGCAATCTACGACACCATGGAGTTCGTAAAAAGTGATGTCCAGACTGTTGGCATTGGTATGCAGGCCAGCGCCGCCGCTTTCTTGCTCAGCAGTGGCACCAAGGGCAAGCGCTTTATACTGCCGCACGCCACGGTTATGATCCACCAACCCTCCAGCGGTACTCGCGGTAAAGTAACTGATCAGGAAATTGACCTCAAAGAAGCGCTTCGAATTAAGCGACTCATGGAAGAGATTATGACTCATAACACTGGTCAAACGCCTGGCAAGATTCACACCGACATGGAGCGTGACTTCTGGATGACCGCCGACGAAGCCAAAAAGTACGGCTTGGTAGACAAAATCATCACCACCCCACCCAAAATCAAATAGTTAAGCTTCTCATGGTTAAAAATACATGGGCTGGTAACATCGTGTTATGGCTGCCGGGTAGAAGACTTGACTCAATTCCTACTAATCTGTAGAATAGTAAGTAAGAAGTAGTGTAAGTTGGGTATTACTGTGGCTTAAAACATCTGCAGGCAAAAACCTCCCTCTTAGTTTTCTTCGCCGGCAACACCCTAACAAACATAAAACCAGTAAAAGTATTACTAGCTATTTTTTAATTTGGGAGGATGCGCACGCGTATGGCAAAAAGCACTACTGTTAAGGCCAAAGAACGAATTTTTTTCACTAAGAATACCGACATCGTTGATCTTCCAAACCTTGTCGATCACCAAAACAAATCATTTCAATGGTTTGTTAATGAAGGTTTGGGTGAATTATTGGCTGAATTAAGTCCGATAGACGATTATACCGGCACTAAACTGTCCTTGCGGTTCAAGGATTATCATTTTGACGCCCCAAAAATGCCTGAAGCCGAGGCTCGGGAAAACAATGTCAGCTTTGAAGCACCACTAAAAGCTACGGTGGAGCTGACCAATAAGGTCACTGGCGAAGTTAAAGAGCAAGAAATATACCTGGGTGATTATCCTTGGATGACTACTCGTGGTACGTTTGTTATTAATGGCGCTGAGCGCGTGGTTGTTTCGCAACTGATTCGTTCAGCCGGTGTATTCTTTACTGCCGATACCCATAGCACACGCAATTTGTACGGTGCCAAGGTCATTCCTGGCCGTGGCGCTTGGTTGGAGTTCGAGACAGCTAGTAACGGCGCCATCTACGTAAAGATCGACCGCAAGCGAAAAATTGCTATCACCACCTTGCTTAAAGCCCTAGGCATGAATGAGGCCAGTATGAACGAGACCTTTAAGCACGTTGATCAAGGTGAGATCAACTACGTGAAAGCTACACTCGAAAAAGACCCTACCAAGGGAACAAACGACGCCTTAATCGAAGTCTACCGGCGGCTACGTCCCGGTGACCTAGCTACCGTCGACAACGCCCGTAGTTTGCTAGAAAACATGTTTTATAACTTCAAGCGTTTTGATTTTAGCCGCGTTGGTCGTTACAAGATCAACAAACGCCTAAACCTTGATGTGCCAAACACGGCCGAGAATCGTGTTATGCGACTTGAGGATCTGACGGCTATCATTGCCGAGATTATTCGTATGAATAACAGCCAAGAGCCAGCTGACGATATCGACAGTTTGGCCAACCGACGCGTCAAACTCGTTGGCGAGCTGGTCCAGCGTCAGTTCCGGATTGGTCTGCTGCGTATGGAACGTAATACCAAGGACCGCATGAGCATGTGCGAGATCGAGACCGTTACCCCTGGACAGCTCATTAACGCCCGTCCAGTCGTCGCTGCCGTCCGTGAATTCTTTGCCAGCAGCCAGCTTAGCCAATTTATGGATCAAATTAACCCTTTGAGCGAACTGGCTCACAAGCGACGTTTGAGTTCTATGGGTCCCGGTGGCCTAAGCCGTGAACGTGCCGGCTTTGAAGTACGTGACGCGCACGCTACCCACTATGGCCGTATCTGTGCTGTGGAGACACCAGAAGGTGCCAACATTGGTTTAGTGCTTAACCTCGCCAACTTTGCCCGTATTAATGAGTACGGTTTTATAGAGACTCCTTATATAAAGATCAAAAACGCCGTTACCGCCAAAGATGCAGCCGGCTACATCGCCGCCGTTGACTTAGAAGACGAAAAAGGTAAAGTCATCGTCAAAGCCGGCAAGAAAATTTCAGAAGCCGAAGCTAAAAAACTAGCTACCGTCAAAAATCAAGTTACCTGGCCGATTAAAGCTGTGGTGACTCGTCAAGTTGAATACCTGGATGCGGCTGAAGAAGAATCAGCTGTCATCGCCAGTGCCGGTGAAGCAGTTGATGCTAGTGGTTTCTTTGTAAGCGAGCGTGTTTCAGCTCGCAGTCACCTAAAATCAGGTGAAGTTGATGCCAATGACGTGACCCATATGGATGCCAGTCGAAAGCAAATTATTGGTAGTAGTGCCGGCTTGATTCCATTTATTGAGAAAAACTACGTGTACCGAAGCCTCATGGGTAGTAACCAACAGCGGCAAGCTGTGCCGCTCATTCGCCCAGCTGCGCCACTTGTTGGCACCGGACTAGAAGCCTCGGCCGCCATTAACACTGGTCAGATTGTGGTTGCCGAAGACGCCGGCGAGATCACTAAGTCCACCGCGGACGAAGTTGTTGTCAAGTACAAGGGCGTCACTAAGACCTATCACCCCCAGCACTTCATGCGGAGCAACGAAGGTACCTGTATCAACCAAAAGGTTGTGGTCAGTACTGGCGACAAAGTTAAAGCTGGTGACGCGCTTATCGAAGGCATGTCTATAGAAGGTGGTGAGTTGGCCCTGGGACGTGACTTGGTCGTGGCCTTTATGCCATGGTCTGGTTACAACTTTGAGGATGCCATCATTATTTCGCGCCGACTAGTAGAGGATGACACTTTAACGTCTATTCACATTGTTGATTACATGACGGAGGTTCGTGAAACCAAACTTGGCCCAGAAATCGTTACCCGTGATATCCCTAATGTTTCCGAAGAAGCTTTGCGCCACCTTGATGATGACGGTATTGTCCGTATCGGCGCCGAAGTACACCCTGGTGACATTCTAGTAGGTAAAATTACGCCCAAGGGTGAGCAAGAACTATCCAGCGAAGAACGTTTGCTTCGGGCTATCTTTGGTGAGAAGGCCAAGGAAGTCCGCGATACCTCTCAGCGCATGAGTAACGGTAAGCATGGTAAGGTTGTGGGCGTAAAGGTCTTTTCTCGCGCCAACGGCCACGAGCTCAAAGCTGGAGTACTCATGCAAATCCAAGTTTTTGTGGCTCAAATGCGTAAAATCGCCGTTGGTGACAAGCTTGGTGGACGTCACGGAAACAAGGGTGTTATTGCCCGAATCTTGCCGGTAGAGGACATGCCCTTCATGACGGATGGAGAGCCAGTTGATATTATTCTCAACCCGCTCGGAGTACCCAGCCGTATGAACGTTGGACAGTTATTTGAAACACACCTTGGTATGGCCGCTAAAACACTTGGTATTAAAGTTGCTTCACCATCATTTGATGGCGTCAGCATTGATAAAATTTCCGAGTTGCTCAAAGAGGCTGGTCTGCCAGAAGACGGCAAACAGCAGTTATTTGATGGCCGCACAGGCGAAGCCTTTAAGGAGCGAACCACCGTTGGCTCCATGTACATGATTAAGCTCAATCACATGATTGCCGACAAAATTCACGCTCGTTCTACTGGGCCATACACCATGGTCACCCAGCAACCGTTGGGTGGAAAAGCTCAAAACGGTGGCCAGCGCTTTGGCGAAATGGAAGTCTGGGCTCTGGAAGCTTACGGCGCCGCCCATACTTTGCAAGAAATGCTGACCATTAAGTCCGATGACGTTTACGGCCGTTCAAAAGCCTACGAGTCAATCATTAAGAAGACTGAAATTGTTGGGCCAAAAGTACCAGAAAGCTTTAACGTACTTGTTAAAGAGCTGCAAGGCTTGGGTCTTAAGGTTGACTTGATTACCGAACATATAGCTGTTGATGCCGAAGCCGTACTGGCCGAAAACATTAAGGACGAAGCCAGTCACCAGGCCGAAGTTGAAGTGCCAGCTCCGCAAGCATCTGATGTAGACGTCAGCGAGGATGCTATCGTTGATGAATTTAAGATTATGGAAATTGACGATCAATTACCAACTGGAGCCCCAGTTGCTTCAGATGATGACGAGACCAAACAAGTAGAACAGGAGACTAAATAATGAGACGCTACGCTTACGGAACTGATATTGCCGACTTTGACGCTGTGCGTCTAGCTATTGCCAGCCCAGAAGATATTCTGGACTGGTCTTATGGCGAAGTCACCAAACCCGAGACAATTAACTACCGAACCCAAAAACCCGAGCGTGACGGTTTGTTCTGCGAACGAATCTTTGGACCAGTTAAGGACATCAACCCGCATGACGCCAAATATAAAGGTGTCCGCTCGCGCGAAGCTGCCGTTGATAAGAACGGTGAGATTGTGACACGGAGCATTGTTCGTCGTGAACGCATGGCCCACATTAACCTGGCCGTACCAGTTGCTCACATCTGGTTTTTGCGCGGCACACCAAGTGCCATTGGCTTAGTTTTGGGCATGACCGTCAAGAACTTGGAGCGAGTTGCCTACTTTGCCAGCTACATCATAAAGTCAGTTGACGCTGACAAGCGTGATAAGATGCTGGCCGATAAAGAAGCCGAGTTCAATGCCGGCAAAGAAGCCATAAAATTGCGCTACGAAAAGCAGGCTAAGGATGATGAAAAGGCCGATGTTCGCGCCCTGGCCGAACAGCAAACCAAAGAGCTAGAAGAACTCACCCGCGACTACGAACTGCTTAAAAACCAGCTCGAAGGACTTGAAAAACTTCACCTCATTAGTGAGTCTGAATACCGGTCTTTGCCCGATGACGTCAGCGACCTTGTTACCGTTGGTATGGGTGGTGCGGCCCTAAAGGACATGCTCGACGAAATTGATCTGCAGAAATTGATCGATACCCTGACCCACGAGGCCGAGGAGAGCAAAGGACAGCGCAAAAAGAAGATCATGAAGCGCCTGCGTCTGCTAGAAAGCATGCACCGAGCCGAAATCAAGCCAAGCAGTATGTGTGTCACCGTTTTGCCGGTGATTCCTCCAGATCTTCGCCCCATGGTTCAGTTAACAGGTGGCCGATTTGCCACCAGTGACTTGAATGATTTATACCGCCGCGTCATTAACCGCAACAATCGCCTTAAAAAACTCATGGAGCTCAACGCCCCTGAGGTCATTCGCCGTAACGAGCAGCGCATGCTGCAAGAAGCCGTGGATGCTTTAATAGACAACAACAACGCTCGTTCTGGCCGCGCCGTAGCCGCTACCGGTCAACGCCGCCGTCTTAAGAGTTTAAGTGATATGCTCAAGGGCAAACAGGGACGTTTCCGCCAGAACCTGCTGGGTAAGCGCGTAGATTACTCTGGCCGTTCGGTCATTGTAGCCGGACCAGAACTCAAGATTTTCCAGTGTGGTCTGCCTAAGATGATGGCCCTGGAACTGTTTAAGCCATTCGTTATTGGCGAACTCATTGAACGCGAACAAGCCCACAACATCCGCAGTGCGACGCGTATGATCGAAATGAGTGAGATTGCTGTCTGGGATGCCCTGGATGAAGTCATTAAGGGCAAATACGTGCTGCTTAACCGCGCCCCTTCGCTGCACCGACTCAGTATTCAAGCTTTCCAGCCGGTACTGATTGAAGGTAAGGCTATCCAGCTGCACCCCTTGGTCTGTAAGGGCTTTAATGCCGACTTTGACGGTGACCAAATGGCCGTGCACTTGCCGCTATCCGACAAAGCTCAAGATGAGGCTCGTGACATCATGGCTAGTAACAAGAACTTGCTGAAACCAGCTGATGGTTCGCCTATTTTGCACATTGAACAAGATATTGTGCTGGGTAGCTACTACTTAACGTACGAACGCCCGGGGCTGACAGAAAAGCCAACCACTAACTTTACCGCTATAAGCGAAGCCTTGATGGCCTACGAAAATGGCGTCATCGATCTTCAAAGCCGCGTTCGTTTGCCATTCCGTGGACAGGTACGCGAAACTACCTTAGGTCGGGTACTCTTTAATGAAATCTTCCCAGAAGATTTTGAATTCCAGAACGAAGCCATGACCAAGAAGCGCTTACAGCAAGTAATGGCTGACGTCTATCAACAGTACGGCCAGGAACGAACCGCCGAAATTGCTGATGACCTAAAAGACATTGGCTTTGAGTATGCCACCAAGTCAGGCCTATCCATGGGTATGGGCGACTTTAGCGACGTTAAGGGCCTCGACGCCATCATAGAGAAGGGTGAAAAACGCGCTACAGATATTAGTGAACAATTTGATCAAGGTTTCATTACCGAAGAAGAGCGCTACCGTTTAACGGTTGAGAACTGGCAGCAAGTGGACACAACTGTGCAAACCACTCTCGCTGAACAGTTCGAAAAAGAAGATAGCTCTATGTCTATTGCCGTAGTATCTGGTGCTCGTGGAAACATTGGCCAGGTCAAGACGGCTGTGGGTATGTTCGGTATTACTACCGATGCCACTGGACGAGCCATCGAGCTGCCAATTCGTTCCAACTATAAGAAAGGATTGAATCCGCTTGAATACTTTACCGCGACCCGTGGAGCGCGTAAGGGTATGATCGACACCGCTCTTAAGACAGCTGACTCTGGGTACCTCACTCGAAGGTTGGTTGACGTGAGCCAAGACGTCTTCACGATTGATGAAGACATGGTGGATCCCGGCTTCTCTATTTATCGCCGTGATTCAGAAGAAATTGGCGTCAACTACGCCTCACGCCTAGAAGGTCGCTTTGCTGCAGAAAGCATCGGCACTCACGTTAAGAAAGGCCACCTCATTACTGGTGAAATTTCTAAGGCGATTGATGCCGACAGCCAACTCGACGGCGTAAAGATCATGAGCGCCCTGAGTTGCACCAGCACTCGCGGCGTCGGCCGAAAGTCTTACGGTATTGATCCGGCTACCGGCAAACTCGTTGCTGAGCGCTACCCAGTTGGGGTAATTGCCGCTCAGAGTATTGGTGAGCCAGGTACGCAGCTGACACTTAAGACCTTCCACTCCGGTGGTGTAGCCGGTGAAGACATTACCACTGGTCTGCCGCGTGTAGAAGAGCTCTTTGAAGTCCGTGCCCCTAAGGGTCAAGCCTTTTTGGCTGATATTACCGGTACCATCACGGCTGGTGAGGAAGGCGATCACTATGTCGTCCAAGTAACCGCCAACGATAAAGAAAAGGTTACCCTAGAGCTCAATGGCCGCAAGCCACAAATCAAGAACAATACCGAAGTAGCTGTTGGTGACATCGTTGCTGCCAGTGACGAAGGTGCCGAGCCGCTGACCGCTACCATGGCCGGCAAAGCAGAAGTTAAGAAGAGTAAAATTGTCATTACGCCAACCGATCAAAGCGTTATGCGCTACGAAATTCCAGGTTTCAAGCAACTGCTCATAAAAGATGGTGACGAAGTCAGCGCCGGACAGCGCCTGACCAACGGTTCCATTAACCTGCACGAGCTAATGCGCCTGCAAGGTGTAGAAGCCACCCAACGCTACATCATGAACGAAATTCTTAAGATCTTTGCAAGCCAAGGCCAGAACATTGCTGACAAGCACCTTGAAATCATCGTGCGCCAAATGTTCAGCCGCGTGCAAATTGAAGAAGCCGGGGATAGCGAGTTTGTAACTGGCGACATTGTTAGTAAATTAGCTGTCGATGAGGTCAATGCCAAGCTCAAGAAAGCCGGCAAAAATCAAGCCAAGTTTACTCAGTTACTATTGGGCATTACCAAGGCCTCACTATCTACTGATTCATTCCTAAGTGCAGCTAGCTTCCAAGACACCACGCGTGTATTGATCGCCGCAGCCACAAGTGGTAAGGTCGACCACCTGTTTGGACTTAAAGAAAACGTCATATTGGGACGCCCGATTCCGGTTGGTACTGGCTATCAACCTGAAGAAGACGCCGCCCCTGTTGACGAAGAAGCTTAAAGGTGTTAAGGTACAATCTCATATGCCCACAATTAACCAACTAGTTCGCAAATCACGTAAAAAAAGCAGCGGTAAATCCAAGTCGCCTGCTTTGCAGCGCGTGACCAACAATCTAAAGAACCGTAACTACGAAGCACCAGCACCTTTTAAACGAGGCGTCTGCGTCAAAGTAACTACCAAGACACCTAAAAAGCCTAACTCCGCGCTGCGCAAAGTAGCTCGTGTACGCCTAACTAACGGCCACGAAGTTTGGGCTTATATTGGTGGAGAAGGCCACAACCTCCAAGAACACGCCGTTGTGCTGGTTCGCGGTGGACGTGTGCCTGATCTACCTGGTGTGCGATACCACATTGTTCGTGGCACGCTTGACCTTCAGGGTGTTCAAGGCCGTAAGCAAGGCCGCAGCCTTTACGGCGCCAAAAAGGATAGCAAATAATGCCACGTAAAACTACTAAAGCTCTTGTACGAGAAGTAACCCCGGACCGCCGGTACAACAGTCAGCAAGTTCAGCGGGTAATTAACCGTGTGATGCATGATGGCAAAAAGCAATTGGCCGAGCGCCTGGTATATAACGGCATGGACAAGGCCGCCAAGAAACTCAAGGCAGAAAGCCCCTTAGAAGTCTTTGATCAAGCTATGCGTAACGTCCAACCCCACATGGAAACTCGTTCTCGCCGTGTTGGTGGCGCCAACTACCAAATTCCATTTGAGGTTAAGGGTCAGCGCCAAAGTCACCTGACCACTATGTGGTTTGTAGCGGCCGCCCGATCCCGCAAAGGCATGAGCATGGAAGACCGTATTGCGCTGGAGCTGGTAGAAGCCTACAACAGCGCCGGTTCAGCCGTAAAGAAAAAAGAAGACACCCACAAGATGGCCGAGGCCAACCGGGCCTTCGCTCACTTCGCACGGTTCTAGTAATGTTTGAGATTATTCAAGATGCTAACGATCCCGATAATGGCTATGCCGTGGAAGTTGCTTATACTGATTCTGATCCGATAAGTGGGGCATACCGCATCATTCCACCATTTATATGTGGTGAGGCATTTTTGCAAGGGCTTAGTGATGATGTCGGCGTTGAACTTGCTCACTACGTAACAACTCAAGAGGCTACGGTGATAGAATTTCATGTGGATGAGTCGAAATTTATAAATAAAACTGTTTGTGAAAAAATTATTCATACAGGAGAGCAATTAAGAAAACAACTCGGCTTAGCTGCAAACAGCCGTTTGTTTGATAAAGAATTTAATGGAACTTAAGTAGGAACATGGCAACCAAAAAATACCCACTAGATAAAATTAGAAACATTGGCATTATTGCGCATATTGATGCCGGTAAGACCACTACTACCGAAGGTATTCTGTATCGGACCGGTCTTAAGCATAAAATTGGTGCGGTACACGACGGCGAGACCACCACTGACTGGATGGCTCAAGAGCGCGAGCGTGGTATTACTATTGTCTCGGCAGCGGTGACTTGCTATTGGAAAGACCACCAGATCAATATTATTGATACTCCCGGGCACATTGACTTTACGGTAGAGGTAGAGCGCAGTCTGCGGGTGCTAGACGGCGCCGTAGTGGTATTTGACGGCAAAATGGGTGTGGAATCTCAAAGTGAGACTGTCTGGCGCCAGGCTGACAAGTACGGCGTACCGCGGATTTGCTTTATCAATAAAATCAACCAAACTGGTGGTGACTTTTATAAATCGCTGGAGAGTATCCACAACCGGCTAAGCAAACGGGCCCTGCCCATCCACTTGCCGATTGGCTTTGAGCAATCAGTTAACGGTGTTGTCGATCTGGTGGCCATGAAGGCCTATACTTACAAGGAATTTACTGATCACGAGTTGGTCGAGGTAGAGATTCCAGCTGACATGATGGACAAGGTTAAAAAATATCGTTCACTACTGATAGAAAACGCTGTAGCCGAAGATGAAAAAATCCTGGAGAAGTATTTTGAAGTCGGTGAAGAAGGCCTAACCGAAGAAGATATTCGCCAGGCTATTCGGGCTGCCATCTTAAGCGGCAACTTCTTTGTAGTCACCGGTGGTGACGGCCGTGGTGTGATTGTAGAAAAAGTTTTGGACCTGATTGTTGATTTTCTGCCCAGCCCGATTGACCGTGGCTCTACCTGGGGCGTAAACCCCAAAACTGGCGAAGAAGTCGAGCGCAAGCCCAGTGAATCTGAACCATTTGCCGCCTTAGCCTTTAAGATCACAACTGATCCGTTTGTCGGCAAGCTGGCTTACTTTCGAGTTTACTCTGGCAAACTCCAGGCCGGTTCATATGTTTTAAACAGCTCTACTGGCGAGAAAGAACGCGTCGGACGGATTGTTCGTTTGCAAGCCGATAAGCGTGAGGACGTTACCGAAGTTGGGGCCGGCGACATTGCCGCCATCGTGGGCCTGAAGGGTACCACTACCGGACACACCCTCTGTGATCCCAATCACCCAATTGTCCTAGAAAGCATCACCTTCCCGGAACCACCAGTATCAATCGCAATCGAGCCTAAAACTAAGAGCGACCAAGAAAAGATGAGCCTGGCCTTGCAGCGCTTAGCTGAAGAAGACCCGACTTTTAGAATCCGCGTGGACGATGAAACTGGTCAGACCATTATTTCTGGTATGGGGGAACTTCACCTGGAAATTCTGGTAGACCGCATGAAGCGTGAATTTACCGTCGAAGCCAACATTGGCCAGCCGCAGGTTGCTTATCGTGAAACGATACGTAAAGACGGTGTTGAAGCCGAAGGTAAGTTTATCCGGCAATCTGGTGGCCGCGGTCAGTATGGTCACGTCTGGCTACGACTCAGTCAAAACGAACAGGGCAAGGGGTTTGAGTTCATTAACTCCATCAAGGGCGGCGTGGTACCCAGCGAATACATCAATCCAGTCAAAGCTGGCGTAGAAGAAGCCTTAAACAACGGTGTGATTGCCGGCTATCCAGTGGTTGATGTCAAAGTTGAATTATATGATGGCAGCTATCACGAAGTAGACTCTAGTGAGATGGCCTTTAAAATTGCTGGCAGTATGGGCGTCCAAGAGGGCGTCAAGAAGGCGAGCCCCGTCATACTTGAACCCATAATGAAAGTGGTGGTGGTGACGCCTGAGGAGTTCATGGGTGATGTAATTGGCGACCTTAACAGCAAACGTGGCCGAATTGAATCAATGGAAGATTTACAAGCTGGGATTAAAGAAATTACCGCCTTTGTGCCACTAGGTGAAATGTTTGGCTACACTACAAACTTGCGCAGCATGACTCAAGGCCGGGCTAGTAGCAGCATGGAACTAGACCATTACGAAGACGTGCCCAATAACGTAGCGGAAGCTATTATTGCTAAAAGCGCTAAATAATACACGCCTAAACAGGAACACCACCATGGATTTAACGATAAATAACGATAATCATCCTGATAAACCTACGCTCCGCCCGGCGCTTTGTCCTGACCGAATAAAAATGCTCCAGCTTGGACGTCAGGCTGGGCAATTTTTCTCTGAAATTGACTGGGCCGTCGCCGAGTGCCCAGAATCCTGCCCTAATCCTGGTGGTAATTCTGTCCCAAGACATACATACAGCATTCTCAGAGTGATCGGACCGGAAACGATCGTCTGTGCCATGCGGCCCCAACCCGAGCCAGACTTCGTCATTGGCAACCATAATGTCGTAGTTCGTCACCCTGGGCTATAAATTCATCTTGACCCAGCAATGGGGATTCGTATACTAGGTTACTAAGCCAAAAAACATACGTGGCGTTCAATAACAGCCATTTGTGTAAAATTAAAGTGTTTTTGGAGGCATATTTGTGACTGCTTTGATGAAAGTAAAACGAAGAACAGTAAGCTACGGGTTGAAAACAGGGCTCGGCGGGGTTATATTTATAGCTAGTAAAGCAAAGAACAAACAATGGCAATGGATAAGAAGAATGTATGACTATCGGCAGGCGCCGCTCGTTCTTGACCCCCAGATGGCTTTAAGCGCGGTAACGGCTGGCAACAAAAAAGCAATCTATGCCAGTGCCGACACGCTTTTTAAGGGCGCCGTTTTTGGACGCGACTCCTTAGAAGTCGCCGAAGACTTAATGGATGAGAATCCGGAGCTGGTTAGGAACATATTGACCACCCTAGCCGGGCTACAGGGCGTAAAACAAGATAATAAAAGTGAGGAAGAACCAGGCAAGATCGCTCATGAGCACCGGGAACGGCCAACAGATCCGACATCTCAGCTTATCTTTAACGAACTGACGGAACGCTGGGGTACCCATAATGGCAAACTCACCTACTACGGCTCCATAGACGCCACTCCACTGTTTATTCGGGTCTTGTGCCAATATACCCGCCATTATGGTGAAGAGCTGCTCCTGAGCGTTGTAACAAGAGAAAATGGTCAATCAGTTGCCATGCGCCAAGCCCTGCAAGATGCCGTTACCTGGCTAGAGAGCAAGCTTAAGTCATCGCAGTCTGGTCTGCTGGAGTACAAGCGGGTCAATCCCAGAGGTATTGAAAATCAAGCTTGGAAAGATTCTAAAGAGTTTTACGTGCACGAAAATGGGCAGCTCGCCAATCACAAGTATCCGATTGCCTCTATAGAAACTCAGGGATTGGCCTACGACGCACTGATGCTCGCAAGCGAAGTGCTCGCTGACTCTGCAAATACACTTAGAGCGGAGGCCCTAAAGCTGCGCGATCAAACCATTGGACTGCTTTGGCAGCCGGATCGAGGATATTTTGCATTGGGTGTCGATCACGACAACAAGGGTATATTGCGCCAGATTAAGACCAAATCAGCTAATCCAGCGGCGCTGCTGGACTCGCGTTTCTTTGATGAGATGTCTGAAGCCGACCGCCAAAAGTATGTTGGGGCGATTGCCACAACAATTATGGGTCAAGACTTTTTAACTGATGCCGGCATACGTTCACGAGCGCTTAGTGGGGCAGACATTGTGCCGTTTTGGGACTATCACGGCTCACACACCACCTGGCCCAAGGAAACCAACGATATTGCTCGTGGCCTGCTACGCCAGGGCTTCCCGCGGTTAAGTATGCAGTTGGAAAATCGCTTGCTCAACGCCGTTACTCGAGCCGATTCTTATCCTGAGTTTGTCTACATTGACGACGACGGTCACATGCTTACCGCAATACCGCATACTCCTACGCACGAAGATATAGTCGTGGTCGAGAGTACCAACAAACCGGAGGCTTTACAGGCCTGGACCATTTCGGCCGTGATGCGCATATTGGATCATCGCTATGGTGGTCGCAAAAGCTATGCGCCAACTCAAAGCTACTGGCAGTTTGAGCTGGAGTGGAAGATCTTAGACAAAATGCCAATTTTAGGTCACATCCACCGGGCCGAGGATCTCAAAAAGCTTTACCCGCATAGACCGTATAGATTAGAAGCAACTGACGCGTCCGAACAAGACAGCTTTTACTCAAAGCAAGTCCGCGACGAGCTGGTGCCAGCCTAAAGAGAGTAAAACTCTTTACAAGGCGCCAAAGTTTCCTTATACTGACCCCAGTACTAATGTGTGGGTGTGCTATATTCACGCTAATTTAAAGAACGAGTAACTAATAGGAGTTAGATATGGCAAATTTCGACCGCAGCAAACCGCACGTTAATGTTGGCACCATGGGTCACGTTGATCACGGAAAGACCACTTTAACTGCTGCCATTACCTCTGTACTTGCTAAGCGCTTGCCGAGCGACATCAACAAGTCAGTTAAATATGATGAAATTGATAACGCCCCAGAGGAAAAGGCTCGTGGTATTACCATCGCCACCTCTCACCAGGAATATGAAAGCGAAAAGCGTCACTACGCTCACGTGGACATGCCCGGTCACGCCGACTACGTCAAGAACATGATTACCGGTGCTGCTCAGGTAGATGGCGCTATTTTGGTTGTATCAGCTGCTGACGGCCCTATGCCTCAGACTCGCGAGCACGTACTCCTAGCAAAGCAAGTAGGCGTTCCTTATGTCTTGGTTTTCATGAACAAGATGGACCTTGCCGACCCAGAGCTGGTTGAACTAGTTGAAATGGACATTCGTGAGTTGCTGGCTAAGAACGGCTACGACGAAAACGCACCTATCATCAAGGGTTCTGCCACTAAAGCACTCGAGGGCAGCAAAGAAGACGAAGACGCTATTATGGAACTCGTGAAGGCCATGGACGAAAACGTTCCAGAACCTAAGCGTGATCTAGACAAGCCCTTCCTTATGCCAATTGAAGATGTGTTCTCAATTAAGGGTCGTGGCACCGTAGCTACCGGCCGTGTTGAAACCGGTGTCGTTAAGATTAACGAAGAAGTCGAAATCGTCGGCATCCGCCCTACCAAGAAGTCTGTTGTAACTGGCATCGAAGCTTTCAAAAAGAGCCTCGACCAGGGTCAAGCAGGCGACAACGCCGGCATTTTGCTGCGTGGTATTGAGCGCGACGACATCGAACGTGGGCAGGTACTTGCTAAGCCAGGTACTATTACTCCGCACACTGAATTTGATAGTGAAGTCTACATC
>JAQGHD010000025.1 GCA_028288965.1 Candidatus Saccharimonadota bacterium | reverse complement strand
AAGTCCTTGGGCTTAAATCGCTTCAGTAAAGCAACTTAAGCCCAAGGACGAGACCTCTATGCAAATTGTTAAAGAAAAACACACCACTTAAGATGTGCTTAAAGCTATTATACTATATTTTAGACTTTTCTCAAGCCGAGGCAGGGTTGCGTTGAGAGGTATACTACCAGTATGAGATTGCCTCAGTTGAAAGTGGAGCCGCTACTCGACCGATTGCCGACCAGACGAGAGGGCTTTATGCGGCTGGCGAGTGTAGCAGTTACTTTGGTCGCTGTGGAAACCGTTAGCCTGATTAAACACGCCCAGCTGCCACTGAAACCCCAGGCCGCTACCATAACTATTCCTTGGCTGCCGGCGACGGTGCAGCACTGGAAAGACCCTATAAATGAAATGTCCAAGAAATATAAGATTGACCCCGATCTGGTCGCTATCATCATGACCCTAGAATCGGGCGGCTTCGCCAAAGCCCATAGCAGTGCTGACGCCCAAGGCCTTATGCAAATTACGCCGCCCACCGCTAAGGAAATTGCCGCTAAGTTTTTAAAAAAACCGCGCACCAGCTATGACCTGGCAGATCCGCGCACCAATATTGAATTCGGTACTGCCTATCTGGCTTATTTACGGAAAGAATTTGGAACGGCCGCTCAGGGACCGAGCTGGAATAGTACCGTAGAGTTGATTGCGGCTGGCTATAATGGGGGCCCAGGCGCAGCTAATAATTTAGAGAAGGGCCGGGGCCTAAACGATACGCAGACGGTGGTGTATTCTCGAGACATTTTTAATATGTGGCGGGAACGTCACGCTGCCAGTAGCCCTACCTATAACCGCTGGCTCGAACGTGGTGGCTCAACTTTAATCGATACGGCTAAAGCCCAGTAGGGTTGCAACCTAACCACTTGTGCTAAACTAACTACAAATGGCAAAGCAAAGGGCCCATCGGCAAAAAAAGGCTAGCCGAACATCTCGCTTTCATCGTTTTTCCAAAAAACAGATTTTGGTATTTGGGTTGTTATTTGCAACCGTTGGCATCATTGGTCTGGTAACTTCCTTCGCCGCCAGCTACCCGTATGATGATGCTGGCCAAGCCAAGCTACCTACTGATCCAACTAGGGGTCTGGTCTATGACGGCTTGCGCAAAATTAAAGCCACTGCTTTTTGGCACCCCTGCCATGGAGGATTTGAAGTCAAAAACGTTAGGGCTGGCAATAGGCCGTCCTGCACGCATGGCCCTGACCCCGCCCCCGTAGGTGTAGATATGACTCAGCCGGTTGACGGATTAACCACCGCCTTAGCTAACGAACAAGACGCTACTGTATTCACTCAGGACCAAATCCCAGCTATGCAAAAGCAGGCCCAGGAGATCGTAGCCGCTGCGACTACTGGTTTGGCTCCCAATAGTTTGCCCCGTACCATACCTAAATGTTACGGCGACGGATCTGATGCTAGGCGTGTCCAGTTGCTGCTGGTAAACACCAATGTCCGCGACGCAGCGACTCTTAGCCATATGAAGAGTAGCCTGGCCATCACTTCCGAACGGGTAGAAACACAGGTGGTGATGAGCTCAACCACCGCCGGTATTACCAGCCCCAATTCCGTGACTCGGCATATTCGATACGTGCAGGGCACAAATTGCATACCAATAGTGAGTCAGATTAATATGCGGGCCAGACCCGGATACGATTTTACCTACGCTGATATTACTGCGTTTCTGCAGGTAAACGGCTACAACCACAGTGACCGCAAATACTTGATCTGGTTTGATGGCCGAACAAAAATCTGCGGTGCAGGAAGTGCCTATAACGATAGTTCCAAAGAAAGCACCAACCAAGCAAACAGTTATGTTGGCTATGCCGTTGTGGGGCCTGCCTGCTGGAATCGAGCAGGAGTTGAACTTCACGAACTTTCTCACACGCTTGGAGCAGTGCAGCTTGACGCCCCCCATACCAGCGGTGGTTACCATTGTCTCGATGAGCAGGATGTTATGTGTTATGCAGATGGCGTTAATGGCAAAACCGTTAATCGAAAAAGTGTCTATGTGGACCCCAAATGCACCAAAGCTAGTTTGGATCTATTTTTGGACTGTAATGATAGTGACTATTTTAACGCCAGCACTACGATATCTACTGGCAGTTACATTTACCAGCACTGGAATACAGCCAACAGTGGTTTCTTAGGACTTTAAACTAGTTGACTACTGCCTGCCTTCGTCAGTTTCAATAGCCAAAACAATCAGATCAGCTCTGGCCGTCTTAGGATCCACGTCACCACCAATAAAGGCCACCAGATCCGCGTCGCTCATGTTTTCGAAGTCTTGGTTCGTCTTGCTTCTACTGCTTCGTGCCATAATAACCCCTCCTTATTACTACGGCTGCAAGTGTAGCAAACACCACCCTCCACGTCAGCCAGATATGCCTCTTCTCGAGCACGATTTATTATTGAAAAAATTTCGGCCAGCCTATCAGACTGCTGGCTAGGTGCGGGCCGAGGCACGGCGAGGGCCTCTGTTGTGACTAGGTCCAGTTGTCTGCGTCTGTTCTAGTCCACGTTTTAGAAAGGATTCCAGTTCGTTGTGTAGCTCTAAAGCAATAGCCAGCGTAAATGCTCCGTAAATAAGGGCATAGAGCCCTAGTATCCAGACAAATGCCACGCCACCGGCTATCGGTTGGACCAAGATTAAAATACCGGCAATAATGGCAAACAAGCCAATAATTAAGGACAGTGTTCTGGTTGTGGTATTACCGCCATCCACAAAGGCTCGCACGCCGTCTAGAACACCTCTGGCAATTAGAGTTAAACCAATTAGTAATATAAAGGTGCCAAACGACACACCCGGATGGCGCACTAAATAAATTCCCACCCCAAGCCCAATCAAACCAAGCAGGGAAGTGACCCACCAGGTGTTACGGCGGCGAATACTAAGCAGGCCGTTAACGATTTCTATGAATCCCCAGGCTAGTACAAACGCACTAAACAAAAATACCAGTGTCAGCAGTGTTAACCCAGGCCAAAAAATAGCAGTAATGCCAAAGAAAATCGCTAGTGTTGCTTGAATTGCGCCCATCCACCACAAGTCGTTCACCACTAATACCGGGGCTGTATCAGAACGCTCAGTAGCCATCAGCTTCACCTTTCTCAAGTCAGCTTCTTTCCATAGTGTGAGCACTTATAAGCTAAACGTCTATAAAAATACTCTCACAACGTTTCTGGTATATCATCATCTTCGTCAGCCGCTTCACCAGGCAAATCTATCCCGGCCGCTCCTTCAATGCCTTCGTCGTAACGTTGCTGAGGAATAATATTGCTGTCAGTCATGGGTGCCGTATCGTCAATCCGGTCTTGGACGCCGCTCGGCGGCGAGAAGGGTGTACCGTAATCACCCGGTAACTCTTCATCGTCCTTCATCAGCGCCAGCGGATTTATATCGTCCGGGTCATTCTGCTGAAAATCATCAGTCGCATCATCATCCGTATCATCAGTATTGTCATCGTCATTCGGCAGCGGCTGCTCATTAAATGGTACGTCAGGCATTGCCCCTCCTACATTACTGGTAAGCGATTTTTGCCTTCTAAACTAAACACAAATTCTTTGGGCAAGTTAGCCTCTATGTCCTCCAGTTCGCCAGGCGAAACATGTCGCTTTAACACCTGCCAGACCGCATGGACCATCATGGGCACGCCACCCTCAACCGAGTAAGGAAAGTGCTGCGCAATACGCTGGTACATTTCCTCGGCGGTCATCTTGACCGGCTTGTCTTTTGGTTTCCAACCGTCAACAAAAACACCTGCCATCAGCATAGGCAGTTGCGCCGATAACTGCAGAGCTTCCCTAAACGGCAACCTGTCTCGCAGAGCATGTAACACCTCACGCATCGCGGCATAGCTTTGGCGGTGACGATCTTGCCAGCCCAGCTCGTCTTCCAGTTCGCTTAACATTTGATTGCTTTTCTGCAACGTCGCCTCAAATTCGCTAAATACTTTGTCCGCCATAGCAAACCCCCTTTTATGTTTAAGTATTTAAGTCGCAATATTCTTTAAAAGCAGCGAGGTTTCTTACAAGCATGCCGAATATATTACTGACTTTGAAAAACATGAGTCCCATAATACGCTCACAGCACATTGGGGGAGGTCATTATGGCAATAAAACTCAACCAGCGGGCCTATGCGCATGCCAAACAGCTAATCCAAGATGGAAAAGCAGTGGTAGATGAGAGAGATGATTGGAGTGAGCATCAGCCATCGGCGGCAAAAGAGAATCAATATTTAGCAGAGCACGGTGTGACTGAATTTGGGCGCTGGTACCTGGGAGTTGATGATACCCAAGATAAAGACAATAAAGGGCACTACAAATTTCCCTATGGGGATTTTGAGAGCGTCCATCGGTGCGGAGTGATAGCTGCGGAGTCGCGAGCCGGCCAATACAAGTATATGGACATCGAGCAAGCAGCGGCCCACTTGCACGGTATGCTAGACGCTTTAGAATAACTCCTCCACCAGCTTATTTGCTATGATAAACCCATGAGTAAACAAGCTTGGCGACCGTCAAGCAGGTATAGTTTATCGCGAATTTCACTTTTTTCTTTATTGGTCTTTGGAGCTATTTACGGCACCTTGCTGGCCCGGAATTTTGGGGCAACCCATGCGGCTACCGCCCTATGCGAAGGGCAGCCTGGAATTTTTACTATGGTGGCGCCAGCCAGTGTAACTCCGGGCCAGAGCTTTAAGCTCACCAATATCACTGGCTCGGCCAATACCAATATTGCCACGGTGAATGCCACTACGCTAACTTATGCTGTTAGCGGAGCCACGCCAGCTAGTTTTAGTGAAACGTGGTCTGGTGGGCCGGTACATGGCGACTATACAGCTGATTATAATGACTATGACCTGACAGCTTCTGGAGCTGCCGGTAGCCAAATCAGCGTCAAGCTCATAGCTATTCAGGCACAGATAACCATTGGGGTAACCAATACCTCAATTACCTGTTCGGTAGAAAATGGTCAGTTGACCGCTAATAACCCTGGCGAAACATTAAACCTCACGACTGTTAACATTGTGGCACCAGCGGTGAATTCTACACCTTCATCATCCAGTAGCTCTGGCTCAACTAGTAAGAAAGGTACGCCAGTGGCCAAAGCCCCCTCAAACTCGAGTGGTTCAAATCCAGCCCCCGCCACCAACTCCCCTACGTCGTCAACCACTAGCCCGGCTAACACCTCGGCAACGAACGGCCAAGACATTTCAATTTCTGTCCAAGACTCCAAAGGTCAGCCGGTTAAAGGTGCTAGGGTGGTGATTGATTCTTTGCCAATTGTACACACCAACGCCTCTGGCAAAGTAACGCTCGCTAGTGTCAGCACCGGCAGCCATAACCTGAGCGTTTCGTACAATAACCACACCTTAAGCCGTGTTATACAAGTCAACGCCAACTCTGACGGGAAAGTATTGGGCATACAAGTACAGATGCCCCCGCCTTCATATGCGACTCAAAAAATTATTGCCGGCAGCGTGGTTGCCTTACTCGCCCTTGGACTAGGTGGCTGGCGATTCAAGCATTGGCGAAACAAACGACGAAATATGTTTGGTTCGCCGCTGTCATCAAAGGTCGTTAGTTCCACCCAACCGATCACCACGCCAATTCCGTTAAACGAACTTTCTAGACCGTCTATCAGGCCAACCCTTGATGGACCGTCTACGACCACGCCGCCTCCAGACATTCCCCAGATACCAAAAGCCTAATTCCATGCTATAGTTTAAGCAAAAGGGGAATCGTTCTATATCATGTTTGCCCTGATCGCTGTCGCAGTTGTAGCCTTTTGTAATTTATCCCTAGGACTAGTTGTTGTTCTTAAAAATCGGGGTAACTTTACGCACACCTCATTTGCGATCTTTGCTTTTATTATGGCTGCCTGGCTGATAACCAGCTACTACAGTAACGACATACATTTTAGTCACCAGCTGCTATTTTGGCTCAACCGTGCCACGCTATTTTTGCCGGGCATGGGGCTGTATTTCTTGCTGTTATTTACCCTGGAGTTTACTCGCTTTCAGTACAAATGGTTTCGGCCATTTGCGATTGGTTTTGGCGTACTGACCTTATTCATTTCGGTGTTGAGTGCCACGCCACTGCTAGTTACCGGCATCGAACGGCGCGGCAACGTGGAGGCCGTCATGTTTGGCCCGCTGGTGCCGCTGTTTACCTTGTTTATTCTTAGCTTGTTTTTATCAATTGTCATTATCTTGGCCAGCTCGATCGCTCGGTTACACGGATCGGCCCGCGCCCGCACTAAAATTATGGCTGCCAGTTTGTTTACCTCTTTGGCTATTACACTGGGTACCAATCTGGTGCTACCAGTGATGTTTAACAATTACTCATATATTTACGTCGGCTTACTATCTACCATTATTATTGTCGGTGGCTTTAGCTATGCTATTGTGAAGCACCGGCTATTCGATATCCGCACCATCGTAGCCCGCTCGCTGGCCTATTTGCTGCTACTGGTGACCTTGGGTGCTGGCTATTCGTTGATGACCTTTAAGGTGGGTCAATTGCTCTTTACCCATACCGAAATTTCTACCCCCCAGCAAACTTTTAATGTTATTACTGCTCTGGTACTGGCCCTGACGTTTCAGCCACTTAAACACTTTTTCGAGAAGATCACCGACAAAATTTTCTTTCGGGATCATTACGAATCCCAAGATTTAATGAACCAAGTCAGTCACGTACTGGCTTCTGAAATTCAATTGGTAGAACTGAGCCGCAAAGTCCGCCGTGTCTTAACTAAAAACATGCGAGTCGGGCGAGTTGACATTGTGGTAGTTGATAACAATAGGGTGTTTGTAGAAACCGGACAGTACGTGGTCAGCCGCCTAGAAGACCTGGCCCGAGACTTGGGCGAGCTACGCGGCAAACTACTCGTGACCGACGAAGAACCCGAAGGACGACGCAAAGAGATCCTGCAAAACTATGGCATTAGCGTCCTGGCCGCCTTGCGCACCCACGAAGATAAAGTCGGCTACTTGTTGTTCGGCGAAAAATTAAACGGCGACATTTACTCCAACACCGACCTGGGGGTCATCCCTATCATTGCCGACCAGCTGGCTGTAGCCATTCAAAACGCTAAAGGCTACGTGCAGATTCAGCAGTTCAACAAAACCTTGCAGAGCAAAGTCACCGACGCCACTAAACAACTACGCGA
The DNA here is from genome assembly GCA_028288965.1 of Candidatus Saccharimonadota bacterium. Taxonomy (GTDB): domain Bacteria; phylum Patescibacteriota; class Saccharimonadia; order Saccharimonadales; family JAQGHD01; genus JAQGHD01. The sequence continues at coordinate 55,969 of JAQGHD010000025.1, read as the reverse complement.
GGCCAATCATAGCCTAGAGCAACTAGATGAGGTCAAAGATGAGTTTATGTCTATGGCTTCCCACCAACTGCGCACCCCGCTGACAGTAGTTGATGGCTACCTGGCTAATATTCTCGACGGCATGTACGGTAATTTTAATAAAGAGCAAAGCCAGGCCTTAGCCTTGGTGCAAAATCGGGTGCGCTTAACCAGTAGTTTAGTGACTGATCTGTTGAATATGAGCCGTATGGAAGCCGGGCGTTTTTTCATTGACGCTAAGCCGGTAGATTTCGGCCAAATGGTGGAACAAGAAATAGAACAGCTTAAAATGAAGGCTGAGGAGTTTGGTGCCAGCTTGCATTATTCAGCGCCTACCAAAAAGTTACCATTACTCAACATTGACGAACAAAAAACCCGGCAGGCCATTATGAACCTGATCGATAACGCCATAACCTACGCGCCGAAAGGTACCGTGCATATCAAACTGGAGGCCGTTGGCAATCAGGTCATGTTTACTGTTACCGATAGCGGTATTGGCGTACCGGTCGCCGACCAGGCCAAACTGTTTCATAAATTCTATCGGGCTGGCAATGCCAAGAAGACCAAGGTTGATGGTACCGGTATTGGCTTGTTTTTAGTCAAGCGAGTTATTCAGCAAGAGGGGGGAACAATCATTTTTACCAGCAAAATTGGCGAAGGGTCAACTTTTGGTTTTCGTCTGCCGGTCTCCCATTCAGCTGTCGAAACAAACAGGCAGGGTACTAAGGTCAAGATTCATAGCCAATTCAAAGAAGACGGCACAGCCGTATCCGCGGCTTCGTCCGCAAAAACGCTTGGCACTGTATAATCGAACAATGGCCATAAAACCGATTTGTGATAAGTGCGGCAACGAGTTCTACGATTTTGGGGCAATTTTGCTCAGCCCGCCTAACAAGCAAAATCAAGTCAGGAAATATCACTTATGTAAAAGTTGTTTTAAGGAAGTCAATCAAATCTTAAAACCTGGGCGTAATTAGCCTAGTCGGTTTAAAATAGAGTTATGGCAGAGAATTTTCCTGAAGATACAAGCGAAGAAGAACAACGATTCATTGCCACTCCCATTGGCAAGGCACTGCTGGGTGGAGAACTAGTGCTTTCGGCTGAGGCAGCTGCTGCGCTAGAAGCCATAAAAGCTGGGGATTTTCACCATCCAGTGATTCAACGGCTCCGCGCAGACCATGACTAGCGTTGAAATTGACAGAAACGTAAGCACTATGGTTGAATGCTAGCAAATATGCCGAACAATATACAGATCGCCAAAAAGAGCTGGCTCCATGGTAACGTAGTTCGCTTGGCGCGTCTGCATTTTTTGTACGTCGTGGCCTTTACCGTTCAAACAGTAATCTATGATTCATGGAAACTTATTGCACCTAACGCCGTTCTGTACAGATGGATTGTCAGCGCCAGCTTGCTGGTTATCACCACGTTCGTCTGGTATGTAGCTAAGAGTCATATTAGTAGTACTGCGGCTTGCAGGCTTTTGGTCTGGACCCTAATTATCGTCGACATAGCGGCCGCCTCATTTAATGTCTATTCTCAGCGGGGTATGGCTAGCTTGGCAGTTGCACTGTATACCATTCCTATAATAGTTGCCGCCGTACTCAGGAGTCGAGCCGCCATTTTTGCGGCCGCAACTTTAGCAGTAGCCGCCTATTCATCCACCGCCATCGCTTACTTTGTACTGAACTTCAATGAAGGATACAAAATTCAGCTGTACGGCGATGTGGGATTTTATTGTGCTATTTTCTTTGTTATCGCTGGACTGTTGGCCGCTGTTGTGCGCCCCGTTAAAGCGCAGTAGACGGCGGTTGAGTTGCGCACGCGTGGCTTAACCATTAGAGTGTAGCTATGGCCAAGCTGCCGGATTCTGGCCGTGATCTCGAGGCATCCTTATCAAAAGGCGGGTTAGATTTGGCTCAATTTCAGCACCTACCTGATCTGGTGCCGGCTATTATTGCTGTTTATAGCAGCAAAACCGGACAATATATTTTTGTGAGTAAATCGGTCAGGAAAATACTTGGGTATACGGCCCAGGAATTTTTAGATGGGGGCATCGAATTAATAACTTCGCTGGTGCATCCGGATGATATCACTTCACTACTGACCAAGAATGAACTTGCTCTGCGCGAAGCGAATCGCACTCAGCCTAAGCTTAACAACGAAGCCATTGTTGATTTTGAGTACCGGATTCGCCACAAGCAAGGCCACTGGGTCTGGCTACAAACAGAGGGCAGTGTCTACGATAGAACACCGCGGGGAAAAGTTCATCATATTATTAATGTATCGGCGGATATTACCGAGCGCAAAAAAGCTGAAGCGGAACTGCGGGACTTGAGCGCCGAGTTGGAGAGGCGGGTAGAGGAACGGAGCAAGCGCCTGGAATTAGCCCTCAGCGCCTCCCACATGGGAATTTGGGAGTGGGACCTCACCACCAACCAGCTAGAATGGTCAGATCAATTAAAAACTATCTACGGAGTAAAACCCCGGACGCGAATCACTTACAAAAAATATCTAAGCCTACTGCATCCAGCTGACAGGCCAAAACAACTGCAGATTGTTAAAAAAGCGCTTAAAAATGCCAATGTCTACGAGACAGAACATCGTATCGTGTGGCCTGATGGCAGCGTTCACTGGGTGCAAGGTAATGGCCAGATAGTTAAAGAAGCTGGCAAGCCTATAAAAGTTATCGGCACGGCCCGGAATATCGATGCCCGCAAGCAAGCTGAGCTGCAAATCCAAGAAAGCGAAGAGCGTTTTCGCATGATGGCCGATAGTGCCCCGGTTATGATTTGGATCGCCGATACCAATAAGATGCTGACCTATTTTAACAAAGTTTGGCTTGATTATACCGGCCGAACCCTTGAGGAAGAGTGTGGTAAGGGGTGGAAACACAGCATCCACCCGGCAGACGTGACGATGGTAACTGATATGTATAACCAGACATTCGACAAACGGACGTCCTATAGTATGGAGTATCGCGTTCGCCATCACGACGGCTCTTACCACTGGTTTTTGGACAATGGACGGCCACTTTTTTCTAAGGATAAGGTATTTATGGGCTACATTGGCTCCTGTGTTGATATTGATGAGATCAAATCAGCCAACGAACGGCGGCGAAAACTCGAGCTGAAAAATGCCGCCTTAGCCGTTGAGCGCCAACAGCTTATGGCACTCAATCAAGCCAAAGATGAGTTTATTTCCTTGGCTTCGCATCAACTTCGCACCCCGGCAACAGGTGTCAAACAGTATATTGGCATGGTGCTCGAGGGTTACGTTGGCGAGCTTTCGTCTCAACAGCGCAACATGCTATCGCGAGCCTATTCTAGTAACGACCGCCAACTAAAGGTTCTGAGTGATTTGTTGCTGGTCGCCAGAATAGATGCTGGCAAACTACGGCTCAACAAAAAGAAAGTGGATCTGGCAGCCTTAATGAAGGATGTTTTGCACGAACAGCAGTCGGTCTTTGAAGAAAAACAGCAGGCAGTCGAACTAGCCATGCCCACTAAGTTGGTGGCCAAGGTAGATGCCAAATATATACGCATGGTTTTAGAAAACTTAATTAATAATGCTAGTAAATACTCACCGCCAAAGAAAACCATTGTGGTCATCGGCAAAAAGACCGGCCGATTCATTTCCCTGAGCGTGCGCGATCATGGCATTGGGATTAGCAAGAAAGATCAGCTCAAACTTTATCAGAAATTTTCTAGGCTTGGTAATAACGCTTCGAGCAATATAGATAGCAACGGTCTTGGTTTATACTGGTCAAAGAAAATCATTGACCTACATAACGGCCAGTTAGCGGTTGAATCTAGGTTACGCCGTGGCTCAACCTTTACGGTTAAGCTACCCACCTAGGTACTATGGAGAAAATTACAAAACCGAAAAAGATCATCCTGGCTGCTCCCAGCTGGGCAGGCTTTGCCACTGGATTACTATTTTGGTGGGCATCTTTTACGCCATCGCTGCTGCCACGTGTCTGGTACTTACAAGCTATCTTAACTGGCATTTCGGTGGCCATGGGCTACGGATTAGGCGTGGTTGGCGGAACGGCGATCGGCTTTTTTTATCATACTTTTCACTGGCCCAAACCTAGCCCGGCTATGCAACGAGTCCGCTGGCAGTTACTTAGTATTGCCGCGCTATTTTTTGGCAGCCTTTCACTTATATTATCCTTACGCCACCAAAAAGAATTACGCCAGCTGATGGGCATGCCCCCAGAATTTGCCTTCCACGGTATCTACACGGCACTACTGGCAATCAGCCTAGCGACGCTACTTATTATCTTTTGTCGATGCGTCAGGGGGCTTAATCATTACTTAGACAAGCGGTTGAATCATATAATACCTGAGCCCTTAGCCTACGTGGTGAGTCTGCTGTTTGTTTTTACCCTGCTAGTTGGAGTTATTGGTCAAACTGGTTACTCTCGACTGCGCTCGTACGCCAACAGCGCCTTTAGGCATAGGGACGCCGTAATCCAAAAAAATTTGGTGGCACCGGCGGCCTCCGAGGAATCGGGTAGTAGGGCCTCAGTCGTTGCTTGGAATCAGCTTGGTAAACAGGGCCGGGCGTTTGTGGCTGGCACCACTCAGCCGACTCAGCTTGAGTCGTTTAGTCATAAGCCATCCACCCAGCCGATCCGGGTCTATGCCGGCCTGTCAACAGCCAGTACTGATATGGCTCGAGCCGGCGTGGTTCTGCAAGAGCTGCAACGCACCAAAGCTTTTGACAGGAGTATTGTCTGCATTACAACTACTACCGGAACCGGTTGGGTGGATCCCGACTCCCCGCGAGCCCTTGAATACATGTACAACGGCAGCGTAGCCACCGCCGCCATGCAATATTCATATCTGCCAAGCTGGATCTCCTTTTTGACTGATCGGGAAACCGCCGCCCAAGCCGGTCGCGCCTTAATTGAAACCATCCACAGTTATTGGAGCAGTTTACCGGTGGATCATCGGCCTAAATTGGTAATCTTTGGCGAGAGCCTGGGTGCTTATGGCTCGCAGGCCGATTTCCAGACGGTAAAAGATATAGTCGCCCGAACCGATGGGGTTCTTTGGGTGGGACCACCAAATGCCAGTAGACTCTGGGAAGACCTGAGCCAGCATCGCGATAACGGCACACCCTTCTGGCTTCCAGTCTACCAACACGGGCAGACCGTTCGCTTTGCCGCCAGGCCAACTGACATTACCAGGCCATCGCCTATCTGGCCTAGCCCGCACGCCTTGTACTTGCAGTATCCATCCGACCCGGTCGTCTGGTGGAGTCCAGAGCTTCTGTATAAAAAGCCGGCTTGGCTAAATCCGCCACGCGGCTATGATGTGTCGTCAGAAATGCAATGGTATCCGGTGGTTAGTTGGGTACAAATGACCGTTGATCTGGCGTTGGCTGGTAATGTTCCGGCCGGCCACGGCCATGTCTATAACGGTGATATCTATAACGCTTGGGCAGCCATCAGCTCGCCGCCCGGCTGGACCAACCAGAGCACCCAGCAGCTCAGAACTTATCTAGGCGAGTAGCTACTCTTCTTCTTTAATCTCGGCGCCTTTTAATCGCAGCGCCCGTTTATAGGCATGCAGGTATTGCGAGGTCATGGTTCGATAATTAAACTGGGCGCGCATAGTGACTGCAATATGCTCACGGTCTAAATCAAAACATTCTTGCAACCTATAGATCCCCTCAATAAAGTCCTCAACTAACACACCAGTTTCACCATTTTTGATGACTTCTGGCATAGACCCCTTGTGTATGGCCATGGTCGGCGTGCCACAGTAGGCCGCCTCTAAGACGGTGAGGCCAAAGGGTTCCCTAAACCCAATGGGGTGAAGATTGCATTTGGCGTTGCTCATCAACTCAACCTTATCGGCAAAACCCAGTTCGCCAACATATTCCACCAGCGGATGACTAAAAAAGGGCTTAATCTCTTCGTTAAAGTAATCATTGCCCAGGAAATCAATCTTGCCGGCTAATTTTATAGGTATGCCTAAGTCAATTGCCAGCTGGATAGCCAAGTGCGGATTCTTCTCACGATCAAATCGACCAATAAAGCAGACGTAATTTTGGGGCGTGGTGACAATGGGAAATTCTTCTGGATCTTCGCCGTGATACTCTAGCCCAATGTAGTTTAGCCCCGGACAAGCTCGTTGCTGATTTTTTGAGATAGACACGTATGGCAAATCTTTGTGTTTTAAAAAATAATCAATGTTATCAAAGTCGATGTTATCGTGCAGGGTAGTCAGGTTTGGGAAATCCTGGAAGGGAGTGAGATCAAAGCCGTGCGAATGGATAAGATCAATTCTGGGCAGTAACTTGCTAAGTACGGCTTTAGTTCTTGCATTGGTCTTATCAACTAATTTTTGATGAGCCGGGAGAGCTTGGCGCGTCGGCGCAAAAGAAATGGCCTTATCTATTATGGGTACTAACTCACAGTCGACTTTTGAGTCGCCCGTGCCTACCAAAATTGGCTCGTGACCATGTTCGAGTAGACCTTTTATCAAATATTGTATGACGCGCTCGGTGCCGCCATACTTTGGCGGAGGAACTGGAACATACGGCCCAGCTACTAATGCAATTCGCATGGATGTTATTTTTGCCTCAACTAAAGTAGTACTCTCGTACTGTCCCTTATTGTAAGCGACAGCTTCGGATTCGAGAATAGAGATTTACGATTGACAGCTACTGCATCAGTGGAACAAAGATGAAACCCGGATACCGCTGCTGAGTTATTTCGCCTTTTTCTGACTTAGAAATAACCAAGATAGCATCACGCACGGGGATAACCATTTTGCCCCCGGTTGCTAATTGATCGACTAACTCCGAGGGGATTTGACTGGCGGCAGCACTGACTAAAATTCGATCAAACGGCGCTTTGGTGGGCAATCCCAAGGTGTCGCCGGCTTGATGGAAAGTGAGGTTGGTGAGTTTTAATTTGTTACTTTGGCTTTTTCCTAATCGGAGTAGCTCTGGAACTAATTCAACCGCGTAGACGTGACCGTCGTTACCGACGAGTCGGCTGAGCAGGGCACTGGTCCAGCCCGAACCCGAGCCCACATCAAGTACTGCTTGACCCAGGCCAACATCTAGCCACTCCAGCATGAGTCTCACCGTAGTTGGCTGGCTAATAGTTTGACCAAAGCCGATGGGCAATGGGGCGTCGAGCCAAGCCTGAGAGCGCAATTCGGCCGGTACAAATGCTTCGCGAGGGGTCTTTTCCAAGGCTGAGCGAAGTCGTCCGGAGTTGGTAGTTGCATCATTAGGCTCGCGATCATCATATACAGTCTCATTATCAGCGGCATCATCTATAGTAGCGTCATCAGCTGCGAGCATAGCCGTATCCACTCCTTATGCGTCGTTACACACCCTCTCTCACAAGCCCCCATTAAACAGGTGGTTACTGTCAGTGACTATGACAAAGCTAACATTTTCACCAATTCTACTTAAAGTAACATCTGTTATTTCACGCCCAGCTGTTTTTCAGGTGCCCATTGTAGCCTATAGATACTGCTGCGCAAGCGAAAGCGAAATAATTCGCAGCAACAAGTATTTAAAAAGCCTATGGTATGAATACAATCAACGTAAAAGTGGAGGGTTGTTTGTGAAAAAGCATAATTTACGCCTAAACCATGCCGTTAAGACATCAGATTTATCATTTGATGATTGGTATGACGAAATGAGTACTGGCTGGAGGCAAAAAGCCGCACGTCTTCAAGCCCGCCGATGGCGTATGATCAAGCGTCAAATGCTCTAAGACAAATTCCTAAACAGAGTGGAGTCTGGGGAGACTGGGGTAGTAAAGGTAGCTTTAGATTACTAGGGCTACTTTTTTAATTGAAACTTAGACCAGGATCATATTCGTCGTCTAAGACTTCGTTGAGCCGATTGGTGCGTATAATATAGTTCTGTCGTTTATAGCTAATAATGCCTTGCTTTTCAAGCTTTTTTAGCTCAATACCAGTCGTCTCACGCGTGAGACCCATGTAATTAGCTAGATCCTGCTGAGTCAGTGGCAAATCTACCCTCACGGTGTCAGGCTTGATTTCTGTACCAAAGCCTAAGCATAAGTAATGTAGGGTATTAATGACTTTGTGAGCCGCCTTTGACTGCTCAAGCGCGTTTACCCGCATTTGAAACTGCAAGTGTCTATCTATCATATCGTCGAGCAGGTGAGTGGTGGCCTTGGGATTTCCTGAAATGTAGTCTACATATGCCTCCCGCGGCACTAAAAATATTTCACAGTCAGTGAAAGCTTCGTAAAAATACTGGGTAGCCGGAATCTTTGAGAACACCCAACCAATAGGGAAGACTTCATATTCTACATCAAAGCTAATCGGTTTTTCCTGCCCCTCGGCGGTAAGGTTGTAGGTCTTAACCACACCTTTTTTAACCACATAGGCGCTGGGCGGTACTTCGCCCTCAACCAAAATAATTTCACCTTTTTGGAAAGTCCTTACCCTGAATTGTTTCAAGAACTCCGACAGTGTCTGCATAAAAATCTAGTCCCCTCTGATGCCTCTATTGTACCAGGAGTTAAACAGTTGACTCAAAAAACACCCCACCTTTTTTAGGATGGAGTGTCTCTTTACTAAGTGTAAGCGCTCAGCGCTTGCGACGAGTAGCAGGCTTTTTAGCTCGAGCTTTAGTAGCTGGCTTCACAACCGGCTTAGAAGCAACGGCTGGACGACTGGCTGCTGCCTTAGATGTGGTCCATAACCTTACGGATGGTCCTTCAAACAAGATGGCATACAGATTAACGCCAACCAAGGCGCCAACTATTGGGCCAATCACGTACTCTTTGTTCCATGATTGCACACCGAGTGCAAGAGCTGGGTTGACGAGGCCGTTTGAGGCCACGGCAGCTACAACCATACCAAGGAACAGTGATGTTCCAACTGTCACAGCTAGACGCAAACCTTTCATGCCTTGGTAAATGGCTGAAGCCACACCAAAGGTAAAAATAAACGTACCGACCATTTCGGCGACTAAAACCCGCCAGTCAAAGTTTTTGTTAGCAGTGTTTTTAATAGATTGGTCTACTAGGTAGACATACAAACGAAGTGCCACAACAGCACCCAGGAATTGAGCAGCAATGTACACAACCGCCTCTAATGTTTGTATTTTTCGTACCGTCCAGAGACCCACCGTAACAACTGGATTAATATGGGCGCCGGACATACCGCCAATAATCAATGGCAGTACCCCAAATGTTACACCGGCGGCAATTGCCACAAAATATGGCAGTCCTACGGCTGATTTACTTACGGCAAGCACTACACTAGTCAGAATAGCACTGCCTAAGAACTCTGCCACAATCATGGCGAGCTTCTTGCGTCCAAACATGGATCCCTCCTTAAAGTTTAATGCTATAAGGATAGAATGTATTTACAGATTTGACAATAGGCGAGAGTCATTAATACACTCAGCGGCGTTTGCGGCGACGCAGCCCGGCCACTTGCAGGCGTACCGCCTGGCGATCGATCAAACTTTGGGCTTCATTGAGTGAAACTTGATCTTTGGCGTGTTCGCGGAGCTCTTGAGCGCGCTCAAAGGCCTTCTGGGCCTCTTGCTCGTTTATCTCGGCTTCGTGATCGGCTTCGTCTACCAACACCCGCACAACATTACCAAGCACTTCAATGGCACCGCCATTGGTAGCGTAGTATTCCATTTGATCGTCACGGTCGCCAGGCTTGCGGCGAATACTAATAATACCCGGCGAAGCTATGGTCACCAGCGGAATGTGGTGGGGCAGTACACCAATGTAACCATCGGGCGTCGGCAAGATAACTTCATAGACGTCTTCACCAAATTTGGTGCCGTCGAGGGTAACGAGTTCAAAATGAATCAAATCATTGGCAGCCATTAATGCTTACGCTTGTTCTTCCTTGACTTCGCTTATATCACCCTTCATATAAAAGGCGCTTTCTGGTTTGTCATCGTGTTTGCCGTCCAGAATTTCCTTGAACCCAGCAATGGTGTCTTTGAGTGACACATACTTACCGGGGGTGTTCAGGAACACTTCGGCCACAAAGAATGGTTGGGTCAGGAAACGCTGGATTTTGCGAGCCCGTTGCACGGTTTGCTTATCTTCGTCAGATAATTCTTCCATGCCGAGGATAGCAATGATGTCCATCAAGTCTTTGTAGCGCTGCAAAACACGCTGCACTTCACGGGCCACCGCGTAGTGTTCTTCACCCACAATTTCTGGGTCCAGAATGGTTGAGTTTGAGTCCAGTGGATCGACGGCCGGGTACAGACCAAGCTCGGTGAGGGCACGGCTGAGCACAATGGTTGAGTCCAAGTGCGCAAAGGTTGTTGCCGGAGCCGGGTCGGTCAGGTCGTCGGCCGGTACGTAGACGGCTTGCACAGAGGTAATTGACCCCGTTTTGGTAGAAGTAATGCGCTCCTGCAAAGCACCCATTTCTTGCGCCAAGTTAGGCTGATAGCCTACGGCACTTGGCAGGCGACCCAGCAAGGCTGAGACCTCTGCACCAGCTTGGGTAAAGCGAAAGATGTTATCGATAAACAGCAGCACGTCCTTGCCTTGGTCACGAAAGCCTTCGGCGATGGTTAGGCCGGACAATCCCACGCGCAAACGCGCCCCAGGTGGTTCGTTCATTTGGCCAAAGACCAGTGAGGTTTTATCCAGCACGCCGGACTCTTCCATTTCGCGGTGCAGGTCGTTACCTTCACGGGTTCGTTCACCGACACCGGCAAACACCGAGTAGCCGCTGTGGAACTTGGCAATGTTGTTAATCAGCTCGGTAATCAGCACCGTTTTGCCCACACCAGCGCCACCAAACAAGCCAACCTTACCACCCTTGGTCATAGGGGCAATCAGGTCAATAACCTTGATGCCGGTTTCCAAAATTTCTACCTTGGACGACTGGTCAACAAAAGGCGGTGGATCTTTGTGAATCGGCGACCATTGCTTAAATTCGGTGGCTTTTTTGCCGTCAATCGGCTGGCCAGTGACATTAAACATGCGTCCCAAAGTTTCCTCGCCAATGGGCACGCTAATAGCTGCACCGGTGTCAGTGACGTCCACGCCGCGCTCCAAGCCGTCCGTAGAACCGAGCGCCACGGTACGTACACTGGTCTCGCTCAAGTGTTGCTCAACCTCGAGCGTTAGGTCTCGTTCTGCAATCTTGGTGGTCAGAGCATTATAAATCGGCGGCAAATGGCCGGCCGGAAAGTCCACGTCTACCACCACACCCACGACCTGGCTGATCTTTCCGACTGTTTTTTCTTTAGTACTTACTGCCATACGTTATTCTCCTATTCTGGTTGCTATAACTTCATCTTCTAAGCCTAATTCTTGTCCAGTGACGGCTATTTCTTCAGGGCTGTGTCCTTGAGCCATCCATAAATCAGCACCTGAGGTAGGAGCAAAATTACCTTGGTGTGAAATGTCTCCATGGGCGCCAATGCCGGTAATCTCTTCTGATTTAGCAAGAAGAAGTTCCTCCAGTAAATACTGAACAGCCAAGCGAGCTGCATTTAGGGCCAGAAACGTATCGGTGACGGGGTTGGTACGGGTAGCTTCTAGCGTATCATCTGCCGCACGTTTTATTATATCGTGCAAGCGCTGTTCGCTGCTTTTAGGAGTTTGCTCTGTCATTCCCGGGTGACCTCTTCATCCATTTGATCTTTCATGCAGATATTAAAATCAGTGCGCTGACGCCTGTCGACAGCTCGGCCAATTTCGTCGATAGCTAGCTGGTGGACACCCGCGTAAGTCCTCACTATAGTAGCTCCAATGCGCCTGGTTTGTTCTGAAATCCGGTCGTCATCACTACCGATCGGCGGCAAACTAGCTTCTTCTTCGAGCAGGTCTTGGTAGCGCTCCCACGTATCAACATGGAAAGTAACCGTGTGTATATCTGGTAAGAGATCAAGGCTCATTGAATGGCCTCCGCGCCAGCCGTGATCTCGGCCAGTTCTTGAGTAATGGCCGCCTGGCGAGCCGTGTTAAAGGCCAGGGTTAAATCATCTATCAGATCGTTGGCGTTATCAGTAGCGTTTTTCATGGCCATCATGCGCATGGAATGCTCGCTGGCTTGGGCTTCGCTGAAGGCCTGGTTGAGCTGGGCCTCAATCAACCGGAGTGTAATGGCTTCTAGCACGGCTTCTGGCGATGGCTCAAACAAAGCTTGCTCTAAATCCGGCTCGATTGGCACATCTTGGTAGGCGGCGGGTAACAGTCGTTGCGACGTAACAATTTGGCTGAGGCTGGTTTTGTAATCGGTATAAATAACGTCTACGGCATCAACTTTTTTGGTAATGAACAGGCCAACAATGGTGTTGAGGATAGGGCGAATGTCGTTAGCGGTGGGTTGCTCGGCAAAGTGGTGATAGGCGGCCAATAGCTCGACGCCCTCAAGCCGTGAAACAAAGCTGCTGCCTTTGCGGCCGATGCTAATAACTTGGCTGGTGACTCCGTCTTTGTGGTCTTGCTGGAGCTCTTGGCTAAATTGTTTGAGCAAATTAGCGTCGTAGGCCCCGGCCAAACCTTGATCGCTGGTAATTAAAATATGCAGGCGAGTTTTGACGTTTTGCTGGCGGTACAGCGGATGCTTGGTCACATCAGTCAGTTGGCGCAAACGCGTCAGAATTTGCTGGGCTAGGGTATAAAAATCTCGAGTCCGCAGAGCATGCTCTTGAGCCCGGCGCATTTTGCTGGCGGCCACTAGCTCCATAGCCTTGGTAATCTGACGGGTGTTACGGACCGAATTGATTCGGCGCTTGAGGGTAATCGTGTTAGCCATTATTCTACCGGCACCTCACGAAACTCTTTACCGCTATGTACAGCAGTGCGTTTTACGAGTTCAGCAGTATACATCCGCCAAGCTGCAGCTGCTTTACCACCAAAAACTAAACTTGAATAAGGAGCCTCGCCCGTTACTAATACATTTAGCAGCCCCTGCAACGCTAGGTCAGCGCCTTTATTTACTGAGGGTAATCCTTCAGCAACAACTCTAAATATTGCAATACCTTCTTCCACAAAAGCATAGGTATCCATACCTGCAAAATGCTCAGCAAACCCAGACTCTACGGCCATAATTTCTGCATCAACTCGTGCCTGTTCTGCGGATGTACGATTTACCATTATATTCCTTCCTTCTCCTCACCTTTAACTTCTTCTTTATAGGTTTCGGCGATGCGCTTGGCGACGTCTAGAATCAGCTTTTGAGTTTTTTCATCGGGTACGGCGCCGGTATTGATGGTTTCTACTTCTTGGCGGTGTTCTTTGTGCAGTTCACCCAATATGGCAGCTTGCGCGGTTTTGACTTTGGGCAGGGGAACGGCGTCAAAGGCACCTTCGGTGGCAGCTAGTAGCACGGCGTACATTTCCCAGACAGCCATTGGCGAATACTGTGGTTGTTTGAGTAGTTCCGTCAAGCGCTGACCGCGCTCAATGCGGTGCTTTGTCTCAGCATCCAGATCGGTCGAGAATTGGGCAAAGGCGGCTAGTTCGCGGAACTGGGCGAGGTTAACGCGCAGGCTGCCGGCCACGCTTTTGACGGCTTTGGTTTGGGCGGCACCACCCACACGCGAAACTGATAGTCCCACGCTAATAGCTGGGCGAATACCTTGGTAGAACAGGTTGGTTTCCATAAAGATCTGGCCGTCGGTGATGGAGATCACGTTGGTGGGGATGTAGGCGCTAATGTCACCAGCCTGAGTTTCGATAATCGGCAGGGCCGTTAGGGAGCCAGCACCCAGATCGTCACTGAGCTTAGCAGCCCGCTCTAGCAAACGAGAGTGCAAGTAAAAGACATCACCCGGGTAGGCTTCGCGGCCCGGTGGTCGGCGCAGCAGCAGCGACATTTGGCGGTAGGCCACGGCGTGCTTGGACAGGTCATCAAAAATAATCAAGGCGTGCTGTTTGTTGTCGCGGAAATATTCGCCCATGGTGGCCCCGGCGTAAGGCGCCAGGTATTGCAAGCTGGCGGGGTCGGCGGCACTGGTGGCGATGACAATAGTTTGCTCCATGACACCTTCGCGTTGCAGCCGCTCCACAATACGCGATACTTTGCTGAGCTTTTGGCCAATGGCTACGTAAATGTTGACCACACCAGTTTTTTGGCGGTGCTGGTTGATCATGGTATCGATCGCCACAGCCGTTTTACCGGTTTGGCGGTCGCCGATGAGTAGCTCGCGTTGGCCACGGCCGATGGGTACCATGGCGTCAATGGCCATCAGGCCGGTCATCAGCGGTTCGTGCACGCTCTTGCGGTCCATAACGCCGGGAGCGGTTCGTTCAATCAAGCCGGTTTGGGTGGTTTTGATGGGCCCCTTGCCGTCCAGGGGTTTACCTAGCGGGTCGACCACGCGGCCCACGAGTTCCGGACCGACTGGCACTTCTAGCACTTTACCGGTTAGCCGGGCCGTAGCGCCGGCTTGGACTTTGGTGTCATCACCCAAAATTACCGAGCCAATTTCGTCTTCGCCCAGGTTCAGGGCAAAGGCCGTGACCGTGCCGCCGTTGATAGTCTCGAGTTCGAGCATTTCGTTATAACCGGCCTTTTTAAGGCCAAAAATCCAGGCCACGCCGTCACCCACACGGGTCACAATGCCAACGGACTCAATTTCGGGCCGAGTTTTGAGCTTTTCTATAGCCGCTCGAATGTCGGCCGATAGTTCTTTTACTGATAAATCGTTTGCCATGGCTCGTCTATGCTCCCTCGTTGGCGTGCTTTAATTGATTCAGTTTATGTTCCACGCTGATATCTAGTTGTTGTTCGATGGTCCGCACCCGCATGCCACCAATAAGTTCGGCGTCTTGGGTGTAATCCAGCAGGGTGTGCTTGGCCTGGAACAGGTCTTTTATTTCCTGCTGCAGCGCTGGGGTTAGTTCGTGCGCACTGGACACCTCGGCTTCCAAAACGCCACTGCGCTCAAAGCGCAAATTTTCTACCTCACGCATTAGAGCAGTGAGTTCAGTGGTGCGGCGTTCGGCCACTAGGTATTCGGCGATTTGCTGGGCCACAACGGCCGGGCTTTTGCCAGCGTCCAGCAAACTCAAAACGGCACCGGCTAATTCTTTGCGGCTAATCTTGCTCATTTGGCCCTCACCAGGCGCAGCGCCTTATCAATCAGCGTTTGGTCTTTTTTAGGATCAAGTTTTTCCTCGATGATAACCTCGGTCGCTTCGGCCACTAGATCCAGCATTTCTTGCTCCAGCTGGCGGCGAGCCTGCTTGACCTCATCTGCTATGCGGGCCTTGGCGTCAGCCACCAAATTATCCGCCTTACGCGTGGCATCAATCTCAGCTGCCTTGAGCACCTCACTGGCTTCTGCTCGGGCTTTGGCCAAAATCTCATCGGCCTCGGCACGCGCCTGGCGCAAACGGACTTTGACTTGCTCTTCCAACTGGGCTTTGGCCACTTCCATCTCCTGACCGAGCGTCACACCTTTGTCTATGGTTTCGCGGCGGTCCTCTAAGGTCTTGATGATTTTAGTGAGAGCAAACTTTTTGAGCAGCCAAAAGACAATGACAAAGGTCAGGATCTGTAAGATCAGCGCTTTGACGTCAATGCCCAGCGTGGCTAGACCGCCCGAACCGGCGGCGGCAAACCCATGACTAGCGGCTGTAAACATTTCTATCACCTAGACTCCAGATTTATTAAACGGTAAAGACGACAACCAGCACGTAAATAGCAATGGCTTCCACCAAGGCTGCGCTAATCAGCAGAATTGGCAAAATACGCCCGGCAACTTCTGGGTTGCGGCCAATGGCTTTCATAACACTACTGCCAATCCAACCTAAGGAAAAAGCTGGCATAATGGTGCCGATAGCAATGGCCATTCCTTTAACAAATGTTGGGTTAGCGAGGGGCGAATCAGTCGCCGCTGCGAATACTTGATGTAACATATAAAACTCCTTTAGTTACTTCTTAATCGTTATTATTTCTAACACATCACTCTCCTAAATGCGAGCCGGAAGCTGCCAGGGCGGGGGCTGCAGGTTTAGATTCAACGGTGGAGTGATCTGTTTCAGGCTCTTCATCGTGGCTGGTGGTAGCCAGTGTTAGGTAGACAATAACCAAGGTGGTAAAGACATAGGCTTGGATAAAGCCCACAAATAATTCCATAAATATAAAGGGCAGGGTAGCCGCTGGGGAGCCAAAACTGGTGATGGATGACAGCACAATTAGCAGCACCTCGCCGGCAAAAATATTACCGAACAAACGCAGCGCCAGGCTGGCCATACGCGTAAACTCACCGAGCACTTCCAGCAGCCCCACGAACAAGTTGATGGGATTCCAGGGTTTGTCGGAAAAATAGTGCTTGAGATAACCACCCACTTTTAATTCCCGCACCGTATAAATTTGAATCAAAATAATCGAGAAAACCGACAGCGCTAGGGTGCCAGTAAGGTCTGATGTCCAAGCCCGCAGCAGCGGCAGGCCGTGATAGTGAATACTGCCCACACCAGGCAATAACCCGGCCCAGTTATTAAAGATAATAAAGCAAAACAACGTCACCAAAAACGGCGCGTATTTGGCGGCTTTTTTGCGGTCGTGCATGATGTCGGCCGCTAGATTAGTGATAAACTCTACCAAAAATTCCAAAATGGTCAGACCCTTGCCACCGCTGGTAATTTTGATGCGCTTGGCGGCCACAATAAACGTAATAACCAGCCCGGCACTGACCACCCAGCCCAGCAACATTGAGTTGCTGATGCCAATGCCGCCGACGGTAAATAGCTTTTCGGCGTGCGGAATGACTTCAATGCTTTTGGCCAGGAACATTATTTTTTGCCCCCTTTGGTCTTACTCGCCGACTTGCTGGACGGGTCTGCCGCGCCGGTCTGGCCGGTCTTAAAAGCGTCCGGATAAGCAGCTTTGATCTGACGGTACACCAGCAGCACGGCTAGCGGCAGTGATACAAAAAAGCCAATCAGACTCAACAGCGGCGTCGAGTGCCAGTGACGATCCAGTCGAGTGCCGCCGTAACTTAGTAACAAAATAGGCAGTGCTACCCGCCAGGTGGTATCCAGCAGCTGCAGCGCTACTACCCACCCATCCCAAGTCGATGGTGGGGTTTTTTCTCCCTTAGTCGTCGGCTTTACGGCGGCTTTATTCATCACCTGGCATTATATCAGTCCCAACAGAGGTAGCGCAAGGGCGAGTTACGGTTGATTAATGCCGACGGCTTTTTTAAGTTTAGTGGTAAATGTCAGTTTTTCGGCTCCACTACAGCTGGCAGGATCACTCCCTTTATCAAACTTTTCAGCATCGTGGGGAATGCTATCGTACTGCTTTTTTAGGCCAGCAGCATCGTCGCTTCCATAGCTCACCAGCAAAACATCTTTATCTCCAATTATCCGATTAGCGATTGAATCAACTGGTTGGTTATTAAGCCAAAAAGTTAGGTGATTGCCAGCTTGAGCATCCGCAAATACCCCTTTATCTGTCTCTATAACTTTGTCACCAAGGTGGTAGCCCAAGTTATCAAAAAAGGCACCCCACGTCACCGCGTGATCATGCACATGCACCACATGATTATTATTGTCATGCATATGGGCACGCGTTTTTGGGTTATCCGAACCGTGGGCATCACAGCTCTGTATCTCTTCATAAAAGGTAAAATTCTTAAAATCGTCACGCACACCATTTACATACAGCCCAAAGTTGGCATGGTAATGCACATCGTTTGGCTTAATGGTAAGGTATCGCGCAACAATCAAGCCGACCACGCCCAGCACAAGACCAACCAACAAAGACTTCCACATACTTTTACTTGCAGGCATTGGTCTACTCATAGGTGCTCATAGTATAATATACTCATGGAATTATTTGCTCATCAAGGTGTTACTCACAAGACCTATCTAGAGGCTACGCTACACTACTTGCAGGACCGCTGGTTATTGGTAACCTTGGTGGCGGTGGTCTGTTCAATCTGTTTATATGTCGGTCTACGGCAATTAACCAACTCTAATAGCAAGCAATACCTGGAGAAAGAGGACTAGCCATGGTTACTATTTACACCACTCCCACCTGCGTTTTCTGCCATGCGGCTAAAGAATATTTCAAAAGCCGTAAGGTAGAGTACGAGGAAAAAGACGCCAGCACAGATCGCACGGCCGCCCAATGGATTTGGGATCACACTGGTCAGCTCGGTGTTCCCGTGATTGATATTGACGGCAATTTAATTATCGGCTTTGATCGGCCACGCATCGACATGGCTCTGCGTGACAAAAAACTCGTCTAAAGAGAATTTTCTCCTTTGACAATCTGTTAGCAACTTGATAGAGTCAAAAAAGAGGAGGAATTATGGCTACAGATTTTGCCGATACCGCAACACCTTCTTTTGATATTGCCCCAGAAGCAACTCTAGAACAAAGAATCTTTTTAGAGAGCCTAGAGGAGCGAATACTAGAGTTTCCCCGAATTTATTTTGACGCTTTAAGAACTTATGTGGGTACAACCAATCCTGAACGGGCCAAAATTGAGCCCCGCGACCCTCTGAGACAGCCTGTTCGCGATATACTTCGTTTTGCCTATCTTGACCCACGCGGCCAAAGAGTCGAGGCTTTACACAATTGGGATAGTTACTTATACGGGGAAATCAATGCGGCGGCGGCATTGTATCGTTTTGACCCAACAACCGAAGCCGAAATCAAGAGCGACGAGGCTATAAAAAAACTGGTCAATAACTTGCGCAAGGCCCAGAATGACCCGCGAGCTGATACCATACGCCTCACCGAGCGCATGCGCGTAGCACGCATGAATAAGTTCATTGGGCGAGCTGCAGCATTAAAATCAATTCAATTAGACGAAGCAAAGCCGGCAGCATAGTGCTATACTACTGTTCTTAAATTATGGCTTTTGAGGACTACAAAACTAAGCAGTCGGTTGTGATCGTCTACACTGGTGAAGGCAAGGGTAAAACCAGTGCCTCACTGGGGCTCACGGTCCGGGCTTTGGGTGCGGGCTGGAAAGTCGCCTATGTACAGTTCATTAAGCATTGGGATGTGAGCGAGCATGAATTTTTGCGAAAAATTGGCACTGTCTTTAAGGGCAAGCTCGAATTCTTAAAAGGCGGCAAAGGCTGGTTTAATGCCGGTGAACTAAGTGCCGAAGGCGTTAGTGAAGCCCAGCACAAAAAGGCCGCCGAAGAAACCTATGACTTTGCCTACCAAGCCGCTACCAGTGGTGACTTTGACCTGGTGGTCTGCGACGAAATCAACAACGCCGTTCACGACGGCTTGTTGCCAATATCAAAGCTAGAAAAACTTATGAAAGATCGGGCTTCCAAAACTAGTCTCTGTGTTACCGGGCGCAACTTTCCAGACCAACTGCTGCCCCTTGCTGATATAGCCACCAACATGACCAAAATTAAGCACCACTTTGATGATAAATACCTGGCCAATAAGGGTATAGATTTCTAACTAAACCAGCCTCATACACTAAACTTGTAGTGTTTAAATGGTGGCGAGCAATGTTTATCGCAGACAAATTCGCATGGCTGCGCTATAAGTGCAAAGGTGCTATTAACAAGAGGGAGGGGGAAATATGGTACAAGTGATCCGTTGGAGCGATCCACTTAGTGGATTAAGCTCATTGCGTAATGATCTAGACGACATATTTAACACGTTTTTGAGCAGTCCCGGCACAATGACCGCGCAACTACCAGCTATGGACGTCTATATGGAAGATGACAAGCAGCTCGTAGCTGAGTTACAAATAGCTGGTTTTAAACCAGAAGAAATTACTATTAGCGCTCAGGACGATGTGCTCGAAATACGAGGTGAGCACCACGACACAGAAGAGAAGCGAGAGCGCAAGCGTTCCTACATGGTGCGCGAATCGCAAGCAAGTTTTTATAGGCGAATCATGCTGCCCAAGTACGCCGATCAAGATAAGGTCCAGGCGAACTTTGAAGACGGTGTACTAAGAGTCGTGGTACCGTTCAAGGACCAACCCAAACCCAAGCGAATATCTATCAAGGGCCTGACTAAAAGCTCCGCCAAAAAATAGTTACCGTTTGCCCGTGGTATGATTGAGGCGTGAAGACGCCTACGCTTTATTTAATGCTTGGTTACCCTGGTGCAGGCAAGACTACCACCGCCAAAATTATTCATGAACTGACCGGTGCCGAATTGCTGTGGGCCGATCATGCCCGGCGTGAAATGTTTACTACTCCCACCCACAGTCCTAGTGAAAACTTGGAACTCTATAATCATTTAAACGACAAAGCTGCTAGCTTGCTGGCCAGGGGCCGGAGCGTTATTTTTGATACCAATTTTAACTTTTATAAAGACCGCGAACACCTGCGCCAGATTGCCAATCGCCGTGGCGCCAAGACCCTACTGGTTTGGGTCACCGCACCTAAGGAACTTGCCAAGCAACGGGCTACCGACAGCACACCTTTGCAACACACGCGGATTTTGGGAAATATGCCGGCAACTGTTTGGGAGCGCTTAAGCAGCAATCTGCAACCCCCCAGGCCAGATGAGCTAACGCTGCAGGTAGACGGCACCAAAGTGTCACCCGACTACATACGATCCCTACTTTCTGATACCCTATAAAGCAGTAGCAGGAGGGGAGTCAGTGGCAGCTCAAAGAGCACACAAAGTGTCATTACTAACGGTAGTAATCAGCTTATTTATTCTTGTTGCCCAAAAACAGGGTTGGTTGGCCAGCGCGCAGCAAGCGGCCGTTAAAACCCAGCCCGGACTCTACCAAGTGACCGAGTTTGTCGATGGCGACACCATTGGTGTAAACATGAATGGCAATGGCGAAAAGGTACGTTTAATTGGTGTGGATACGCCCGAAACACACGATCCGCGTAAGCCAGTACAGTGTTTTGGCTTAGCAGCGGCTAGTTTTACTAAACAGCTTATTGGTAAATCTGCTGTCCGACTGGAAGCCGACCCGATCAATACCAATCGCGATAGGTACAACCGCTTGCTGCGCTACGTGTACTTGCCTGATAACCGTCTGGTAAATGCCGAGATTATCAAGCAAGGCTACGGTTTTGCTTACTTAAGCTTTCCGTTTACCAAAGCTGATGAATTCCGTCAGTATGAAACAAATGCCCGTAGTGCCAATCTTGGCCTATGGCACAATTGTAAGCCGACCAAAAATCAGTACGGTGGCTACACAGCCAATACTGCTCAGTAAGAGCAAATCGACACATCATCGGCGGCCAAATAACCAGGCCATAGCTTCTAGAAAAAAGATAAACGGCTGAATGAAATACCATAGCAATATATTTCCCAGCACACCCATATACCAGAAATGATACTGATGAACCTTGAGCGTTTGTGGCCAACGACGCATATGGGTGCGTGACTGATCCCTGTCTTTAAAGACTCGCCTCAGGTCAACGCCCACCCGCAACTTTTTAGCCTCATACCGTATTTGGTATCCAGCCTCATGAAGATGAATCGCCAGATCCATGTCTTCATGAATATCTGTACGTTGGCAAACCTTGGTCCGCACCTCGAGCCAAAGTTTTTTAGGCAGAGCCATATTTGACCCCCATAAAATATAGTGCCCGGTGACTGCCCGGTTAACGCGGTAGGCCAGCTGACTTTGCATCCAGCCATTAAAGCGCGGCAAACGAATGTTATAGAAGTAACCGCCGCCCGTTAGGGCATAGTCCAGATGCTGCGGTGAGCTATAGAAATGCATAACCTGAGCCACCCATGTCGGCGGCAATACAGTGTCGGCATCGATACGAGCAATAATCTCGCCGCTGGCGGCGTTAAAGCCAGCGGTACGCGCAAACACAATGCCTTGACGGGCTTCTTTTATCACAGTCACAAAGCGGTAAGCATGAGCAATTTGCACCGACGTGTCGGTAGAATTATTGTCCACGATGATCACCTCCAGTGGCTTCACTGTCTGATTGGTGATGGCATCAAGACAGGCCTTTAGGTGGAGTTCTTCGTTATAAACTGGTATAACTATAGATAACGATAATGCTTTTTTCATATCAGTAGTGGTGGGTATTAGTATAATGGCAAGACACAAAAGAAAACCAATTCCGAAAGAGCTGCGGCCGCTATATAAGCAAAACTACGGGGTCAAAGAAAAACGGCTACGCAGCCGTATTTTGAATCATATTCGTTTTGAAAAACCTAAATTCTGGTGGCGCGAGCGTCATCTATTGCAAAAAGTTGGGCTGATTTTGCTGGCACTGCTGGTGGCTTGGACGGGATTAATGTATGGCATTGCCCAGTGGTATATCAACAAACACGCCAATGAGCCGTTGCAGCTCGGCGTAACTTTTATCCCGAGCTATGCTGAATATTACGGTCTCGACGCCAAGGAGACTATGCAGGCCATGGCCACCGATCTGGGCGTCAAGCGCTTTCGCCTGGTGAGCTATTGGGACCAGGGCGAACCGCAGCCCAACCAGTATAACTTTGACACTTTGGACTGGGAATTTAAGCTCGCTGAACAAAACAACGCTAAAGTAAGCTTGTCTTTGGGGCTTAGACAGCCACGTTGGCCCGAATGCCACTTGCCAGCCTGGGCCACCTATCTGCCAAAAGATGCTTGGGAACAAAAGCTTAACGATTATATTCAGAAAATAGTGGTGCGTTACAAAGATAGCCCAGCGCTGGATAGCTACCAGCTAGAGAATGAATATTTCCTCAAGGCGTTTGGCAAGTGCGTAAACTTTGACCGCGATCGCTTGGTCAGTGAGTATAAGTTAGTTAAAAGTATCGATAACCAGCATACGCTGGTGGTCAGCATGAGCAACAACGCCATCGGTACCCCCATCGGTCAACCACAGCCTGATGAATACGCTATTTCTGTATACAAACGAGTCTGGGACAAAACCCTTACCAAGCGCTATTTTGAATACCCAATTCCGGCTTGGTACTACGCCTTTCGAGCGGGGTGGGTAGAACTCACCAGAGGACGAAACTCATTTATTCATGAACTGCAGGCCGAGCCCTGGGCACCGAACGATAAAGACATGCGCGATATTTCTGTAGCCGAGCAAAACAAATCACTCAATGCCAGGCGGCTTAAAGATAGGTTTGAGTACGGCAAAGCCACCGGTATGAAAATGGTTGATATGTGGGGCGCTGAGTTTTGGTATTACCGCAAGGTAAAGCTCGGTGACCCGAGCCTTTGGGACACTGCCAGAAACGAATATCAAGGCCTCACCAACAGCCAAAGATATAAATAAGTATCGTATATAATAATAAAGGCGTATTGTCTATACTTATGCTTATTGGTACAATAGGACCATTGTGAAGAAAAATAAGCAATCCCACACTATCAGTAACCGGCGAGCCAGGCACGACTATGCTCTCGACGATAGCTTGCTTGTGGGTCTGATGCTATCTGGGCCAGAAACCAAGGCACTGCGTTTAGGCCACGGCCAACTGCAAGGAGCCTATGTCACCGTCAAGGACGGCGAACTTTGGTTGATAAACGCCGCGATTATTGGCGGTCCCGGTTTGCCAATTAGCGAGACCGAGCAAACGCGCAGCCGCAAATTGCTGGCTAAAAAGAAAGAAATAAACCAGTTTATTGCCGCCAAACAGCAAGGACAAACTATTGTACCGCTGGAGATATTGACCCGGGGAAGATATATAAAACTGCGTGTCGCGGTGGGGCGTGGCAAGAAGCTCTATGATAAACGTCAAACGCTCAAGAAACGGGACGAACAACGTCGCATTGACGCCGCCATAAAATCTCGCTAGTCCCAGCCCGAGTACTACTCGCGGCGCAAGGCTTCGATTGGATTGATCTTGCCGGCGCGGCGGGCGGGGAAGTAGACAACCACCAGCCCAACCACCATCATAAAGCCAAACATGGCTAGGATCAGCCAGAAGGGTGTAGCAAACAGCATGAAATGCTCGGTGACACCACGATTATGGGCTAGGCTATTCATTAAAACGTTAATCAACAAACCGCCTAAAAAGGCCAGCAAGACACCAAACGCTGCACCGATCAGCGACAACAACATGGCCTCTAATATAAACAAGCGTCTCATATCGCGGTTACGTGCTCCCAGGGCCACCATCAGCCCAATCTCTTTGGTGCGTTCTAGAAGCGCCACGGTCAAGGTGTTAAACATACCAAGCACGGCCACAATCATGCCAATGATGCCAAAACCAGCCAAAATAATATTAAAGAAGCGAAAAATCTGGTTAATTTGGTCAATAGTATCCACCGGGGAACTGGTCTGGTAACCCAAACTCTCAATTTGTTTACGCAGCGTACCAACATCGGCACCGCTGTCGGCCAAGACTTTCATTTGCGAATAATTAAGTACGCCAGCGGCTTCAAAATTAAATCTCGGGATAAAAATTTCACTCCCAGATGTAGAATCAATCACGCCGACAACTTTATAGGTATCGACTATTTGTTTTTTGCTGGTCTCAACATTTTGCAACGGTATTGCCAACTGGATCTCTTGGCCAATGGCTTTCTTAGGATCAGTAATACCCACCGAATTTAAAGCGCCTTGGTTCATGAAAGCTTGCTTAACATCGCCGTCGTTGAGTAAGCGGCCCTCGAGCAATCGTAAGCTCGTCAGGCCTTGGTAATCAGGATCGATACCGTAAACAATCGTATCGGTTTCGCTCCCTTTGATCTTAAGACTGCCCGGGAAAGTATAGGTCAGGCTGCTGCGTTTGACGTGAGCTAGCCCTTTGACTTTGTTCACACCGGCTTGGTCCAGTTTGATAATTTTGGAGTTACCGGACTCGATTTCTATAGATTGAATCGACTGGTTACCAATGACCTCCCGGGTAACAAGATCGCGCAGACCGAGCCCAAAACTCAGTAAGAAGAAGATCGAACCAATGCCAATGATAATGCCCATGATGGTCAAAAAGGCCCGCAACTTTTTATTAATAAGATTACGCCAAGCCACGTGAAGCAGTACCGCTGAGGGGATTTTAGTGTAGCGCTGGTGAGCGGTGGTCTTAAGGTCTGGTTGCATCTTTGGCCTTCATTCTCGCCAACGCCGCGACGCGTTGGCGCAAATCACGAATAATTTCTTCGGTAGCCTGCAGGGCTGTGGCTTGTTGGAGCTCTTCGGTAAGACCGTCTTGGATATGGATGAGGTGATCGGCCAAAGGGACGTACTCCATATTGTGGGTCACCAGAATGATCGTGCAACGAAATTCGGTTTGGCAATTAAGTAACAAATTCATAACTTTATCGCCGTTTTCGGTATCTAGGTTACCGGTTGGTTCATCGGCAATGACGTACAGGGGGCTGGTAGCCAGGGCGCGGGCTAGACCAATTCGCTGTTGTTCACCACCGGATAGAAAGATAGGTGATTTCTTGGCGTAACGTTCCATGCCAACCCGCTGCAGCGCCAACATAGCCAGCTTGGCCGCTTTTCGCCGGCTGTAGCCCAGGAAATATAACGGCATGGCAACATTTTCTAGCACATTCAAACTGTGGACCCAGTAACTGGTTTGGTAGACAACGCCAAGGCGGTGGGCTCGAAAATGAGCTAATGCATCCCTCGACATTTTATATATGTTTTGACCTTCGAACATCACGGTTCCCGCCGTGGGAGCCTGCAAGCCTGACAGAATATTAAGCATCGTTGACTTACCGGAACCAGAGGGGCCATAAATGATGTTAAAGGTATTCTCGAGTATGGAAAAATTGGCTTGTTGCAAGGGGCGGATGGTTTCGCCATCGGTTTCAAATTCTTGGCTCAGGCCACTTACTTGAATCATGACTTTTTTATTCATAGCCCACCTCGCATACTAAAATCCAAAAACCTTTCTGAGCGTGTTGAGCACAATAGTCAGCACGTTGTCACTGGCCCGCCCGATAATGGCCGATTGGCCAGCACCCTTAGCGGCGTTGCCGGCTTTATCCTTGGACACTGGTTGCATAGTGTACACCTTAGACGTGGGCAAATCGGAAACGATCACAATGTGCTGGGTGGCCAAGCCACTGTCTTCACTGGTTTTATTGGGGAGGTTCACCGAGTTTGAACCTTCGCCGTAAGCAACTTGGCTGGTTGAGGGTTCATCTGTCTTCCAGGAAACAACCACCTGACCACGGGCTTCAGCCCCAGTGCCCTTAATGGTTGCCTCCACCGTAATATCGGTGATTTTGGGCGGACGTGTATCGAGCGCCGTTTTAAAAATTTGCTTGTCAGACACCGCTAGGTTGCCATCAACATCGCGAGATTGAGCCAGTAAGAAATAGTCGCTGTTGTCCTCGAGCCCACTAATAACCACCTCGTGCGCCGTCACCATGGACGAGACTAGGACATCCGTCCCATTGGTGCCGACTTTGCCGTAGGTAATGACTGAGTTGGATGCTACGTTGGTGTCCCAGGTTACTTTTTGAGTGCTGGTTGGTTCGCCATCAACTGGCTGGAAGCGGAGGTTGGTGATATGCGGCCGCGGCGGCGTGGTAAAAGTGAAGACGTTGCCATCATAGGGGAAGCTTTCGGTATCGTAGGCGGTCAGTTTATAGAAGTATTTGGCTCCATCATCGAGCCCATCAAGCTCCACAGTATAGGTTGACTCGGTAAGTGAAGTATTGACCGTTTTTAGACCGCCGAACGAATCAGACTTACCAAATGACAAGCCCACTTTTGTGGCATTTTTAGCAGTAAACTGAATAACCGCGGAATTTAGGCCCACCTTAATGGCGCTGACTTCTTTAATAACCGGCGCGCCATCAGTCGTAAAGCTGACTTCTTGGCTGTTGCCGGTATTGCCATCTTCGTCTGTCCATTTGGCTTTGACGTAGTAAGTGGTACCGGCGCTTAAATTATCAAGCTGAACAACGTGTTCGGTGACCTGAGTCGAGACAGCCACTTCAGACGGGCTATAGTGGCCGCTACTGGTGCCGATGGCGACACGCGAGTCACTGCTTCGGTCGGTGTTCCACTTAATAGTTGCTTTACGGGTCGTTACATCGCTGACGGCTGGTTGGCCAGTAAGATTAGCCGGGGAAGTGTAGCGGCCGGTGGGAGTCTCGTCTACTACCGAACTATCGGCCCCACAATTATTGGTGCTATCACAAGCTTTAATCTTGTAATAGTAATGAATTTGGCTAAGGCCGGTATCGATGTAGCTGGTGCCGCTAATTGTGGCAATTGGCGTAAAGCTTACGTTGTTTGTGGAACGATATATTTTATAACTGGCTACGCCATCGCCAACGCTGGCCGGAGGATCCCAGCTAATTGCCAAGCGCCAACTGCTGGTTGCCCTCAGAGAAACATCAGTGATGTTGGCGTTCAGCGGCATGCCAGGCGCTACGGTAGTGGCCGTAAAGGTAGCCGTCCCATAACTAGCATAATTAATATTGCTTGATTCGTCCTTGGCAGCAATGTAAAAGGTGTTGGTGCCTGGTTGCGTGGCGTAGGCATTGGCGCTCAAACTGGTAACCCCGCCGGCCGTAAAGGTACAGGTACTGGGTGAAGGCAACGTATTAATGGTATAGCAGTAGGTCAGGTTATTAACATCCCCTACAAAAGTGGCCGGAGCACTCCAACTAAAAGCAAAACTGTTGGTGGTATTGGTTCCGGGCGTTGCGGTGACGTTTTGCGGTTCACTCGGTGCTCCGGTGGTGTTGATCTTAACGGCGGCAGTGACATAACTGGTGGTGACATTGCCGGCTACGTCCCAGGTACGGAAGTAAATAGTGTTAACCCCCTCATTGAGATTCGGAAAATCAGGATTACTGATAAACGTATAGGAGCCATCGTTGGTTAGCAGATCATTTATATCGCCGGCCCCGCTGTGCGAGTCACCATACCAGGTGCCATTATTGACCCGGTATTGCAGGCCGGCCAGGCCGGAATTGCCATCGCTTGGTGCATTGCCTCCAGCTGTTGCCCAGGTTAACGTCACTGCCTTGGTGTTCACAAAACCTGATGGTCCAGTTATAAAGGCGGGGTTAGCCGGCAGCGTGTTATCAAAAAAGAATGAAAAACTAGTGGCAGTACCAAAGGTATTGCCAGCATTATCCATGGCTTTAATGCGCAGGTAGTAGCGAGAGTTGGAACTAGTTAAAGCAGACGCCAGGTAGCCGGCTGTGGCCGTATTAATATTGGTACCACTGACCATAAATTGACAGTGTCCACCGGTGCTAACTGGGCTGGCACCCAATAGCCCGGCGGTAGTGACCGGATCGGCAGTGTTATCCTGTCCCAAGTACAAGCAATAGCCTTTGACGCCCGAGCCGGCATCACTGCCAGCCGTCCAAGCAAAGTACGGCGAACTGCCGTTGGTCCAGGCGTCAGTAACCAACGAGGAACCGCCAAAAGCTTTAAGGGCAGTAATGGCGCTGGCATTGGTAGCTGGCGGCGTCGTATCGGAGGTAGACTGCAAGGTCGTGGAATTGAGCGTCACCTGTTGGTTGCCGTTGCCCTTTAATACCGCCTGCCATTTAATGCCGCTAAAAGTAGCTGGGAAGGTAGCAATGTGCGTGTTGATAACCGACACAGTGCTAGCCAAAGTTAATCCGCTAGAAGCAGCCCAAGCACTGCCGTTCCAGTATTTCCAGGTTGTGCCACCATCATCGGATAAGCGATAGGTAATTGTCCCGCCATTGGCCGTTTCGCTGTCGGCCCAGGTGTCCCAGTGGTTCACCCCAGAGGTTCGCACCGCTGAATTAAGCGTCACGGCCTGTTCGGTAGAACTAAAGGGCAGGGTGGTAAAGCTCGTTCGAGCAATATCACTAATTCTTATTTCATCTAGATTGCCCGTGAGGGGGCCGCTCCCCAGGCCGGCGCCACTCGAGCCGTAACCTTTACCGAGAAGCAGCGGCAAATTGTTATCCGGCATTGAGCTGGCACTTGATCCAGAAGCATTTTCAACACCATCAAGGTAAATCTTCATGGTTACCCCGTCGTTGGTTGCGGCTATGTGGTGCCAATTGGTGTCTTGAGTGGTGGCCGCAGATTGTAAAGAGTTATTATCACCATAAGACCAAATAAAACTCGGTATAGTTGTAGACCCGGACGTGTAATAACCGCTGTATAGCTTGCCATTAAATACGGTTAAGGTGCCTATCGATTCAAGATTATCCGTTGTGGACCAGCCGCCGTTTAGATCATTACCGCCGACTTGGCTCCACACTGAACCATTGTATTTCCAAACTGAACCATCACTGTTAATAGTCGAGCCGCCTATGCCGGCATATAATTCACCATTATAAACCGTTAGGGCTTTTACGCTGATATAGGTACTGGCGGACGACCAACTGGCATTCAGGCTGGCACCGCCAATGCGTGTCCACGTGTTACTGACATCATTGTATTTCCAGACTTCAGTACTACCGGTAGCTAGCGAGCTACCCAAACCAGCATACAAGTCGCCGTTATAGGCTACTAGTGAGTCAACTTCCGTTGGGCCAGATCCCCACGAGCTGTTAATAGAATTACCGCCGACCGCTACCCAGTTTGTACCGTCATAGCTCCAAACTCTGGCCAACGTATTGCTGCCATTACCCAGTCCCACATACAGCTTTCCCTTATAGACTGTCTGCGACTGCACTGTCTGATAGGTAAGATTTGTCCAGCTGGAGTTAATGCCATCGCCACCAACTCTGCTCCAGGTGGTGCCGTCGTATTTCCATAGCTCAGCATCACCAGGACTTATTCCCAATCCAGCATATAAGTTGCCGTTATACACCGCCAAGGATTGTACCGATTCATAAGTAAGATCGGCCCAGCTGGAGTTAACGCCATCGCCGCCAACTTTGCTCCAGGTAGTACCATCGTATTTCCATAGCTCGCCGCTGCCACCGTTTGCACCAGAGATACCCGCATACAGATTGCCTTTATACTCTATCAAGGCATAGATCTCGCCGTACAAACCACCAAAGCCACTTGTCCACGAGGAATTCAGT
The DNA here is from genome assembly GCA_028288965.1 of Candidatus Saccharimonadota bacterium. Taxonomy (GTDB): domain Bacteria; phylum Patescibacteriota; class Saccharimonadia; order Saccharimonadales; family JAQGHD01; genus JAQGHD01. Next base: position 26,135 of record JAQGHD010000025.1, on the reverse strand, counting down.
CCGCTACCGCCCACCACGCTCCAGCTGGTACCGTCGTACTTAAAGACGTTTGATTTACCCAGGGTACCACCATGGGTGCTGACGCCGGCATACAAACTACCGTTATAGGTCGCCATGCTGCTTACTTGGCTATACACTTCGGACGACCAGCTGTTATTCATGTAATCACCACCAATTTTCGTCCAAGTCGTACCGTTGAAGGTCCACTCTCCAGAAGTACCATATGTCCCAAACGTCAAGGCATCATGGAGCCCACCGTACAGAGTTGAACCACTAAACATCAACGAGTTGAGTGATAACCCGGCACTCCAGCTGCCATTTATACTACCACCAGCTATTTGCGACCAGGCCGTCCCATTCCATTTCCAGGCTGTCGTATCAACGGCGGCGTAAACGTTGGTGCCGTCATTGGCTAGGCTATAGGCTATTTTATCGGTGGTCCCAGCCCAGCCGGAGTTGATATTGTCGCCACCAATTTTGACCCAGCTATAGGCGGCGGTAGAACTCTTCCAAATTTCGGCATCACCGTTATCATCACCTGTAGCAACGTAGATATTACCTCCAAACACCGTGATAGCGTGGACAGAATTAATACCTGAACTCCAGCTGGCATTGACGGCTGAACCGCCGCCGCCCATTTTTGTCCAAGCCGTGCCGTTCCAGCGATACACTTGGCCATCAGTTCCGGTGTTACCCAGGCCGACCACCAGGCCCGTACCATCGTAGTTAATGGCATAGACTGCTTCGTTGCCGTTTGCCCAACCGCTGTTGAGGTTATCGCCACCGATTTTTGTCCACGTAGAACACGTTGCGCCAGATGGCGTGCAGCGCCACAAATCACCATCACCATTAACAGCGCTGCTGCCGAGACCGGCATACAAGAAATTACCGGCGCCTATGTTGCCGTACCATAAAGAATAGACATCGGAAGTATCACCCCAGCTACTGTTTACATTGTCACCGCCAATCTTGGTCCAGGTGGTGCAGTTGGTGCTAGTATCGCAGCTCCACACTTCAGCATCAGCATTTAAGGTTGATCCCAGCCCAACGTACAAAATTGTTCCGTTGGCATACATTGAATCAACCGCTTCATGGTTTTTATCCCAGCTGGAATTAATACCGTCACCGCCAATTATTGACCAGGAACTGCCAGTCCATTTCCAGACCTCGGCGTCACCACTACCAGTGCCAAGCCCAGCATAAATATTGCTGCCAATGACTGCTTGGCTCAGCACGGAATCTTTGCCGCTGGTATCCCAACTGCCGTTAATGTCATTGCCGGCTCGAGCCGTCCAGGTGGTGGCAGTTGACTTAGCCATTTCATAGTTGATTTTGCCTGAGGTGTGATCGTAATACAGTTTGTAGGCACCTTTGTCTAAAATTACCTGGTCGCCATCGTGACTACTGCCTGAAAAGCTGGAGCCAAACTTTACCCAAGCTTCCAGCGTGTTGGGCTGGCTCAGTGACAATGAGGCCGTATCGGGGGCGCTCAACCACTGGGTAGAACCATTAAGACTTATCGCATTATTGAGTTGGCCCGCCACCCACGAAGGCGAGCCAGTGGTAGTGGCATTATTACCATTTACTGAGCTATCGGTGGCCGTGGTACCAGAATTACTATCAAAGTGATACAAGGCTTTGGTGTTGCTATCACTCGTATAGTTTTGAGCCTTGAGCCGGGCGGTACTGCCGCTGGCTTCGGCACCGCTATCAAAGGTGTAATTAGATGAAGCTGTGAAATCCCAGGTATCAGTTAGATCGGGAGTAGCAAAAGTTTTTTGATAGGCCACAAAAATAATTGAGCCAACAATAAGCACATATACAGCTGCAATAGCTGTATGGACATGCTGGTGATACTGCCATTCATGCCACCGGTCATACCATTTCCATTTGTTCCGCAGATACGAATGCGGCCGCCTAGCACCATGCCGATGCAAAAAGAGGGAAGTCTGCTTGGTATGCTTCCAGGTAAACCGGGCAACACGTTTGCTGATCCGAATGCCCTGGTGCCGGAATTTTTTGAAGGCTTTCAAGAGAAAGGGCAGCGCAGTAGCCGTCCAATAGTGGCGTAGTTGATCTAATAGCTTACCAATACTCGCCTTGTTTATGTTCGGCTTTTTTACCCTCATGTTTTACTCTGTTCTTATTCTAGCAAACCGCTATTGATTTGTTTACTCTTTATGCACACCTTATTACCAGATTGTAAGCCAGCCTGCTTTTAGCTATAATGCCGTGGTATTGCGTCAGGGGTCCCCGCCGAAAGGAGACTGTTGGCGGGGTACTAATCCGGAGTAGCTCAACGGTAGAGCAGAGCGCTGTTAACGCTAAGGTTGCCGGTTCGAATCCGGCCTCCGGAGCCAAGTATAAGCACTTTAAATGAGGTGCTTTTTTATTTTACTCATGCTTGCATCCTTTAAGAGTAATGTATTTAATGACATTGGAGACATTATGAGCAACACATCTTTGGAAAGATATTTATTACCGATCGACGTTGACAGTAGCTTCTCGGCTATGCAAGAACGGTTAACGCAACTCCAGCCAGCCCTTAAAAGTCTTATGGGGAGAGCTATTGAGTTATTTGATGGTGTGTATCCGCAAGCGCCACACCCTTCAGTTGACGCTTCAATTGCGTACGCCGTAGGAACTATGGATATGTGTCCGGTAGAAGGTATACCAATGGGGCGAGAGCTTACGGTAGTGCTTGGTTCGGGAAAATGGTTGCGTGTTTTTCGCAATACAGATTCTAGTCCTGATAGTTACCCAAGAGAGCGACTGTGGGTCAGCCAGCCAGTTGACAATGCACAAATGCGAGTAAATGTGCTTAAAACTCATCATCCTAATCGCGCTAAAATTCCATATGATATTGAAGTTTCAGATTACAGCGACAAAGGACAACACTTAGGCTTTGTTGGAGGTGCTGATTATTATAGAAAAGAGCCTTTTATTCAGGAGGCAAATGAAGTTATAAACGCAGCAACGCAACTCACAATGGAAAGTGGTTTGTTGATTCCTGCAGAATCTTAAACTTTTGAAGTTTAGTTCCAACTTCCATCACTACGCGGAGCCAAGCATAAGCACTTTGCGCAAGCACAGTGTTTTTGTTTGGTATACTAAAAATATGCAAAAAAGAGCTACACAAGTGTTCACTTATGCGTCGATTGTCTTCGGTATTCTGGGGATTTTAGTCGTTTTGACGGGCTCAGGTCCGGACAAGCAAGACTCCGCGCTTAGCAAAGTACTCATAAGACTTTTATTCATAACCGTTTTTATCATACTGCCTTCGTTCGCTTTAAGTGTTGCTAGCAAGTACTTAAACGATAAATCTTAATTCTAATTTTGTATTGTTTTTGTTTTATTAAACAATTAAACTGTAAAAAATAGTGAAGGATGATACATGTCTAAACAAGTTTTTATAAACATACCTATTTCGGACTTGGCCAAAGCCACGGCTTTTTACGAAGCATTGGGATTTGTTAAGCAGCCGGACTTTTCTGACGAAAACGCTAGCGGCATGAAGTGGTCTGATGAAATTTTTGTAATGCTTTTAACCCATGATTTTTATAAAAAGTTCCTCCGAGGTAAAGATGTGGCCGATCCCATAAAAACAAGCGGCGTGTTACTTGCATTGTCACTTGAATCAAAAGATGCGGTGCAGCAATTTGCCGACACTGCGAAGAAGAATGGTGGTGACTACTATCAAGTAGATATGGGCGTACCGCAGGATATGATGTTTGGCTACGAGGTGTTGGATCTGGATGGCAACCAGTGGGAACCTGTCTGGATGAGTTCCGACTTCAATCCAAAAGCTTAGTTCTAACTTCCATCACTACCGAGAGCCAGGTTTTGCAGATACTACTTATTGTAGTATTAAAGCTTTATGTCAAATTCATACGAATCTGTAAAACCAATTATTTCAGTTTATGGGGACTAGACCGAACTGCTTTGCAAAAGCTATTTTGTTAGTTTACGGGCATTCCAGGCGGGCACCAGTTGACCTTTAGCAAAGTCTTTGGGATGGACTTCGTAACTAAGGCCTCGTGCGGCTTTGCCGGTTGAAAGCACCCGGACAATGGTGGCGGAGTTTAGACCATCGTCAAAGTAGAAATTATTGCCGGCTCCTAGGTCAGAATTGACCAAATCTATCCACCCAGGACTTTTCTGTTGGGAGGTAAGTTTCATGTAGACAGCTGCTTTGGTGTAATTCTTGGCGGTAACATTGGTCATGACGACCGCAGAGCGAGCATCAAAGTTATGTCCGCCATCAATAATGGCGTAATCGGACAAGCCAGCGCCATCAATGTTCACATTCGTGAAGGATGGTTGCCGTTTACCGTCACCAGCGACGGCCCGCTCTAATAGACCGGCTTGAGCATTGCCAAATAACACGAGGTTGCTGTAGCTGAAGTTATTGTAGTAGGCCCCGTGATCAACACCCTTACCGGTGTTGTGGTAGGCGGTAAAGTTTTCGATCTTATGATTATTGGCGGTGTTTTGCCAGACAAACAGGCCTTGCTCGTGGTTGTTATGTGACAGGTTATTCTGAAACTTCCAGACGCCACTGGCGCCCTCGTTATCATCCCAGAAATAGCCTGAAGACTCATTACCAGCGTCAACGCCTACGGCAACGGAATTTGTCATGGTGTTGCGGTCCCCAAAGCCCATGCGGTAAGCGGCCATACGCGTGCCGCCACTGCCTTTTTGGGGACGAACTTTGGCAACGAGCATGTGATCTACCATTGTGTCAAAGGTAGGAATGGTGTGGTCTTTGTTGTGCGGATCCCACCAAAAGGCATCTTCTTGGGTGTTATACGACACATCGTCTTTGAACGTGATGCCGTTGCTGGCGTGGGCCACAAATACGTGGTTATTGGCGTCGTGCACTGCCGTGCCAATAATGGTTGAGCCGCGGCTGCCTTCTTGACTTAGGTGAAAGTGAACCGCGTAGCGTCCAGATCGATCGGAACGTGGGTTGGTGTTCGTTGGGTCGGGAGCCACATAGCGTAGTTCGGTGTAGTTCAGAACTTGGGGTTTTGTGGAGTGCATAAAGACGTGTGTGTAGCCGGTAGGCGTGCCTTCGATTTTGACGTTACGCGTCAAATTACCGACTTCGGCTGTCCACTGATTGTTAACCTTGGGGTGAGGCAGGGTAGTAGGTGTGTCAAGCGTGAGCGAACTACCATCGGTGGCAGCAATCACGCCTTCGTCAAAGCCTCGGTAATTATCTTTACCAACGCCACCGGTCGGTGGTTGGGTGGGGCTAATAAAGACTGAATCACCAACTTGCCAACCAGTCGGACTATCTTTTAGGCGAATGGCAGTTTGGCCTTTTTTAATATCAGTGGCCACTGTAGTCCAAGAGGTTTTTGGTGTACCGGCCGCCTGTAACTGGCCAGCATCAATGACCCAGAGGCCCACATCGCTATCCAGCGGTACTGAGCCGCCACCAACAAATTTACTAGTATCAACACCAACAAACTGCAAAACGTGGCTCAAACTGGCGTTAGCTGGCTGCATAGTCAGCAAACCCTGGACAATCACGTTCTTGTTAGACAATATGGTGCAGTTACTATTGGGATCATAGGTCAGCGTACCTTCTGGTTGAATAGCCACCCCGCCGACTTCTGGTTCGGCGGCCGTACACGTGACTTTATTTTTAATCACCGCCTGCGTTTGGCGATCAGGGACTTTGCCGCTGGCCCAGACAGTTGGATCATTCCAATCACCATCTTTAACCGACGCTACCCCTTGTCCGGCAGCATTCACGGTAATTAAGGTGACAATCCCAACAACCGGGATGAGGATCAGGAATAATATTGATGACTTGTTACTAAAACGTGATGACAGCCCAAAACGATTTTTTGAGGCTCTTGTTGATTTTTTTCTTTTGGTTACCTTCTTAGCAGGCATATGTTTTCTCTTATTTTTTAGTGTTTATGCTTAATAACTGAAATATACCTGAAAGAGGCCATGAATGCAACCTTTGTACAGATTATTCAATCCTATTAAGGACATGTTCAGTTTCAGGAGACGAGCTATCTCGGACGTCTAAATAGCTGTAAACGTTTAGAAATTCATTTGATCGGTGTCGTCGAGCATATCCTGATCTTTTTTCCGTTGCTTAGCTCGGCCCTTTAACTCGTAAGCCTTATTTTCAACATCATTAAATTTTTTCTTCAAGTTATGTATAAATTCTTCCATGAAATGCCTCCGCTTAGTTACTTGGCACCTCTATTTTAAAAAACTTAGCAAATTTAATCTGTTAAATTTTCCACAGCCGAGTGACAAACCAGGCGTTTTTGCCGACGCATTGATTTTTCACGAGAGTTTTCCACAAGCTTATTGACATTTTATACAGAAAGCGTAACGATAAGCCTATTAATAATCGGCGCGCATGGTGGACGTGCATAAGGAGGGTATATGGATGCTCAAGCTGAAGCCAGGCGCATAGGTGGCGCCTTGGTTGTGCGGGGCGTGGCGGCCATTTTGTTCGGAGCAGCCGCTGTTTTTTGGCCAGGATTAACCTTGGTCACACTGGTCTACTTGTTCAGCGCTTTTGTGCTGGCAAACGGATTGGTCAACTTAGTGGGGAGTTTACATCAATTAAGTAAGCGCAGTGTCTCATTGCCGCTTAGAGCCTTAACTACGGTACTGGGGGCCTTAGAAATTGGCGTCGGTGTGTACTTGCTACGTCACCCGGGAGTATCGTTCGTGACACTGATTATCCTGATTGGCTTCATGTTGATTGTCCGGGGCGTCTTTGAGATTGTGGCAGCCTTGTTTGATGGCGGCAGTGCCACTGCTCGCACCCTTATGGTATTGGCCGGTTTACTGGCTGCCATAGTTGGTGTGGTTGTACTGTTCCAGCCAGAAACCAGTGGCGTGGCCTTTGTCTGGCTACTGGGGTTATACGCTTTGATTAGCGGGCCGCTATTGATAGCCTTGGCGCTGGATATCTTGGCCGTGGTGCCTAGCACGCCTGTCCGGGCCGCTCGGCGTTAACAAATCTGTTAGGACGAGTTTTAAGAGGTCTCTTAGGTTGAGGGACCTCTTAACTATTTTAGAGATTGAACCAGAGTATTCGGATAAAGCGCGTTTGCAGGGTAATGCTGGTGGGCAGCGACTGATTGCCGGCCGTATCTACGGCAACAATCTTCACTGAATAGGTAGTCCAGCGGGCCAGATTGTCAATAGTGAAGGTAGTGGCAGTGGTTTGACCAACTAACTGAGTGTTGACATAGACTTGGTAACGGCTGAGGCCTACATTGTCACTGCTTGCACTCCACGTTAGCGTAAAGGATCGAGCTTTTTTGTCAGTACCGGTAATGGTGGGGGAAGACGGCGGCTGAGTATCCGGCACTATGTTATTAACAACAAGCGTAATAGTTGCACTTTTGCCGACATTGCCAGCTTGATCATAGGCTCGTGCCGTAATAGTGTGGCGACCATTGCCCACCGATAGGGTGTCCCAGTTCAAGAACCAGCCATAGTTAACGCTTGGCGTGGCGATGCCGATAGGCGTGGTGCTGGTATCTGCTATGTAATCCACTTTTGTGACCCCGACGTTATCTGAGGCCGCGCTACTGAGTACAGTGGTACCAGAAACCGAGGTACCGGTTGATGGCGTAGCAATGGAGGCTGTTGGTGGCGTGGTATCCGAAGGCGGTGGAGTAGTGTTTTTTACGTTCAAAGCTATGGTTGGGCTAGCGGTAACATTGTTAGCTGCGTCATAAGCCTTGGCATACAACTTATAGGTTCCGTCGTTAACTGTCGTGGAGTCCCAGTGATAGTAGTAACCAAATTGGGCAGAATAGGCACCGAGACCAATATACTGGCCACTGTCACGATAGTATTCTAGTTTAGTCACAGCAACGTTATCCAGTGCCGAGGAACTTAAGACAACATCCTTGCCACTGACCGTACTATTGGCGGTTGGTACAGCCACAGCAACATTTGTTGGTGCTTGGGTGTCTGAAGGAGGAGGGGGCGGTAAGGTGGCATTCACAGCATTGATGTATGCCTGATAGGCAAGCTTTGGCGTGTCGTTGGCGTTTTTGAGACCAAAGTTATCGCCTTGGTCATGATAGCTGTACCAGAACAGTGGCCCTGACCAACTATAGCCTTGCCATAGATTATAGGTTGCCGTGAGATAACTGGCTTGTTGGACTTCGGTAAGAGGGTGAGAACCATTGGCAGTGTAGGCTCCGTCTTCGGTACCCCAGACTTTTTTGGCGCTGTCACCATTGGCGGCCATAATACTGACGGCACTTTTTGGTTGCGATAAACCAGCCTGACGCCAAGAACTCCAAACATCATCACCAGTGGCACCAGGAGGTGTGTAGTTATCGGTATAAGGGTGCCAGGCCACCGCATCAAAGTAACCTTTGCCACCGTTGCTGTAGATGGCACTGAGCCAATCAATCGGACTAATGGTAGCTGCTACTGGGTCAGTGTAGGCAGCTTGTGGACCGCCAGTCATTACCGTAGCTGAACTATTAGCAGCATGAATACTGGTATAGGCCAGCTTTAGCATGGCGGTATATTTTACTGGGTTCGGCTTTGGTGACCAAAAAGTCTTACCGTTTGGCTCATTCCAAATCTCCCAAGCGTCAACTTTGCCCTTGTAGCGACTAGCCAAGGTGCCGGCAAAGTTAGCATAGTCATCCAACTTATCGTCGGCTGGTTCGGTTTTGTCACTACTACTGCCGCCGAGCGTGGCCCATTGCGGCGTGTAGTCGATGATGCCGAGTACTTTCAGCCCCCGAGCATAGGCGGCGTTTACAAAACGATCTTGTTTGGCTAGGTTGTAACTGGTTGGACTAGGCTGCAGCACCGACCAACTAAAGTCTGCTCTGAGCCAACGAACACCCATGGTTTTGAAATCATCCATTTCTTTGTTAAAGAGGGCGGTGTCATCGGTATATAACACGGTGTGGCCAACATTAACTCCAAATTTCTCCGGAGTACCCGTAATGGCCTTGCCGCGAGTTAACAGGTAAACACCAATCAGCGCCACCAGCAATACAAATATAACGCCCAATAACTTTCTTTGAGCTCTAAGATTAAATGATTTTTTCTTGGATTTTGATTTAGATTTTGGTTTCATAGTTTGTTTTTTAGCCATATAACACTTTTATTATTAATATCTTTGATTTTACCTTAAGCAATTAGTGTAGTGAAGTCAAGGTAATTAAACTTGAGCGTTTGCTCAGCTTGTTAAATTTCTCGTAGCTATAACTTGGTTACTTTCGTAGCCTAGAAGGTGTACCCGTAAGGTGCAAAAGGAGGTTAGTTATGAAAGAGAAGCAAGGGGCGAATATGGTTGCGGTGACTCTGATGGCAGCAGCGGCCGGTGCCGGCGTTGCACTATTGACTGCTCCTAGAAGTGGCCGCGAGACACGGGCTCGCCTTAAATCACAAGCGGCACAAGCCAAGTTAAAAGCCAAACAGCGTGCCGATAGCCTAAAACACGTCATGGACCAGAAAATTTCCCGCGGGAAAGAGATGAAAGAGGCTGTCACGCAATCTTACAAAGATACCAAAGCAAACTTAGCCAATGACGCTCAAGACAGCAAAGAACAGATCAAATCTTCTATCATTAACAATTGGGAAGAGAAAGGATAGACCAATATGGCAATGAACATTATTTTATGGATCGTCTTTGGGGCAATTGTCGGGTGGATAGCCTCACTCATCATGAATACCAATCAAGAAATGGGAGCCATGGCGAATATAACTGTTGGCATTGTCGGCGCTTTCTTGGGCGGTATTATTTCCCGACTGTTTGGTGGCCCCACCGTCACTGGCTTTAATCTGGGCAGCTTTATTATCGCTATTATCGGAGCGATTGTATTGCTGGGCCTAGTCCGAGTATTTGGGGCAGGCAACCGCCATGGCATTGCTCGATAGCTCAATAGTGAGAGAAATTTACTATAAGCATTTACATGATTAGATTAAGCTGAGATTACCATTAAGTGAGGGAGGTACACCAATGGCTAGGCGAGGAGCTGACAAGCACAAAACGCCCAAGATTCCTGCGTGGAAGCAAGATCCGTTTTGGAAATTTGAAGATTTAGCAACCCGTGTCAAATCATCACTGAATATATTTAGTGATGCAGATAGCCCCGTGGCAAGCGCACCATATGACCCTGAGCCACCAATTCACACTAGCGCAGCCGCTAGTTGGTAACACAAATTAAGGCGTACATTAACCGGCCAGTTTTATGAGCCAATCGCAACCGCTACCTACCTGTTTTTTGTAACAGGTCACCCCAAAAAGGTAAGCCAGTAGCCACCACGTTCATAAGACTGGCTCTTTTAGTTTCCTAATATTTTTTCAAAAGTGATCAGCCCGTCAAAAAAGGCATAAGGAGGAACAAATGGCAAAATATGGAGAAGCAGCCCAAAAATCCGTCAAGCAGGCTATGGATAAATTTAAGGCCGGCAAGCTCAAGAGCGGCAAAGCCGGTACACCAGTCAAGAATCGCAAACAAGCTGTGGCCATTGGATTATCCGAGGCCCGCAAGAAGGGCGCTAAAGTACCTTCGCAATAAGTCGCCGCATACGAAACTATTCGTAGCGAAGGGCGTCAATAGGATCTTTGCGGGAGGCCTGAAAGGCTGGAATAACGCCAAAGATAATTCCCACCAGCAGTGATACGCCAGTGGCCACTAAAATAACTGGTAGGGTCACAATGGGCGTGAGCGACGTAAAAATCCTGAGCAAATAGCTACAAATAACGGCAATTATTATGCCAAGCACGCCGCCAGTGATACTGAGCACCATGGCTTCTGTCAGAAATTGCGATAGGATTTGGTGGTTGGTAGCTCCCACAGCCTTACGAATACCAATTTCTCTGGTGCGTTCACTAACCGACACCAGCATAATGTTCATTATGCCTATGCCGCCGACAAACAGGGAAATACCCGCAATACCTGATACAAAACTGGTCAGCAAGGTAACCACACTTGACGTAGCCGCCAGCGTTTCATCTGGTTTTAAGATAGTAAAATCTTCTTGATCGCCATGCGCTCGCTTAAGTTCGATAGTAATATTTTGAATCGTTTGATTGATCTGGGAGGTATTCTCCGCCCGGACTAGCACCTGCGAAATTTGCGGCGGCGAATCGCTCAAAGATTTGGCCACGTTATACGGCATAACAATACTTTTATTAAAGTCGGTGGCAGCGGTAATCGGACTCGAACTACTGGCCTGAAACACGCCCCAGACCACAAATTCTTGACCACGAACTTTGAGTGTTCGGCCAATTGGCACGTTTTCCTGAAACAAGTCTTGGGCAATTTTTGGTCCGATAATAACGGCATGAGCGGCTCTATCGGTATCCGTAAAAAAACTGCCGAATTCAATTTTTTGATTAATAAGCTGCAGGGCATCGGGAGTGGTGGCCATAATGATGGCGTTATCGTCGCTAACGGACTCGCTGGTTGCCTTACCGCTGACAATGGCCAATGGCACACTTTGCTTGACGCCATGTGTGCCGGCAATAGTTTTAAGATCGGCATTGGTAATAGTGTTGGCCGTAAAACTATTGATAATGTTCACGCTTTTGACTTTGCCATGTTGATCCCGATTAACGAGTCTGCCCGGGCGGATGGTAATGACATCGCTGCCGTAACTTTTAATTTCGCCGGTAACTTGGTGCTTAATGCCTTCGCCAAGGCTCACGGTAGTTACCACCGACACTATGCCAACAATCACTCCAAACATGGTCAGCAAGCTGCGCCATTTAGAGCGACGGATAGAGGTGATAGCCATTTTTATGTAGCCCTTGAACATTAGCGCTTACCTCGCAAGTTGGTTTTACGGCGGCGCTTAGTAGGCTTAGTGGCTCGTTTGCGGCCCCGCTTGCGCGCTTGGCTCAACAGCTTGTCACCCCCAGGAATGCTTTTCATCAGCGCCGAAACGCCAGCTAAATCATCTTCTTCGGTAGTCTTAGGCAGCAGGGTAATCATTTTGCGGGCAATTTTAGAAACTTCGCCAATAGCGCTTTGTTCATCACCAATAACGGCACCATCTTGCACGTAGACTACCCGGCTGGCAAAGCGAGTAAGCTCCGGGTTATGCGTCACCAGCAGTATGGTATTGCCTTCTTTGTGCAGGTCGCTCAGCAGCTCCATAACTACCCGGCTAGACCCACTGTCGAGATTGCCAGTTGGTTCGTCGGCAATAATAATGCTGGGATCGCTAACCAATGCCCGGGCAATGGCAGCCCGCTGCAGCTGGCCACCGCTTAACTGACGCGGCAAAAAGTACTCTCTATCACCCAAACCAACTCGCTCCAGCATAGTAGCGGCTCGCTTAAGCCGACGAACTTGGGTCATATTTTTGTAGGCCAGAGGTAGTGCCACATTTTCAATAACGTTTAGCCGAGGCAACAAATTAAACGATTGAAAAATGAAACCTATTTTATCACGCCGTAATCGTGCTTGCTGGCCGGATCGCAACCGAGCGACATGCCGGTCATTTAATATATAGGTGCCGTGGGTGGGGCGATCCAGCACGCCAATAATATTCATGAGCGTAGACTTACCGGAACCACTGGGCCCCATAATAGCCACAAACTCACCTTTCTCTATGCGTAAGGTGATTTCATCGAGCGCTATGGTTGTAGCGTCACCGAAGCCGTACAGCTTGCTGACGTCTTTAAGTTCTATGACCGGCACGTACTTACCCCTGGTTAACTGGTTTTGGCAAACCTCTAATGGTTATTTACACATTGTGAGATTATGATGCTGTATATCTAGTTTACGCTGTTAGGTATCTAATCCACAAGGCAAAAAATGATGTAATTAAACCCACGACTGAGCTGTGGTTGCACTGAGGTTTTTTGGATCGAATGGGTGAGCTAGCGCCACAGGCTGGCCAAGGGCCACCTGTAGAGTGCCCATGAGAGACAAAAAACCTCAGCCCTAGCCACTGGACCTTAGTAGGCTGATTACATCAGTTATACTAGATACGTTGCGGAGGGGTCGCCTAGCGGTCTATGGCGCCTGCTTGGAAAGTAGGTTGAGGCGCAAGTCTCTCGAGGGTTCGAATCCCTCTCCCTCCGCCATCGTTTGTGGCCCTGCTAACGGCAGGGGCATGAACGATGATGAAAAAGTAGGGATTCGAACGGGCATGCCTGGTGGCATACCCCGGCACTTTACGAGATTGATCGAGTAAAGCGAATCCCTCTCCCTCCGCCATCTGATGCTGTTTATGCTTGCATACGAACCGAGAACTTCGTAAGGTAGAATACTATGACGCACGAGAATCAACCCCAGGAGACCCTAGACTTTACCCCTATGGAATGGACCACCGCTACGAACCTGATTCCGGGCACGGTGTTACGTTTGTCGCATGAACTTACCGAGGACATTACGTATTTTGAATGTACCGGCATTAATGGCGGTAAAGTAACCGCGGGAATCATGACCATTATGCATGCCGGGGAACCAGAGCCCCCTGTTCAGGCCACCATTAACAGCTATTTTTTGGCCCAACAAAACACCCACCATGTGGAGTTTACAATTATTTCCGAGTCGTCAACTACAACCATCTGGCCCGCCTTTACTCACGCTGATAAAGCCTTTGACGCTCTGTTGGCCCAAGAAGTATTGGAAGCCGAGCAGCGGCGAATATTCAACGAACAATTTGGTAGCCATGCCGCTCAAGACACCCTAATCAAGGCTGTTACATTCTTGTTTGCGGAGGCCAACCAGGCAGAGGATTCCAACCAGAAAACCAAATACGCTACTGCGGCTACCATTATTGCTGAAACTTTATTGCAATAGCGCCAGAATTTTCACAATGCTCGCAAGTGGATTGTTGTACACTTTCTTAAGATGAGGAGGAGCCATGAAAGTCACTAAGTATGATCACGCCTGTTTGGTTATTGAAGAACAGCAGCAAAAAATGGTGATAGATCCGGGTAGTTTTGTCCAGGCATCGCTCGAAGATATCACTGACGTGCAAGCTATAGTTATTACTCATATTCATGCCGATCATTTAGATGAAGATCACCTAGAAACGCTTTTAAAGAACAACCCGGGTGCGCAAATTTTTTCCACCCAAGAAGTAGCCGATAAGCTGGCTGGTAGAAAAGTAAACATTGTTACCGGCGGGAGTGAAGCCACCGTAGGACCTTTTGCTCTTAAGTTCTTTGGCAGCGTGCACGCAATTATCCACACCTCTATTCCGCGTATTCAAAATGTAGGGGTACTTGTAAATGACACTCTGTATTATCCGGGAGACTCATTCACAGTACCAGACGTGCCAGTTAAAACCCTAGTTGCGCCGGTCAGCGCGCCGTGGCTCAAAATTGGTGAGGTTATGGACTTTGTAGCTAGCCTAAAACCGCAGCTGATAATTCCAACGCACAATGCCCTAAACTCTGCTATTGGTGAGGGACTGGTCGAAACTATAGTGGGCGGTTTTGCTAAAAGCTTGGGTACTACTTATAAATTTATACCTGTTGGCGAATCAATCGAAGTTTAAAAACTACGCCAATCATTTAATGGTGGTGCCGACTGGTTCGCCTTGAACTACCTTGAGAGTATTACCTGGCTTCATAGCGTCGTAAATAATCACTGGCATGTGTTGTTCCATGGCTAGTCCCAAAGCGGCTTTGTCCATGATCTTTATAGCCTCATCCTGGACGGCTTGCTGGTAGGGAAGGTTGGTGATCTTTACAGCGTCTGTATGCTTTTTAGGATCTTTGTCGTATACGGCATCCACCTTGGTGGCCTTGATCATAACGTCGCAGCTTAACTCCAACGCCAGGTTAACTGCCGCTGTGTCATGGGTAAAGTACGGGCGGCCAATACCACCGGCAATAATTACCACCCGGTCGTGTTCCAGGTGCTTAATAGCTCGTCTATATGAATAAGCCTCAGCCACCTGGTCAGCAAAAATGTTGCTCAAACAGCGCGTGGCGATTTGGTGGGCCTCAAATATATCGGTGATAGCCATAGAGTTAATCAAGCCGCTGAGCATGCCCATTTGATCCCCGGTTACACGGCGGATGCCTTGGCCAGCCACCTCAGCCCCACGAACCATGTTACCGCCACCTACCACAATGGCTACCTGGCAGTCAGAGGACAAAACTCTTTTGATCTCATTAGCAAAAAACCCAGCTACTTCCGGGTCGATACCGACCTCATATTTACCCGCCAACTGCTCACCAGAAAGTTTTAAAAGAATCCGTTGATAGGCAGTTTTCATTGCTTGTTAGTCTAACAAATTGCGCTGATTTTCTCTACCCATGTTGTTCTAATGCAGTTTCGCCTATATGGAGTAGCGTAAAGTTGAATACCGATTCGTCGTCTACGACTCATCAGCACGGCTGGTTGTTATCCGTGGTCGGTAGGTGAGGAGAAAAGTTAAGCGATCGCTGGATGCGATCAAGCAAAACTTCCCCCTCACAGGAGATTAACGTGTCTCCCTAACGAGTGAATTCGTTTTTCGCCATATCGACGAATAAACGCTGGATACCGCTTCACTTGTCGGTAATCCGATATTGACTTGCGTCCTAGACCGGATCAACTAGTTCTTCTTCCTTAGTTACCCGAATCGGGCTTCTTCTCTTCGTCCGCATCGGACACGCTTACTGTGGCCAATTCGGGCTCCGGAGCCTTAGCTGCACCGTTGGTGCTGCGGCCGTTCGATTCGAGGCTTCGCATGAGCATGGCTCCGATACCCCCGAGAATGCCGCCTTCGCCGCCGACAACAATGTCTGGCGTGATCTTGACGTTCCCGTCCGAGATCTCGTGAAGCACGGCCACAAGGGCTGTTTGCTCGCCACCGATGGAGTGCTTCTGCGCCTCGTAGGCCTTGGCTTTGGCGAGACCTTTGGCTTCCTCCGCTGAGGCTTCGGCAGCACCGATGGCCGTGATCTTGGTCGCTTCGGCTTCGCCGAGGGCAACTGTGACCTTGGCATCACCTTCTGCCTTGGCAACTGCTGCCGCTGCATTGGACGTTTCGATCTGAACCGAGACGTTTGCCCTGGCCAACTCGCTCTGCATTTCGGCGATACCGCGTTGCTGCTCTAGTGCTACGCGCGCCTCCTGCGCCGCTTGTTGGTTGACATAGGTCTGCTTCTCTTGAGCCGCGATTTCACGACTGGTAAGCACGTCCACGAGGTTTTTCGGGAACACGACGTCCTGGATATAGACACCTTTGGTCTCCACCTGGTAATCACCGAGGTATGTGTCGATGTATGCCTCTGCATCCTTCTGTACTTTGCCCCGCTTCTCTATAAACTCGGTAGCTCCGAGTTCCTGAAGCGCGTTGCGGAAGTAGTTGCCCACCGCGGATTGGAGCACTTCGTTGACCAGGTTCGCCATGGTGCCAACCATGCTGATGACCTTCGGTGCCTTGGTGTCAGGCACGTGGATCTGAACCTGGAGGTCAATGCTGAAGTCGAACGCTTCCTTGCTCTTGGCATCGATCGGTGACAAACGCTTGTCGAGGTCGTGAGCCTCGCTGTTGGCTTGCGACCAGTTGAGCGTCAGGATCGACGTTGGCACGATCTCGGCACCGTATATCCGGGGGTTGAGGGGATATTTACCGGTGCGCAGTGGCTCCGACCAAATTCCTTGATGCCCAGGAGACACGATTGAACCGAACTTGAACTCTTCGCCGGAAGTGTCCTTCGTTGGCAAGCCCACGTAGGCCTTGATAACCGCAACTTCGCCTTGAAGGACGACGAGCATTGGCACCAGCTCAACTTTGACAAGCAACGGGTTGAGCACATACGCTCCGTAAGAGAGCGGGTCGTGCTGCAAACCGATACGACCGCCGTTGGCGATGAACGCCTGGAAGTCCTGATAGTTGTCGTGTAGGTGGTTTTTGGACGCCAGCACCTTTTGGATGATGCTTGAAGCGAAGTCTCCCTCTGGTGCCGTTTGGAGTGCTTCCTCGAGTGCTTCAATATCGTCGAATCCGCCGATGCGGCTGGCAAAATCGTTCGAAGGCGGACCTTCGAGCGTCGTTACCACACCGACGACGTCGAGATCTCCTTGCGGCGTGATGTGTAGGACCTTGAGCGAATCCTTATCGATCTGACCAATCGCTTCATCGGTTGCATCCGACAGAACTTCGCCGAAAGTGCCTTCGCTGGTAACCACCACGAATCCGATCGGATGGATCGGCGCCGTGGCACCTGGGTTCAGCACCTTTCGCTGGACACCACGTTGGCCGCCTTCGCTCATGAACAGCGCGAGATCCGCGAAGTCGCCGAACTTAGGTTTGTAGACCGCTGACTTGGCGCCATTCGGCAGTGACTGTCCGACCTGCGAGATGACCAGACCGATATGGTCCGGTGGCACCTGCACGCGTGGATACCGCTTGACGGCGAACAAGGGCCAGAGCTTGAAGTTCACGCCTGGCATCAGCAACTCGGCCTGGTAGCCAGCTTCGCCGTTCATAGCAATGAGCTGGTCTTGTCCGAGCTTCTTGCCGACTCGCTTGGTGACCAAGCCAATCTCACTCGGGCCAATCGAGTGGAACGAATGGAGGGCGATGATGACCGCGAGGGCCAACACCACCAAAGGGGGTATGAGGAAATAAGGTACACTGCCCATTGCGAGGTAATCCTCTCTCATTTGCCAATAGACTAGCTAAATATTTATACTATAAAACAAACTTTTGGTCAACAGCTATAACAGGGAAGATTGCTATGTCTAGCTTTCAGTAAAGACGTCATAATCGCCCACCACAGCGTAGCCAAGACTTAATAATCCGGTATGGGTCTGATTATTCGATTGAAAATCCACTCTACTCTCTACATAAAGCGCCGATTGAAATTGCAAGCTGTCAGAGTTTTCAAGTTGAAACCCCGGCCGAATTAGACTATGGCCATCAAAACGCTCTTGTTTACGCCAAATCTCCTCATTATAGTCTGCGCCAATTCGAAAACTTCCATGTGGATTAAATTCATCGTTAATAACCTGGAAAACTCCTTTATCATTTGTTGATAATAATGATAACCGACGCGCACATATTTGAGATTTTTTGCCGGTACGGACTACTTGCGCGACTTCTGCCGAACGAAATAAACCAAGCACCAATGGCACTCCAAAATCTAAGTTCAAAAGGTCCAGGCGATTATGCTCCTGCGCTTCACGAGCAATCTCCGCATAATAGTTTTTCCTGGCGGCCTGCCTATGAAGACTTTCGTGTTGCAGTTCAAGAGCTGTCTTAATTTCATCATCAGAAAATACTGTTGCAATTATATGCCAACGATTCTCTAGTGACAGCGTTGAAAAAACATTTCTCGCAGCCTCTTGGCGGGCCTCGCGACCAATGCTATCAAATAGCTCAACCAAAGCAGCATCTTGTGCCGTACCAGTCATGGCAATTCTAGCAATGTTATCTTGAATCTCGCGAGCAAGTTCTATATATGGAGAACTTTCTTGCTGAAGTCTGTGTACTTCGGCTTGCAGCTGTTTCTTGGATTGCCTTCGTTTTGCCATAACTTTATTTTCATATCGATTTGTTGAATATGCAACTATATAATTTATATACTTGCTTTTTGCTTCACTGATATGACTTCGGTTACAATCAAGGCATGAAGATTTATTCCTGGAATGTGAACGGAATTCGTGCCGTGGATCGAAAAGGCATGTTTATACCGTTTATTGATAAACACCAGCCTGATGTTTTAGGTATTCAAGAGACCAAGGCTCAGCAAGATCAATCAGCGGTAGAGGCCCCAGCTTACAAAGAATTTTGGTTTTCGGCAGAAAAAAAGGGTTACAGCGGCACGGCTATTTTTAGCAAGCCCGAACCGTTGCAGGTGATTCACGGGCTGCCTAAAGATATCATCGCCAAATACAAACTGGCCGCCGATAACTATGGTGACCCAAACAAAGAGGGTCGGATTATTGCCGCCGAGTACCCGGGGTTTTATTTTGTCACTGTTTATACACCCAATGCCAAAGACGACCTGACGCGGATACCGCTCCGTCACAAGCAATGGGATCCAGCTTTTTTGGCCTATGTAAAACAACTGGAAAAAACCAAGCCCGTTGTGTTTAGTGGCGACCTCAACGTTGCTCATACGCCAGACGACCTAGCCAACGACAAAGCCAACATTGGTAAAAAAGGCTTTACTAATGAAGAACGGGAGGGCTTTCAGAACTTTATTGATGCCGGGTTCGTCGATAGCCTGCGTATGTTCAAGCAGGGCAAGGGCTTTTACACCTGGTGGAGTCACTTTGCTAACGCTCGGGCTCGCAACGTCGGCTGGCGTATAGATTACATTCTGGTTTCAGCCAGCCTTAAAGATAAAGTTAAGGCTGCCGACATTCACCCAGACGTCATGGGCTCGGATCATTGCCCGGTGAGCATCGATTTAGACATCTAGCATGGCTAACTCAAAAACTTTTGTCTTGGTGTATGGTTTTGGCGAGGGAAACTGGCATAGCAAGAAAATGAAAGCTGAACTAGCTAAGCGCGGTTATGTTGAGGCCGATAAGGACAATGCTGCCGATGTAGTTATTGCTCATTCAGGCGGCTGTTATTTCTTGCCGGACACCCATAAACATCAACTACTAGTTCTCATCGGCCCACCATATTGGCCCGGTAAGTCGTTAGCTAGCCGATTTATAAAAAAGTCATACCTGGATCTAAGCCAAAGCTTAAAACACAAAAAACTTGGGTATTGGTGGCAAAAAACCGCTTGGAACATGGTTTATCTTTTAGGTGATATTCCTTTGGCTCTGCGCATGAGTGGTACTGTCAGAAAGAAATATTTTCATGAACAAATTACCCATAACCGGGTGTTAATTTTACGAGCCGATCGAGATGCTTTTTGCTCGCCGCAAATTGATGATCTATTGATTAAGGGCCGTCATTTTACCGTTAAACAGATTCAAGGCCAGCACGACGATTGCTGGTTATATCCAGAAAAATACCTAGAATTGGTAGACTAAATCTATGAACCAGGAATATTGGCACAGGCAATC
Source organism: Candidatus Saccharimonadota bacterium (assembly GCA_028288965.1). GTDB lineage: Bacteria > Patescibacteriota > Saccharimonadia > Saccharimonadales > JAQGHD01 > JAQGHD01. Next base: position 6,171 of record JAQGHD010000025.1, on the reverse strand, counting down.
CCAGGACAAACCGCTGTTTGGTGATCTTTTGTGGAGTCGGCCAGAGTCACGTCAAATGGCTGGCAAGCTGTTAGTTATCGGTGGCAATTTACACGGTTTTGCAGCACCAGCCGAAGCTTACACATATGCCACAGAAGCGGGCATAGGTGTGGCCAAAGTCTTGTTGCCGGATGCTTTGCGCAAAACCGTCGGACGAGTACTAGAAAATGGCGAGTACGCCAGCAGCACACCAAGCGGCAGTTTTAGCAAACAAGCCTTGGCGCAGTGGCTGGATTTTAGTGGCTGGGCTGACGGTGTCCTAGTTGCTGGCGAGCTAGGTCGAAACAGCGAGACAGCCATTTTGCTGGAGCAATTTTTAGCTAAATCCGGGGCGGCCGTTGTTTTGAGCCGCGATGCCGTTGATTATCTTTATACCTCACCACAAGATGTACTCAATCGCCAAAATACCGCCCTGGTTTTAAGTCTGTCGCAACTGCAAAAACTAGTGAAAGCCGCTGGCTTTCCCAAGGCCGTTACTTTTAGCATGGATGTGCTACAGCTGGTTGAACTGTTGCATGATTTTAGTCAGCAATATCCGGTCAAGATCATCACCGAGCATCAAGGGCAAAGCATTGTGGCCGACAGCGGACAGGTGAGCACCACGCCCCAAGCTTTGGACATTTGGCGAACCAAAGTTGCTGCTTACGCTAGCGTCTGGTGGCTCCAAAATCCTAGCCAGTCGTTCGAGGCCCTGACTACCGCGGTTAGTGAAGCCTCGGGTGATAGATAAGGGCAAGGAGGGAATCGACCTGGGCGGGGTACGTCCATCAGGACATACCCGTTTGATTCTCGCGCTTACTAGCCAAGAAAAATACCCCATCTATTCAATGGGGTATTTTTTGGTGGGCAAGGAGGGAATCGAACCCTCAATCCGTAAGGAACACGATTTTGAGTCGTGCGCGTATACCAGTTCCGCCACTCGCCCTTATCCAAGCCCACACCTACAGTTTGGAAAATTGGCTACTCAAACCCTAAAGATAACAGGTATGAGAACATCGGGTATTGTACTATACTAATTACAGAGGTACTAGCCATTTCATATGGCTCAGATCTGCTAATATATGGCCACACAAGACGATTCCAACCAGCCTACACCAGCTCCTGACAACCAGCCAGGAGCCGATTTAGCTGCCAACGTTATTCGCGAAAAATTGCACCAGTTATTTCAAGAGGAGTCCGAACCGCAGGCCAAAGCCGAGCTGGCCGAGATTGAGCATAGCCCGCATCTATCTAAGCATCAGCGGTATATGCAAGAACTCAGTAGCTCTGGCAGATCTCTGGCTGAAATTCAAGCCGCTTGGCATGAATACTACACCAAGCTGCCCGATCACGAAAAACACCAAGTTTGGCAAGAATTTTATAAGGCTAGCCAGCATGCCCAGCCGTTGCCGCAGGAGCCAGCCGCCACCACGCCGCAGGTTTTTGAACACCACGCCGCACCGCGCCATAAACGAAAAACCGGGCTCAAAACCGTATCAGACATGAAGCGGCAATTAATGACCGCCAGCCCGCGTCGTCACCAAAAGCTGAGCGCCAAACACCATGTGCAATCGATTGCTTTTGGCCTGGCCATGGGCTCAGTGGTGATACTTATTTTGCTGTTTGGTTTTTTTAACGACCGTTTTCTGGCCCCCTTTATTACGCCAAGCCGAAACGTCAGTAGTACAGCTATCATCGCTGACTCCAGCTCAGCGGCCGGGCCAAACTCCGAGATTATTATTCCAAAAATTAACGTTGAGATTCCCGTGGTGTACGACCAATCATCCGTAGAAGAGGCGGCCATCCAAAAATCTTTAGAAAACGGCGTGGTTCATTATGCCAGTACACCAGCGCCGGGTGAGAAGGGGAATATCGCTATTGTCGGGCACTCCAGCAATAATATTTTGAACCACGGGCGCTACAAATTTGCTTTTGTGCTGCTCAGCCGACTTGATAACGGTGATACGTTTTATCTTACTAAAGGCGGGAAGCGCTACGTTTACAAGGTTTATAAGAAACAAATCGTTGAAGCCAATGACGTTGCTGTGCTTGGTGCCAACGAGAAGGCGGCTTCGGCCACGCTGATTACCTGTGATCCACCGGGCACGTCATTACATCGGCTGGTGGTGGTTGGCGAACAAATTAGCCCCGATCCTAACCTGAATGGCGTCAGTACCGCCGTCAAAACCGATACCCGTCCAACGCAGCTGGCCGGTAACGCGCCCAGCCTGTGGTCCCGCATCGTCCACTGGTTTACAAGCTAGTCCTAGCAATTCCAAAAATAGGACTGGGGTCCTGTCAGTCGGTCCGCCCCACAGAATTTTCACGTAACAAAATTTAGCGGGGCCACCCCGCCGACTGCCACCCCATTTTTTATATTGGAATTGCTAGAGCTTGGCTTTTAAGTCAGTTTGGGTGAGGGCGTACCGGCCGGGCACGGCTACCGAGGGAGCTACGTTGAACAACTTGAGATAATCTCGATCAAAGAACGCCCCTTCGGCCAGGCTACTGGCCGATAGTGATTGCTGGTTGACACCATCAAAATCCCAAACGTAGGTTTTGCCTTCGTGGGTTAACATCAGGCGGTGGCCGTCCATCCATACAGCCTTAGCAGTATCATCAACCGGAAACTTAAGCTGATAGCTGAAGCGGCGGTCATCATCAGCGTCATAGACCGAAAACTTATTGCCACTTTGAACCATAATAAAGCGGGTATTATTCGAAAAACTTAAACTCAAGGGGTTATCTAGGCGCAAGATAGAAATCGGCGCCAGCGTTTCAGGAGGATGCTGCTTGAGCGCATCCAGTGGATTTTTAAAGATATACGTACGGCCTTCGCTAGTAGCCCCGGCGGCCACATACCAGGCTCCGCTAAATCGAGCCATGTCGAGCAAGTACGTCGTATTACTAGTGGTTTGGCGCAGAGTATAGCTGGTGGTATCCTCTCGCAAACGAATCAGCACCTTGCCACTCGGTGCACCTTCTTCAGTGGCGTACAGCATCATATTACTGCCATAGGGCTTAAACGCTCGCACGCCATTGAGATAGGGTGCCACGGTGCCATCTTTTACCGACCCTAGACTCAAGCCTTTGCTGGTCGCGTTATATATAAATAGGCTATCGAAATGCTTGTCGTGCAGAGCAACTTGATCTGGTGTGATTTTAAAGGCCTTATCCACATTAAAACTACTGGCTGGCGTTTCACGATCAACCATCACAAATTCATGCTGGCTCCCAAACAAATGCTCCAGCAAGACATGGCGATTATCGGTTGACCACTCCACGAGTTTCCAGCTCTGAGCCTCTTTAGAGGGGGTAAGAATAGCAGTTGGTACGGTGGTTTTGACCGGCGGCTGCGTGGGGTTAGTAAGATCGTACATATCAAAACTCTCTAGACTGCCGGGCTGTTCAACCAATAGCCACCGTCTGTCAGGACTTTGCATTGACAGAGGCGACAGACCAGCGTACAGCTGGACATCATTGGTGACTAATTTAGTCGGCCACAAAACAGGGTAGACCAAGCGTTCAATACTGCCACCATTCAGGTTAAATGTTCGTTGCCAAGTGCGATAGCCATCACGCTCCAGGCGGATGTTATATTGGCCAGCTGGCAAAGTCAGGCGGGTATCGGTACGAGCTTTTTGCTGCACGTTGTTTACGTAAATAGCAGCTGATTCCGGTTGAGCCGCCACAAACACCAACCCATTTTGGATCACTGTTCCGGTGGAGCGATTAAAATCATAGCCATTGGCTTGAAAAACCAATATTACTGTGGCCAATGTTAAGGCCACACCAATCAAAAAATAGCCGATAAATAATCGAATACCGTGCGCACGTTTTTTGGCGGGGTCTAAAAAATCCATAGTGTGTTTATTTTATAATACCTAGCCTGGAGTTTATCACGTCTTAGTAACAGAATTCTATTTCACCGCAGTTGCCAAACACGAATCAAGGAGTTACTATTAAAGCACTAGGGTCATAAAATTACCACTAGAGGGTATGAAAAGAAAGTGGCACACACAAACACGCTAGAGTTAAATGGCAAGCGCTATGACGCCGGCACCGGTAAGGTGCTAGACGGTTTTTTGCCGAGTAGATTACACCCTGGCGCGTCGCCCGCCAAAGCCGGTGCCCACCCCTCTCGTCCAACCGCTCGTCAGGTCAAGCATCACCAGCCCGAGCACGCTAAAACGCTGATGCGCCAAGCGGTCAAAAAACCGCACACCAAACCTACCAATTCGCCAACTATTAGCGATGCCATTGCCACTGTTACACACGCTGCTTTTGCACCTATAGAGCATCTTAATTCCGAGCGTATAGCCAGAGCACAAAAAATTCATAAGAGTAAGCTTGTCAGCCGCTTTGGTGGCTTCAGCCCGGTAGTTTCCCAAAAAACTGTCCACATGCCAGTCCAGCCCGCTCCGCATAGCCCCCACCACAAACATGAAGTCAGCGTGGCTCAGCAGCGTGTGGCTCACGCCAAACCAGTCACCAGCTCCAAGGGCGATGTCTTTACGGAGGCCTTAAAAAGGGCAGATAGCTTAGCCGAACCACTGCAACGTACCACCAAGACGCGCCACAAAGTGGCTAAAAAGTTGGGCATCAGTGCCCGAGCACTCAGCGTTAGTGCTGGCGTATTAGCCGTAGTGGTACTGGCTGGCTTTTTTGGGTACCAAAACACCGCCAATCTGAGCATGCGAGTGGCCGCCGCCAAAGCCGGCATTCACGCCAAATTACCGAGCTACCACCCCAGTGGTTTTGCTATACGTGGCCCCATTCAGTACAGCCCCGGCCAAATTACCGTCAGCTTTAAATCGCACGCCGATGACCGCAACTTCAAGCTGACCCAGCAAACCTCCAACTGGAACACCGACACGCTACTCAATAAATATGTAACCGTTAACAGCCAACCGTATCAAACTTTTGAGGCCAACGACAAAACTATCTACATCTATGGCAACAGTAACGCCACTTGGGTTAACAACGGCATCTGGTATCAAATTAGCGGCAACTCCAGCCTCAATAGCGACCAGCTGCTGCACATCGCTAGCAGCTTGTAAGTGTAGGCAACTACCTCTGTTTATGGCATACTAACTAGCAATGAGTACTGTACGAACTCGCTTTGCGCCAAGCCCCACCGGCTATGTACACGTCGGCGGTATCCGCACGGCTTTATTTGCCTGGTTGGTCGCCCGCCAAGCCAAGGGCCAGTTTTTACTGAGATTAGAAGATACCGACCTAGCTCGAGAAGTCAAAGGCGCCGAGCAACACATTATGGATAGCTTAAAAGCGCTGGGACTGCACTACGATGAAGGTCCGGACATTGGCGGCCAACATGGCCCGTATCGCCAGTCTGAACGCTTAGCCATATATAAGGAGTGGGCTCATAAGCTCGTGGCCGCTGGCCGCGCCTACGCCGACCCGTACACTCCAGCGGAACTTGACGGTTTTCGAAATCAAGCCAAGCAAGATAAGCGGCCGTTTTTGTTCCGCGAACACCGTCCAGCTAACCCGCCACAGTGGGATGGCAGCCAACCCCTACGATTTTTATCCGAACCTAAAAGTTACCAGTGGCAAGACGCTGTCATGGGCGATCTATCCACCGGCCCAGAAGTGGTTGATGATTTTATCCTTATAAAATCCGATGGCTACCCCACGTATAACTTTGCCCACGTGGTTGATGATCACCTTATGGAGATTTCTCACGTTATTCGGGGTCAAGAATTTATAGCCAGCGTGCCGCGGTATCTCAATGTGTACGAGGCGCTAAAGCTTAAGCCGCCGATTATGGCCACGCTCCCGCATATTTTGGCACCAGATGGTAACAAAAAGCTCAGTAAGCGTGATGGCGCCAAAGACGTGCTCGATTACCTTCGCGATGGATATTTGCCGGAGGGATTGGTAAATTTCATTGCCACCCTGGGTTGGAACGACGGCACCGAACAAGAGGTATTTACTATGGATGAACTGATTGCCAAGTTTAGCTTAGATCGGGTCCAAAAAAGTGGTGCCCGCTTTGATGAACAACGCCTGCTGTGGGTCAATGGGCAGCACATCCGCCAGCTACCACTCGGTGAACTATATAAGCGCTCTGAGGATTTTTGGCCGCCGGAAGCCGCCAAAGCCAGCACAGAGTTTAAAAAACAAGTACTT
>JAQGHD010000026.1 GCA_028288965.1 Candidatus Saccharimonadota bacterium | reverse complement strand
TCCATCTGCTTTAAGTAATCTCTGGTCGTAAGCCTTCTGACATTACCTATAACAACATCGTAAATTGCCTTTTCTGCTGGGCGCATCTTAAGTGGCACAACATTCATGTGTTGAGGCATTAAGCCTAGGTCTTTCTTGCGTACTCTATAAAAAAGTGGATCTAGCTTTGGAGCCAAGAGCTTACCAGCTCTTTCGTAGTCGTGATTTTTTTCATAAATTTCCAGCCTCGCATGATCCTCGTCACTAATTGGTGAGTGCTCCTGCCAGAGGAAGGCAAAGAGATTAAACAAATCTTTATAGCTATGTGGCGCAGGAGTACCTGTTAGCACGCATCTATATTTTGCTGCAGGTGCAATAGCAAGCACTGCATTCGCCCATCTACCATCGACTTGCTTAATATAGTGAGCTTCGTCAATCACAAGCAAAGCTCTTAGATTATCCTTGGCCAGCATCGACTTAACAAGACCGAAATCATTCTGTAAGGTCTGAAAGGTGGTCAGAAAGAGTTCAGCACCTTCGGGTGGATACGAATAAAGCCTTTTTCTATCGGTCTGGCTGCCACCAGCAAGCAAGCATTCATTAGGGTTTCTACCCAATACAACCTTGAATTCATCTCTCCACGGACCAAAACATGCTGGAGGCCCTACGACAAAAAGTACATCAACCTTATGCATTGTTTTGAGCTTTTCATAATAACTGAGTAGAACCGTTGTCTTTCCGCTACCTGGTACAGAAAAGTTTGCGCCATTGCCTACTAACGACAGGTGGTAAGATGCTTTTACCTGATGATCAAGTAGCTTTCTTTGAATATGTTTGTTTAGGAAGTTTACATGTGCAGCGTAGTCTTCTTTACTATATTTACCATTTTTAAAATTACCAGCATTCGAGATGAACTGCTGATGATAAGACTGCTCACTTTGATGCTTAACGACTAATCCCTGAACGGGAGGCGTGAGATCGATCTTAAGCTCTTCAGCCTCACAAAATGCAATTAGACGGTTGACCAATTCTGCTGATGCATCCTTAAAGTGAAAAGAACCCTCAGTATCTTGCCGAGCGCCATAGTAGCTAAATTGACGTTTTTGATACGTTGCTAGTGAAGAGCTAATACTCAGGACAAGCTCATCGTCCTGTAAATCTAATAACATATAACGCCTTCGTAAATTAGCTGGATCGAAACTTTAGATGATCCATTGCATCATTAGATTTTTTGTTTGCATGCCAGAAACCATCCTTCAACTCCTCAACCCTATCTTTTAGTGCGTTGATGACTTTTAGGCCCTCTGGTAGGTTTGAGATAGGCACACCGCTTGGGTCTATATCTTCAGAGTTCAAAAGATTGAGCGCGCGTTCAAGCTTAGCAATGGGTTCTTCGCGCTCGTTCTGGTTATTAACTTGTCGAAATGCTTCGGTTACTAGATGGGAAACTCGTTTATGATTCTCCTCTATCCACTCTGCATCGTCCACTCCTTCTCCATCAGGAACAGACTTTAGCTTAAGCAGTTCTTTTTTGGCCTGTGCATTTTGCAAGACCCTTGGAAGTTTACGCATAATGTCGTTGATCTTGTTTGGTACAAAAGCATTACTGCTACCACCAAAGTCACGCTGACGAAGAATTTTAAACGCAGCATCTTCAACTGCACTTACCTCATAATCCTCAACATTCATTTTCAGACGTGTTTTCACTTCTCTAAGATTGCGGTCTACAGACTTGTAGTAGTCGAGGAACGCCTGCCAGCTGCCCATTCGATCCGCCTTACCACCTGAAATAGCGCTATAATCACCAGGCCTACCAATGTACTCTAGATATTTATCAATGCATTCGAGTGGGCCAAGATAATCGTCCCTGTACTTCTTTACCTCTTGCTCAAATTTCTTATCGGTCAGCTTGGCATATTTTGAATCCTGTTTTAGCTGCATTTCTAGAGGGATACCGACTTCCTGTTCCTTTCTCCTGATAGAAAGAGCCCTGTCAAAGTTGTAATACTCTGATTTGCCTTCATGGTGAAACTGGTAGGCATTCTCAAGAAGCTCAATATCAACTTTCGTAGGCTCGCCACCTTCTTCGTCCCTGTCGGGCAAAATGACAACCTTCATATGTGAGAACTGAGAGGGGTCGTGCGTGCGTTCCTGAAGAATTTCAAGCGCCATTTTTCGCCTATTTCCATTGATAAGAAAACCATCGGCAGTAATTACTGCTGGCTCTTGTTGAGTGTCATGCTCAAGGCTTCTTACAAGTTCTTCAGTCTTCTCAGGATCTTTATCCTCCAAAAACTTACGCAACTGATCCTGGTCATTCTTTTTCGTTTCGTCTAGAGGTTCGTGAGATTTTTCGTAGCTTTCGACATCGGAAGCGATACGACCATTTTCTTGGCGAAAACGAAGAAGTGTCGTAGGTACTAAGTAGACTTGCCTAACCTTTTTGGTTAAAACATCTGGTCGAAACGGTATAGCTTGCTTATTGCCCTTAACTTCCATCTTGCTCTTACGAATTTCAGCAGCAAAACTCTCAATAACATCTCGTTGTGCAGGTTGCGTTAGTAAGTCATCAGTCATTTAGTTAGAGAATACCATTTTCCATCATATTGTGCTACCTCTGTAAACTCAGTTGGCATTCCCCAAGCATGTTAAAATTAACAGATGAAATTAAAAGATCGGGTTGTATGCTAAGCATAGGTATAGTCGGATTGCCCAACGTTGGGAAGTCCACCCTGTTTAATGCCCTGACTGACAATAATATTTTGGCAGCTAACTACCCTTTTGCCACTATTGAGCCCAACACTGGCATGGTGGCTATTCCAGACCCGCGCCTGGGTAAACTGAGTGAGCTGTATAACGGTGCACCCATAAAGCCAGCCACGGTGACGTTTGTAGATATTGCCGGGCTGGTGGCCGGTGCTTCTACGGGCGAGGGCCTGGGCAATCAGTTTTTGGCCAATATTCGCAGCAGTCAAGCCATTGCCCACGTGGTGCGGGCTTTTGCTGATCCTAACGTACAGCACGTGGATGAGCAGCATAATCCTGCCAAGGATATTGAAGTTATCAATACCGAACTGGTGCTGGCCGATTTGCAAACTGTGGCCAATCGCCTGCCAAAGGTAGAAAAAGAGGCCAAAGCCAACCCCAAACTGGGGCCGGTGCTGGTCACTTTAAAAAAGGCCCAGGCGTATTTAGACAGCGGCACTCCCCTTTCGGCGGCGAATGATATCGAGCTGGAGCAACTGAGCGATCTGTTCTTGCTGAGCGCTAAACCGGTAATTTATGTCTTTAACGTCGATGAAACCACGCTAGCCGATACAGCCCAAAAAGACGCCTTGCGCCAGCTAGTACCTGGGGCGTTTAGTGTTTTTATCTGCGCCAAGCTAGAGGCCGAATTGCAAGGTTTGGATGAGGCCGATGCCCAGGAACTGCTAGAAAGTTACGGTCAAGCTCAACCGGGCCTAGACCAACTCATTCACGCGGCTTACGATACACTCGGTCTGCAAAGCTACCTGACGGCGGGCGATAAAGAAGTCCGGGCCTGGACCATTGCCCAGGGCGCCACGGCTCCGCAAGCGGCTGGGGTGATTCATGGTGATTTTGAACGCGGCTTTATTGCTGCAGAAGTTGTTAGCTACGATGATTTGATTGCGGCCGGTTCTTTGGCTGCAGCGCGCTCTGCCGGCAAAGTCCGTACCGAGGGAAAAACGTACGTTATGCGTGAAAGCGATGTTGTAGAATTCCGTTTTAACGTTTAAAGATCGTTTTTATCAATCACTTGATGTGAGTTGATTTCAGAAGCGTGAAAAGTCCGGGGGCCCGCTTGGTTGTCGCTGACAAAAGCGTGCCAAACATCTTTAGTCATGTCACCTTCTTGGACACCCATCACCACTGTATCACCGCGAGTAGCCTTGGCCACGTGGACATCTGGCGAAGTAATATCAGAATCTACCATGCCTTTTTTGAGCAAGTCTGTTGCCTGGGCATACATTTGCTCACGTCCATGACTTGTGTGCTTGGCCTGTCTTACCAGTAAAGGAAAGGCTGGTCCCGGTTCAGCTAAAATTACAGTTGGCGCGCCCTTATCAGTCGTGTGCACGGCAACATCTCTTGTGTTGTAACGCAGGCTGGGATGGTCAGCGTAAGACCCGTCAAAGTGAAATACCCTGCGCCCCCGCTTATCCGGGTCACGATCATTTTGGTCAAAAGCCGGATTTCCTCTAAGTACAGCCGACAGGTTAGTTACCATTTGGGGGCGTCGAGCCGCAACTTGATTGTTGAGTTCTTGGCTAATGACTTGGTGCACCTCTAAAGGGTCTTGGCGTTGGTTAGCGGCACGAATTATAAAGCCTGGTACTTCTGAACGAAGCAGTTTATCAAGGGCATCACTCACTTGCGTGGGCGTACCGGCTTCGAGCATACGGACTGGCTGCAATGGTCTTAAGGTTGAGTCTTTTGACATTTTTATTTATTAAATAACAGTACTAATATATCACTTTTATAACTAAAAGTCAATTTATATAGCAGCGCTGACGATGTTGCGAACGGATTTGAGCACCATGTGGTGATCGGGTAAATTGTTCTCGTCGTAATAGTGGTTGGTCTCTATGTAGTTGTCGACCACGTCCAGACAAATAACTTCGTCGGCCAGCAAGTGCATGCGGTCCACTGCATTGATATCAGCCAAGGGTGTGGCAACTATTAACTTCTTAGTCTTTACTGGCTTAAGGTAGTAGGCTGCAGCATCGAGTTCATAGGTGCCATTAAGCCCATCGGAGACCATGATCACATAGCGGCCTCTGAGCAAGTCATGCCGAATTAGCCCGGTGCTGTCCAAATCCATGGCTAGTTTATAAAAAATATCTAATTTTTCTTGCTCAATATACTGGTGGTACTCACCTTTAAAGTCTTCGAGCTCGCTCTCGGAATACTTGCTGTTATAGGCCACGCCGCCGTCCTGGTTCATGCTGGCATAGGGGTCAAATTCACCAGGAATGCTTATGTCTTGAACTAATAGCAAAGTAATTGGGCATTTTAGCGCCGCAGCGATGCGGCTGCCAACAATCACTGCTCCGTCGTTCAAGGCTACGACAGTACAGTTCTGAGCCTGGTACTTTAAAAGTCGTTCAGCCAATTTCTCACCAGCCTCAGCCCGATTGCGATAATACATATGTGCCAGCATAGCATAAGCGTTACTGTGGTAGCCAACGGACTTTTTGGAGGTTACTTACTCATGTAAGCATTGATTTGACGAGTCAAATCGGCAATGTTGGCATAACTAGAGCCCGAGCTTAGGATGACCAACACGTACTTACCGCTTGGATGGTAGACAATTCCAGCATCGTGGTTGTAGCTATCTATATAGCCAACTTTATCAGCTACGCGTATACCTTTTGATCCGGCCGGGATGCCGCTTCGGTATATCTGTTGGCTCATGTGTCCCAGCAAACTTTGCCGGTAATCAGCCCTGATCAATGTGCCTGATTCTAACTCAGTGAGCAGCTGAGCTGTGTCCCTTGCGGTAGTAATAAAACTTGTCTGACTAGCTAGAAACGTATTGGTAAACCCATGCTGATGAACCATGGCTTCTGCCGTGTTGGGTCCCACCATATTGAGTAAGGCATGGGCACAGTCGTTGTCCGACACCACAATCATCGCATTTAGGCAGTAGTCCACGTTAGAGCCCGTAGAGGTTACGGTTCCTGGTTGCATCTCCCCGGCGGCCATCTTGGTGTAAACCGCATAGGCCACGTACAGCTTATAAATACTAGCGCTGACAAACTGAGTATTTCCAGCGTAGGCGGCATTGGTCCTGCCATCAAGGCTGCGCATAACAATACTGTATTCTCCCTTATGGCTTGCCTGCCAAGCACTCACAATTGACTGTAGGGTCTGGACTTTAGGTGGAGCGGCCACTGCCGGGGCAACTGGTTTAGGTTGCTCTTTGGGTACAGGCGTTAGGGCCCGTTGTGACAGCTGGGCTTGCACCCTTTGATACCCAGTATCAGCTGTCGTGATGTTATTGCTCATGGCGTATACCTGACTAAATGGCAAAATGTAGACCAGCTGTAAAATGAATAGGCCTGTTAAGATGTTGGTGAGTACCAACCCGTAAGAAGCCGACTTTAAACGAATAAAAGCCAGCAGTAATTTTTCTCTGAATTGCTTCAGGTCGTAGTCGGTAGCTAACCAGTAACCGTTGATTGTGGAACTTAATAAAGCCATTTTGTTTTATTTTTGTTTTAGGTTTTAATAGCTTCATTATAGCGTAGTTTCGCCTTTTTGTCAATTTGTGTGTTGTAGTATGTTTTTGAGTTTTGCTAGTTGACTACTTTTAGTAAGTAAAATCGCTCTAGGTTGCCTTTTGCCCCTGTTACTGATGAGTCTGCTTTGTCTGCAGTTATGAATAACTTTTGTGCCCAAGCCTCAAAATCTTTCAAAATTTCGCGACGAATTCGGTCGTTTTTGATGATACCTTTGTGTTTTACCCCACTGCCACTGGCTTCAAATTGGGGCTTAACCATGGCTACAATTTGGGCTTGGGGCTGAACAAGTTTAGTAATATATGGCAAAATATCTCGTAACGAAATAAACGATACGTCTATGAGCACAATGTCAGCCGGAGTAGATAGTTCGGTAATAGTTTTTATGTCTGTTTGTTCGTGGAGTTCAATACGAGGATTTCCACGAAGCGAGGGATGGAGCTGGTCCTTACCCACCTCTACGGCTATGACCTTAGCCGCTCCATGTTGCAAGGCATAATCAGTAAAACCACCCGTGGAACTCCCAACATCAAGCACCACCTTATCTTTAAAGTAAAGTCCCAGCGTTTTGGTTACAGAGGCCAATTTAAGCCCGGCCCGACTGACGTACTGCTCTTTGGTAGTCAGTTTTAGGACATCGCTATCTGTAACCAGCTGTCCGGGCTTACGCACTACCTGGCGATTGACGGTTACGTGTCCGAGTTTGATGTAGCTCTCCGCCTGACTACGGGTTGCCAACAGTCCGATACTTACCAGCGCTTGGTCGAGCCGCTGCTTAGCCATTTAGCCCTTCACACGCTCGCGGTAGGTACCATTGGCAGTATCTACACTTATTAGATCTCCCTGTTTGATAAAAGCTGGCACCCGTACGCGTATGCCCGTTTCTAGTTCGGCGTCTTTGGTTATAGATGAGCTGGTATCGCCCTTTACAACGTTCTCGGTGTAGGTAACTTTAAGCGGCACGTTTTTTGGGAGCTCAATGTTGATAACCTGTCCATCAAATAGCTGGGCCTGCACACTATCACCCTCTTTCATGTAGCCAGCTTGGTCACCAATTACGTCCACAGGCAGCTCAAATTGCTCGTAACTATCTTGATCCATAAAATAAAAGTTAACCCCATCGTTATAGAGGTACTGGACATTCTTATTAGTAACGTCGGCTCTGTCGAGTTGCTCGTTACCCTTGAAGGTTTTCTCTAGCACGCGGCCATCTACCAGGCTTTTAATACGTACATTTACAATCGAGCCGCCGCGTCCCACTACCTTTTGGGAATAGTCCACCACTTTATAGGGCACGCCTTCCCACTGAAAAATCGTCCCTTTCTTGAGATCGGTTACACCTAAAGCCATGCCTGCCCTACCCGTTAGATACAAATGGTAATAGTGCAATATGGCGAGCCCGCTTGATAGCCTTGCTCAGGCGGCGCTGCTGACTCTCGGTCAAACCGGTTTTCTTGCGAGACTCGATCTGTCCATATACGTTAACGTAGCGTTGCAAGGTCTTAAAGTCCTTGTAGTCAAAGTAAGCTACGTCCGTTCGGTGTTTAAATATCTTTGCCATCTATTGTTCTCCTTTAGAATGGTATGTCATCTAGGTTGATTGGTTCATCACCGACGTCTTCTATGACGACGTCGTCTTTCTTCTTAGTCTTGCTGGGAGCTGGTTTGCTGGCTGGAGCAGCGACCGCTGGAGCAGTTTGGTCAAAGCTGTTACCACCACTATTGTCGCTACTGCCACGGCTGTCTAGAAATGTCACGTCATTGGCCAACACTTCTACTTTGCTGCGCTTCTGTCCATCTTGTTCCCAGCTGCGGCTTTGAAGCCGGCCAACTACCAAACACCGACGACCGCGGCTCAGGTATTGGGCTACCCGCTCCGCTAGTGGTCCCCAGGCTACGATGTCAATGTAATCGGTGGCTTCTTGCCATTCGCCCGAAGCGTCTTTGTAACTGCGGTTCAGTGCCAGGCTAAAACTACAAACGTTTTGGCCATTCGGTGTTTGCCGTAGTTCGGGATCCCGAGTGAGATTCCCCATTAAATTTACTTGATTGAGGCTTCTTGCTGCCATCACGCCCTCCTTATAAGAACTATGTCTTATGCGTTAATTAGTATTCTTACGTTAGCTCCGCGCTGGACCTAAGTCAAGCACGAGCGATTTACTCTTCTTTAGTGTTGGTTTCTTCTTCGGCTTCGGCTCGATCACCACGCTCAGCGGCTTTTTTAGCCTTTTCGGCTTTAGCGGCTTCGGCCTTGGCGATAGCTTTAAGATCGGGGCGCGTAATCAGAAAACGGATCACCTCATCGGTAATGTTCATAGTGCTTTCTAACTTACGCACACTCTCAGCTGGCAATTCAACCGTATAAAATACGTACACGGCGTGATCTTGCTTTTTGATGGTGTAGGCTAGCTTGCGCTTACCCCAGTTATCCATATTGACCACCTTACCGCCGTTGTCTTTGAAGATCTTCTCGACTTTGGCGGTAGCTTTATCTAGATCTATTTCTAGATCTGGGTGATACAATACGGCAATTTCGTACTGTTGCACTGGTATATTCCTTCCTTCTGGTCTTATGGCCTGCGCTCACTGGGGGACGCAAGCTGAAGTTATTAATAACTAAGAGAGTATAGCTTACAGAGGTGAATTAAGCAACTGCCTAAGCGACCTGCAGGTAGGCAGCACCATTTAGTTCCAGTTTGCCGATTACTTGATTCATGCTTTTTCGGGAGGACATGACCGTACGTTTTACTAACCGGCTAGAAGTCCTAGGTTTAGACTCGTGAATAAAACCTTGCCGGCGAGCAAATTTATAGCTGTCATGAATGGGTGATACCGCTCGTTCGCTGAGCTGAGACAGTATAAAACTCGCCAGTTCAATTTTTCGTCCTCTGTCAGACGCTTTGAGGAACTTTTCGAGCGCACGCTTAACATTAAGTTCGCCGTAGCCCTGATTAATCAAGTAATCAACCATAAAGCTTTTGACATCTCCCCTTGAAGCCACCCATATTTCATTGTTTCCCCATAGCTGAGCACGCTGTTGGGTTGATAACATTACGCGTTTATAGCCATCAAGAGTCATGGCAACGGCTTGCTCGGGAATATAGCCGGCGCTGGCCCAGGTCACCCATTTGAATTGTTCTTCGGCTGTTTGTGGCAGCTCGGGCCCACCAAAGACACTATGATAGCCTTGTGTTTCCCAATGATGATCCGCATAAGCCGTGCGTTGCACCCGGCTGTGCCGAACGGCTGTCCCACCAAGCCCCTCCAATAAGGGACTCCTCCGCGGATGAGCATGATGATGCCGATCACGGATTTCATGTTCGTGGTTGAGATTTAGGGGTAGTAAAGGGAGCGGCAGATGCGTTAATTCGTCTTGAGGAGTCAGGAGAAGTTCTGCAGGCACAATCACTCCAAAGTTTATATAGTAATAGTAGAAGAACTGCTATAGCTTTAGCAAGTGATTGGCGCTAAAGGCCTTGGGATTTGCGTAGGTAATCTTCGTATTCGCGCTCGGCTTTTTTACGAACCATAAAGCGCAGACCAAACAATACCAAGAATATAAGGCCGCCAATAACGATTATTATCTTAAAGATCACCACTAGCACCGAAGCCTTCTTTTGCTTTCCTAATATGGCAAAGGTGCGATAATCTTTGAGCTCGACGTTATCAACATATTTCTTTTTATCGTGCGCCTTAATCTTGAGTGGCTGCCAGCTGTCTTTGTGCCCAAAATAGGCTGCGGCCTTTATCCCCTTCACCTGAGCCGCCGATAACTGCGCGGTTAAGCTCAGTGGCTTTTTAAAGCTTAGCTGCGGCGTACCAGCGCTGTCACGGCAAATTAGTTCATACGGCCCGGTTATCGTTTTGTAGCCACTGATATTGGGAGCTAGGGTGTTAGTGGAAGAATCAAGGGTACAGAAGGATTCGGCATCGAGGGATCCTGATAGGATCAGCACCGTGGCAATTTTATCTTCTGAGGTGATTTGAGTGTCACTATTGGGTTGGGTATTGGCCTTAAAGCCAGAAGCCGTTGAATCAGCTTTAACATAGTCCGAGCTATTGCCCGCCGCATCCAGCGCCTTTAATTGATAATAGTAATGGGTCGTGAAGTCTACATTAGTGTCCTCGTAGCGAAGATCGGTAATTTTATCGCTTAGTACGCTCCAGTTTTGTTGGTCGCTAGAACGCTCTAGCTGATAGGCGCTAACGCCTCTGTCATCTGTTGCGGCCTGCCACTGTAGCACAATGGTTTTGTTGGTATCATCCGAAACGGCTGTAAAATCGGTTGGAGTAGAAGGAGCAGTAGTATCTGGGGTGGCCGTCTGCGTTTGACCAGAGCCAGATGGTTGGGTACCCGGTTTAGTGACGGGTTTTGGAGTGGGCTTAGGAGTTGGGGTGGGTGTCGGAGTCGGATTGGGAGTTGGGTTTGGTGTGGGGTTAGGAGTTGGAGATGGGGCCTTAACAGTAATTGATAGTGGCGCACAAGCGTTATGAATGGCCCCCACGCCAATCAGCCACATGCGGCCGCCAAAGGGATAGCTGCCGGCGGTAGTGGGAGCCGTGGCTGTCACCCGGAAGGTGAATGAGCTGCCTGGGCTCACGTTGGTCTTAGATAAACTGGTACCTCTGTAATTCCAGTAACCATAGACGTCGTTTAATTCATATCTAGCCGGTGTCCAGGTAGTCGTACCATTGTTGAGCATGGTAATGTTGGCGGAAAACGTTTCACTGGTTTGGACAGTAGTTTTGCTGACAGATACCGGCGAACAGGCCGCGTGATCACCCGTGTATGCCAATCCCAGCGTTTGCAAGCGCACACCAACTATTGCCACCATAATGCCGACTAAAATGGCAATTTGCACCGTGCCGATATGGCGCAGTGATCGCATTCTTTTTTGGTACGGATGCTCGTGCTGCTTCATACGTGGCTATTCTTCGGGCTCCACATCAGGAATCTCATCGTAAATATCCTTGGTAGAGGATGGGATAGAACGCTCGGCAAAAACTTCGTCCATGTTACTGACTAGCACTTCACGCGGGCGGGAACCATCGGCTGGGCCAACAATACCCTGTTCTTCCATGGTTTCTATCAAACGAGCAGCCCGGGCATAGCCTACCCGCAGCCGGCGTTGCAGCAAGCTGGTGCTGGCCTTACGGCCCTCTATGACCACTCGTACAGCATCTTTCCACATGTCATCATCAGCATCATTGGCACCGTAATCCGTGACTACCCCACCGCGGCCATTGAGTTGAACCGGCTGGCTAATAATCTCATCATCATACTGGGGCGGACGCTGCATACGCAAAAAGTCAGTTACCTTTTGGACTTCATCTATTTCCACTAAGGCACCCTGGACACGCTTGGGCTTAGCCATATCGGCCGTACTGAGCAACATGTCACCTTGGCCAAGCAGCTTTTCAGACCCCGCTTGGTCAATAATGGTCCGCGAATCTACCTGGCTAGCCACGGTAAAGGCAATCCGAGCCGGGATGTTAGCTTTAATCAGCCCAGTAATAATGTCGACACTGGGTCGCTGGGTCGCAATCACTAAATGAATCCCCACGGCGCGGGCTTTTTGGGCAATGCGCACAATCAAAGCCTCTACATCACGAGCGGCCATCATCATAAGATCGGCCAACTCATCAATCACAATCACAATGTAGGGCATATTTTCGCCCTTGCCCGCTTGGTTGTATTCACTCAGGTTACGGTGTTTGGCTTCGGCCAGTGTCCGGTAGCGGCGTTCCATTTCGGCAACTGCCCACTTTAGCGCACTTATACATTTTTCTGGTTCGGTAATCACGCTAGTCAGCAGATGCGGAATTTCGTCATAGGGAGCCAACTCAACGTGCTTGGGGTCAACCAAAATTAACTTTAGGTCGCTGGGGCTATTGCGATACAGCAAACTCATTAAAATGGTGTTGATCATCACCGACTTACCGGAGTTGGTTTGGCCGGCAACTAACAGGTGCGGCATTTTATCTAAGGATGCCACCACCGGTATTCCAGAAATATCTTTACCAATGGCAAATCCTAAGGAATTACTGAGTTCTTGCCACTGACTGCTGGTGATAACACTCGCCAAGCGCACGGTAGCAGCTTTGATATTTGGCACTTCAATCCCGACAGCGCGCTTCCCAGGAATTGGCGCTTCTATGCGGATGGATTGGGCGGCTAGATCAAGTGCTAAGTTATTATCGAGCGCGGCAATCTTAGTGAGCTTGACGCCGGCTGGCGGCTTGAGCGTATATTGCGTGACCCGCGGGCCAATGTTGGCACCCTCCATCTCGACATTTATATTAAAGTTATCGAATGTTTCTTTGATGATGTTGGCATTACCCTCTACATCGCCAGCATTGGCTTTGTCTTGCTTTTGATTAAGTAAATTCACTGAAGGAAATTGCCAATCCGGATCACTGGCAGTAGTCAGGGCTTTGGTGTCGGTCGGCGCTACTTTCTGGGCACTATTTTTAAAGGTCGATAGTCGCGGTGCCGAACTGTGCTCCACCGGTACTCCCTCGTTTAGGGTAAAGTTGGTGTGCTCGGCATGCTGCTTAAGATCGGCCAGCTCGCCTTCTTCTTTGGGTGCTCGCTTAAATAAATCACCAAGCCTAAGCAAAATTTTTGGCGAAATACCAAAGGTAAAGAAAAAGGCCAGCAGGGCCAACACAAAAAACAAAATAGCCGCTGGCATTTTATCCAGGGCTCCTAAAACACCATGGCCAATGCCTTGGCCGACTTTTCCGCCCGGACCAATATCGGTTGGGCCTAAGGCATCTGGCGTGGCAAAGCCAACGTAAAACCAGCTGGCGCCAGACACCAGCAGGGCCAGCATACTCACCAGCTTGAGCAAGGGAATCTTCTTTTCTTCTGTGGTAAATTTTATAAAGCCAAAATAGGCCAAAATAACAGGGAGCAAGAAAGCTGCGACGCCAAAGAGCCAGTAGGTAGCCCGAAACAGCTCTTTCGGTAATGTGCCGCCAGTGCCAAAGCCACCCATAAGCAAAAATAAGGCGGCCACCATTAGCAATAAACCGACTGCATACGGTGCAAACGTGGCTTGCTCACTGGGAGCCTGGTCTACTTTTTTTCTCTTTTGTTTTTTCTTCTTAGCCATAAGTGTTATTTATTATATCATTTTTTGGACGCGGCAACCTCTTGCTTACGTTTCAATATTGCTTCGCGAATTGGCATCCAGTTTTCATGATAAACTCGAGCGGCTCGAGGATCATTGCGTTCATTTATATCTTTAACCAGTGAATATCTGAGCATAAATAACTGATATAAGACGGGATCCCCTTCTGCCTCTTCCATAAGTCGGTATCGGATATTGCTTACTTTTATTGTTGGGTCAGGGTCGGGATATGGACCATGCAACATACCCTCCGAATGAGGGTAAGCATCTTCAGCGTCTCGCTGTTGCCACTGCCTAAACTCCTCGTCTAGGCGCTCAGCTTGGAAGAATTGACTCTCTTTTTCAATAGACATAGTAAAATTATTATAGCAATTTTTACATCATTTGTCAATCTGACTTAATCGACGCGAGCGTCTTGGTTGAGCAGTTTGGCGCGCATTTGCTGGAAGCGTTTTTGCAGATCTTCGGTTTGTTCTTCTGGTTTGGTGCCTTGTTGTTCAGGGCCTCTGTCGGTGGCCACATTGACGTTTTTGCCGTTGGTAATGACATTTACCACTGGAATGACAATCGGGCTGCGTTGGGTTTGTTCGTAGAGGAAATGCGTAACGTGCTCTTTAATTTCTTGCTTGAAGCGATCTAAATCAACGCGTTTAAAGCGCTGCGAGACAGCTCGACGGAGCTCGGCTCTCAGGCCGTTCATGAGATCTTCGTTATCCCGCATATAAATAAACCCGCGACTAATGATGTCCGGACTGGTTAAGAGCTGTCCGTTTTTGCGGTCTACCGTCAGCACAATAGCTACCAAGCCCTCTTCAGCCAGCATCAGCCGGTCTTTAACTACAATGTTGCTGACAATAGCGCCAGTTTGATCTACTAAAATGGTGCCGTGTGGTACTTCGCCGCCAACCTCCATTTTGTCTTTGGTAAGTGAGATGACTTGGCCATTTTCGGCATTGATGGTGTTGGCACGAGGGATGCCCTGCTCTACTGCCAGTTCAATGTGGCGCTGCTTGGCACGATAGGCCCCATAAATTGGAATAAAGAACTTGGGCTTTGTCATGTCGATCATCTCTTTATACTCGTCCATGCTAGCGTGACCACTGACGTGTAACGGACCCACACCGTCTACTTCGTGTGTCTCGTGCCGAAAGACGTGCACCCCTTTACGCAGCATGTCATCCACCATATTGCCAATCAGGGCATCGTTGCCACTCTCGGGAATTGGCGTTGAACTTAGTACCACGGTATCTTGCTCTTTAAGCTTGATGTGACGATGTTCGCCAGCGCTCATGCGCATGAGGGCGGAGCTGGGCTCACCTTGGCTGCCAGTAGCCACCACCACCACTTTATCGTCCTTCATACTGGGTACGTTGGCGATGGGCACGAAGGTACCTTTTGGAATACTGACAAAACCATTACGCACCGCCATTTCCAGGGTGCTAATCATACTGCGACCGTCCATGGCAACTTTATGGCCATGGTGCACAGCGGCGTTAATGATCATCTGTACGCGGTTCATGTTAGTTGAAAACAAGCCGACAAAAATACGGCCTGGTGCTTGATCGATAATGTCGACAAAGCTCTGTTCGATAATGCTCTCACTCGGTGTGCGACCCGGTCGCTCGGCAGTGGTACTTTCGCTAAGTAGTGCTAAGACGCCTTCTTTGCCAAGCTCTATCAGCCGCTGAGTATCAGTCCGCTCGTGGTCCAAGGGGTTGGGGTCAAGCCGAAAATCACCAGTGTTAATAATCCGACCAACTGGTGTATCAATTACCACCACGGTGCTGCCAGGAATGGAGTGCGTGACCCGCACCAGTTCCACAAAAAAGCTACCGATTTTGAGCCGTTCGTGAGTATTCTCGTTCATGGTAATGGTCTGTAGCTCGAAGCCTTCTGGCAACGGCAGGCCAAAGTTACCAAAAATTTCTTCTACGCGGCCAATCGTAAAGCGACTGCCGTAAATTGGCGCGGGAAATTTCGGCACAATGTGTGGCAACGCACCAATGTGGTCCAAGTGACCATGGGTGATCACGTAAGCGCGCAGCTTGGGCTTAATAGTCTCTAGGTAGGCTGTATCAGCAATTCCGTAGTTAATGCCTGGTAAATCGACGCTCAGGTCGTTACCGGCATCAATGATAACAGCGTCGTTCATGTATTCCACCAGGATCATGTTCTTTGAGCCACCACCATCCATACCACCCAGACCAATAATCTTTAGCCGAGGGCTGTCATCTATAAAGTTAGCTCGCTTGCCACCCTCTGGCCGGGCCGTAGCAGCTACATATTGATTAGCAATACGTTGAGCATCTTCTTGGGTACGTTTTTGTGCCCGAATGGCAGCCCCGCGCGAAACGCTTCGTCCACTACTCACCGATTTGGGCGAGCGGTTATTATTTTGATTTTGTGGCCGGTTCCTTGGAGCTGGTGGCCGTGATTTAGGTTGTTTATCCATATATTTCCTTTCGTGTACCCATGAGCGATCTCTCGCCACGGGGCCCTAGCATATGCAGCTTAAAGGGCTTTTTTCATTTATTACTCTCGTTAACTTTTTCTAATATTGCCGGCACCAAAGAGAAGTCATCAATTAAGGTTTGTCTCATGGCCCCGTTATACAACGCCGCGGCGGGATGGAATAGCGGTAAATATACTTGTCCGTTCTTCCGCTTGGGCTGTCCGTGAACTTTACTTATTTGCAGTTCCGGCAAGAAGCAATTCATACTGTGACGACCAAGTGTCACTACCAGTACGGGTTGAATTACCTCTAGCTGAGACTCCAAAAATGGCAAAAACGCGGCTTTTTCTTCAGGCAAGGGATCACGGTTACTCGGTGGACGGTATTTTACTATATTTGTAATGTATATGTCGCCCCGATCTAGCCCAATCATGCCGAGCATTTCGTCTAAGAACTTGCCGGCTGCCCCCACAAAAGGCTTGCCCTGCAAGTCCTCGTTCTTACCCGGCGCCTCGCCAACAAAGACCAGGTCGGCATCCGGATTGCCATCGCCAAATACTAGCTGGGTGGCTTGCTTGGCAAGGTCTGGGCAGGTATTCTTGGCTAGAATTTCCGCCTTTATTTTATCTAGTTTAGCTTGTTTATCATTCATGCTTATTCCGGCTTTTACCAGAGGTGGAAGTACGAAAACCCGATATCAAAAAATGAACAAAAAAGTAGAACAATAGCAGCGTCAGAAAGTACTGCCCCAGGCTGCCTGAGTTAATGGCCATCGAGCCAATTACGTAGGCTAACACCAGCGAGACAGCACTCCAGCTGAAGTGCTGGCGCTGGGATTTAGGACCATATTGTTGCCACATTGATTTCATAGTGCGTGCTCCCCTTACTTTTTGTCAGCTGTCTTTTTAGCTTGCTTCATGCTGAGTACCAAGCGGCCGCGCTCGTCTATGGCCACCAATTTAACGGTTACGGTGTCGCCTTCTTTGACCACATCACTTGGCTTGTTGACGCGCTCTTCGCTCATTTCACTAACATGCACCAAGCCTTCTTTGCCTGGCAAAATTTCTACAAACGCGCCAAAGTCGAGCACACTCACCACTCGGCAATTCTCGTAAATAGTGCCAACTTCTGGATCCTCGGTTAAGTTCTTGATGTACTGCACGGCACCATCGATAGATTCCTTGTTGGGACTGGCGATAAAGACCGTACCGTCGTCTTTAATATCAATTTCGGCCCCAGTTTCGGCAATGATCTTGTTGATGGTCTCACCACCCTTACCAATCACCTCACGAATTTTGTCGGGGTTGATCTTTATAGATTCGACGCGCGGTGCGTAGGGGCTCATTTCCTTGCGTGGCTCGGGCATAGTGCTGATCATGTGGTCTAAAATATGCTGCCGACCAGCTTTGCCTTGCTGGAGTGCATCCTTAAGGATATCGGTACCCAGTCCGTGAACCTTCATATCCATCTGGAGTGCGGTAATACCTTTTGAAGTGCCAGCTACCTTGAAATCCATATCTCCGGCAAAATCTTCGGCATCGGCAATATCAGTTAAGATGTAAGCCTTTTTGCCATCGAGCATCAGGCCCATAGCTATGCCGCTGACTGGGCGTAGCAGCGGTACACCGGCGTCCATAAGGGCTAAACAACTAGAGCAAGTGGCTGCCATACTGGTGCTTCCGTTCTGGCTCATAATTTCTGTAACCGAGCGAATAGCGTATGGGAATACATCTTCGGCCGGAATCACCGGTAATAAGGCGCGTTCAGCCAGCGCACTGTGGCCAATTTCTCGGCGGCCGGGGCTGCCCAGACGGCGAACTTCACCAACGGTGTAGCCCGGCGCATTGTAGTGATGCATGAAGCGCTTTTCGACGTCTTTTTCCATGGTGTCAATCACCTGAGCGTAGGACATGGGCGCTACGGTGATAATATTGAGGGCTTGGGTCATACCGCGGGTAAACAAACTTGAACCGTGTGCTCTGGGCAACAAACCAACTTCGCTGCTTAATTGGCGAACTTCATTTAATTTACGGCCATCGGGACGAATTTGATCCTTTAGGATACCAGCCCGCACATCTTTGTGGAGCGCCATGGTAAAGGCCTCATCGTACTGGGCTCGTTTTTCATGGTAGAAATCCTCATCGAGTTCGGCCGCAAAAGACTCGTGCAACTGCGTGCGTAAGCTGTTAACCAGCTCGTTTCGCTCGGGGTACGGTGCCCGGATAGCTTCGCCAAACTTACCCTCTACCCACGCGTCTACCTTTTTTTGAATGGCTTCATCAGGCAGTGCTAGCTCATATTCTTGTTTGGTGACGCCAACTTTCTTGACTAATTCTTGTTGCAATTTGATGGCTGGCTGCATGGCACTGTGCGCAAACTCCAGCGCCTCGGCAATTTGCTCCTCGGTTACCTCGTTGGCACCGGCTTCTACCATCATGATGGCATCTTGCGTGCCGGCTACAACCAGATCTAATGGACCGTTATCAAGCTGCTCGGCCGATGGAAAAGCTGTGAGCTTATCATCTACCAAACCAATCCGAAGTCCGGCTACAGGGCCATCAAATGGCGCTCCTGTGAGCATAAAGGCAGCACTCATAGCTATCATAGCCACCATGTCTGGTCTAAAGCTGGGGTCCATGCTTAAAACAGTGGTTACACCCTGCACTTCACGGCGATAACCTTTTGGCCACAAAGGGCGAATTGGGCGATCAATCAAACGGCCAATTAAGATGGCGTCGTCAGAGGGACGGCCCTCTCGCTTTACAAAGCGGCTGCCGCTGATTTTGCCGGCGGCATAAAACTTTTCTTCGTAATCAATACTTAAAGGAAAGTAATCCATGCCGGTAACTGAATGGGGGCCGACCATGGCCGTAGCCAATACCACCGTCTCGCCATAGCGAGCCAGCACAGAGGCCGTTGAGCGAAAGCCCACGCGGTTTACTTCTAAGCTGAGCTTACGCCCACAAAGATCCGTTTCCACAGTTACTATTTTCTTACCAAAGGGATTAGTTGTTCCCATATTGCTCTCTTTCTAAAGCCTCACGTGCATAGTGCAAATATACGTGCTCCTTGTGCTCTAACGAGCTAATGTATATCTGGTCTATGCCAATGAGAGCCTTGCTTTAATGTGCACAAGCTAGCTATCTCGATATTTCGAGACAACTAAGTCTGGGCACTTAGCGGCGGATGCCGAGTTTTTTAATTAGGTCTAAATATGTTTGGCTGTCTTTTTCAGAAATGTAGTGCAATAGTCGCTTTCGTTGGCCAACCATCTGTAATAGCCCCCGGCGAGCAGCGTGATCTTTTTTGTTGACCTTGAGGTGTTCGGTCAGTTCGGCAATGCGCTTGGTCAAAATTCCTACCTGCACACTCGAACTACCCACATCAGTTTTGTGGGCGGCCAGATCAGCAATCACGGCTTTTTTACTCTCACTACTTATCATATCTTGGACGAATTGTATCAGATGTGGCGAATTATTTCAAGGGGTAGCTGCTTGGTCAATATTGGCTAAGATTTCACCAAATTCAGTGACGTGATCATCAAGGGTTTGGATAACTTCTTTAGCTCGATGTGAAGATAAGTTAATATTTTCCAAATCCCATGGTTGCTGACGGTACCCATCAGTGTTTTTAGCAAAACTATATCTTACGGCTATATTTCTGGAAGAGTTAAAATTTTCGGCGGGCATCATAACCTCGGCCACATAGACTGCCGATTTTAGAGAAGGCACCCCGTACTGATTTACTGGCTTCCGGAACCGATGGACTTGTAACTTCAAGGGATTAACATCATCGTCTGCGCTTAATTCACTTATATCTAGTGGCGTAGCTAAAGCCTCATGAATCAAACGCTCTCCACTACGCATGCTTAATAAATGAGCAGCTTTACGCTCAGGCGCAAGGGGCATGAAATCCAGTAATGATGGCATGTTGTAGTTTGTCAACAATGGATGTATTGAGTATGACCCTACTAAATTGTCCTCAAGACCGTGCTGAAACAAAATTCTGGCGCAGGCTACTTGAACCCGAATTACTTTGGTTTGTAAGTTTTTCAACTCTTCTAATGCTATGCGTCTGCTCGACTCAGCAGCCTCAAAGGCCTCATGATCCTTCCTCAAATCTTCTACAATTTTATTAACCATTGCTCTCTCCTATATAACTCTAGCTAACGCGTCTTGCACCTATTTGTCAATTTGTAACTATTATACTAGCGTATATGTTTTCGGCGCTAAGTTCTGGCATGGGCTGGGCATATTCTATGGAAAACTGGCCTACTTTTGTCCGGCGTAACTGGGTTAAATACGCACCAGTGCCTAGGGTTTGACCGATGTCTGTCGCCAGTGAGCGTATGTATGTACCGCTAGAAACGCTGGCTGTAAAAATTACCTCCGGATAGTTATAGCTAGTTAGATGAATGCTGTAAATTTTGACCAGACGTGGTTCTAACTTTACTGCTTTGCCCTCCCGGGCAAGCTTGTAGGCTCGCTGACCGTTTACTTTGATAGCCGAATAGATAGGCGGAGTTTGTTCAAGCTCACCAGTAAATAGCCCTAGGGCTTGCGTTAGGGCCGCCGGAGTGGGTTGGGTGACCGAAACAGCTGTTATCTCCCCTTCTTCGTCCCCTGTCGTGCTGGTTTGGCCAAGCTTCATGGTCACCTCATAGGTTTTATCAAGCTTAGAGAATTCACTAGCGCGTTTGCAGTAACTACCCAAGCAAAGCACCAGCAAGCCAGTGGCCAGCGGATCTAGAGTGCCAGTGTGCCCAACTTTGGGCTTGGCTACACCGGATTGTTTGAGAATGCCGCGGACTTTGGCCACCACGTCAAAACTAGTCCAACCCTTTGGTTTATCAATTAATAGTAAACCGTCCATATGGGCACCATTGTAGCGTAAGCCTCACACAAATTAGCTAGTTAGGTTGATTCCCATCTTGCTCGTGCTGCTGTTCGAACTCTTCTGCAGTTGGCAGGGTGGGAGTGATAGCTGGAGGTATGTATTGTGATGGCAAAATCGGTGGTGGCACCGGAGGTGGAGGCGTAGCTGGCGCCGAAGTCCCAGTTTGGGCCGGGGGTAAGCCAGTGCTCGGTGGCACTAAATTAGATGGCAAGTTAAATGGGTTGTCAGATGTGGCACCACCAGGCATGGCGTTAGGTGGTGGCGCGGGAGTGTTACCAAGTAGATCCAGGTCTACTGGTTGAGCACCCAGTGATTCAATGGGCTCAAGCTGAGCTGGCGGAGATGATTGAATGGCTTCTTGAACGGCATCGCGGGCTTCGTCTAGAACTTCTCCCTGGGGTTCAGCCGCTGCGGCTTGTTCCTCTTGGGCCACATGTGGACTATGGATAGATTTTTCTATCTCTACCAGTGTTTCGTCGTCGGTAATTTTAGGCGGCTCGTTTGGCGATCGTGACAAAATGGGGGGCTGCAGGGGTGGCAAGCTCATAGGATCAAGATCGTCGGGCTGACCGCTCGCGGTGAGGGTACCGCCGAGCCTGGGCGGGTCGAGCATTAAGCCGCCTGAATCTTCTGACTTCTTTTTATCTTCTGGGCTGCTTGGCAAAGGAGACAGCTGCCCATGCTCATCAATACGAATCTGACTCAACGATTTTTCAGGTGGCGCTGTGTCTTCAGAGGGATTTTCGGAAGCGTCTTTTTCTTTTGGCCCACCTGCCCCATGATCAATGCTCAGCGAACCATCATCGCCAGGAGCCTTCGGCTTATCACCTTGATTGACCGCGCCTGGAGCTTCGCCTGAGTCAGAAATATCACGCTGTTTATCTAGTTTTGAAGCCACTAGCTGTTGATTGGCCCCGGCCGCCATAAGCTTGGCGCTGATGGCCATAGTTTGCGGGGTAGTTTTGCTATTTCTGAAGCGTTCTGTCTCGGCCACAATACCGGTTAACAGCGCTGTGGCCATCTGGCCATCGAGCAGATTTGGCTGCAAATCATCGCTCAAGCCAGCTACCATTTCGGATAAGCTACTGGAGTTTGGCTCCTGCCAGTTTAGTGAACCGAGTGCATCAGTGGCAGTTTTATTAACCGATACTACCGTGGCATCATGCAAAATACGACCGTGGGCAATAATGGCTTGGTCTAAATCTTCGCGTTTTTGCACGCCAATGGCTAGAACTACATCGACGTTAAAGTCGCCTTGGCTAAACTCTAGGTCTTTGTCGCTAATAGATGTTCTGTACGGAGTAATAAAAATCTTAACTAGCTTGTCTTCTACTTTGTAGCGAAGTTTGTCGGCCTTAGATTTATCCAGGGCGATAATAAAATCGCGCAAGCTGTTAGTGTTTTTCTCAAGCGTTTTCTCTGGTTGCAGGAATTCGATGGTGGAGGGTACTTTACCGCTAAAGACAGCCGTGGCGTGCTTGCCCATCTTGTTGAGCATTAGCGTCATACCAATACAAGCGGCCAATTGGTCTACCGATGGATTAGCACTCACGGTCACTAATACATTGCTAGCCTCTTTGACGCGATCAACTATCTGTTGTCGGACGCTTCTGTTGTCGTTTTCCATGTTGGTTTTTTGTTAGACTTTACAGAGGCAGCGTACCATACCCGCTCATGCTTAGCAAGCAAAACGTGCCTGTGCCTGCCCTGGCCCGCTCGTATCTCTTTACAAATTGCCTTCACCCCTGTATAGTTAGCCGTCTATTATCACTACAAACGTAAGATAAGGATTATATGCCGATTATTAAATCAGCTAAGAAGCGTGTTCGGACCGCCAAGAAAGCAAGTGTGCGAAACAGTAAAGTTAAGCGAATTTTACGCGCCTCTGTTAAAGATTTCCATGCTGCGGCTTCCGCCAAGACTCAAGGCCAAGCGCAAAGTGCCATTGATAAGGCTCTAAAAAAGAACATTATTCACAAGAACAAAGCCGCTCGTCTCAAGAAGCGTCTAGCTGCGCACGCCAAAGCTGCCGGTGCCAAGCCAGCTGCAAAAGCCACAAAACCAGCTGCCAAGGCCAAAGCCCCTGCTAAAAAGCCCACGGCCAAAAAAGCTCCAGCTAAAAAGTAGCTTTGGGCATTTATTAGCGAAAACTAATAAGTAAGTTAGTCACGGCCTCGTCGGCGTCAATGTTCTGGGTTTTAAGCTTGATATCAAGTTGGAGCGTGTCTGCGATCATCTGCTTGAGTTGAGGTAAGCTCAGCCGATTAGCTACCGCTTGGCTTTTACGAACCACAAAGGGGTTAAGCTTGGCTTCACGGGCAATCTGCTCGGGTGTTCTCTGCCCAGCCGTTTTAAGCAGCGCCAGGGCGTGCAATTGCCAGCCAAGCAGTGCCAGAATGGCTTGCGGCTCCACTTTGAGCTGGCGCTGCTGCTCGTAGAGCTGCAGGGCTTGTTTATAGTTGCCGGCCAGCGTGGCATCGAGCAACTGAAAGATCGTACTCTGCGGTGAAGCTTCACTGAGCAGTTCAATCGATTGCCGCGTAATCTGTCCGTCGTATGCAATCAGTTTATCTAACTCATTACTGAGCATGGCTTGGTTAGCCCCGATGCGCCCCACCAATAGTCTGGCATCGCCTGAATTTAGCTGGCCCCCGCGAGCCTTAGCTTCACCCACCAACCAGCTGGCCAGTTGACCATCATCTTGCTCATTAAACTCTTTTAACTCGGTCTTTTTCTTGAGCGTTTTGTAATAGCTGAGCCGTTTATCCAGGTGCGGTTCCACCAAAATAACTTCGGTGCTGTCGGGCACGTTAGCAATAATGTGTTCGATTTGCTCAGCCAGTACTTTATTGGCCGAGAGCTCGCGCACAATTATTAATCTCTTATCTACCAAAAACGGCATGGACTGTACATTATTTAAAAAAGTATTGGGATCCAGCCGCTCACCATCGTAGCGTTCCAGCCCCATATCACCATACTGCTTTAAGAAGCTGTCCGTACGCGTAGTGAGCTCGGCCTTTAGCAAAAAGCTATTTGGCCCGGTAAGAGTGATGATCATGTGGCTACCCTTTGACAGTGCGGACAAAGGTGGGTGCCGCGGCCAGCCACCCGGGTTTTGATAATGGTTGTGCCGCAGCGCGGGCAAGCTAATCCCTCACGTCGAAAGACTCTGGCAAAAGCAAGGTAACTGCCCTTTTTGCCCTCCGAATCGACATAGTTTTTATCTGTTGAACCACCTTTGGCAATACTGAGCTCCAAAACGTATTTCAGCTCCTTATACAGAGTGGCTAGTTTGTTATCAGAAACATGCACAACCAGTGAACTAGGATGAATCTTGGCACCCCACAAGCTTTCATCGGCGTAGATGTTGCCCACGCCGGCAATCACCGTTTGATCGAGTAGCACGGCTTTGATGTTGCTGCCAGGTCGGCGGCGAAGGCGGGTAATAAAATCTTGGGACGTAAACTCAGCCGCCAGTGGCTCGGGGCCCAAGCGCCGCATAAAGTCGATGTTGGGTACCTCGGCCGTGGGGATCAATTTCATCCAACCAAACTTACGTTGATCGTTAAAGAACAACCGATCGCCGCCGCTGAACTCCAACGTGACTCTGGTAGATTTATCTGGTAGTTCGCCAATCAGGCTACGGCTTGGGTGCCCTGCCCCAAAATTTTGTTCGCCCCTAAACACCAGCTGCCCCGTCATTTTTAAATGAATAACCAGGCTGTATTTGCTGGATAGTTCTATAAGCAAAACCTTCGCGCGCCGAACTACCTGCTCCACTTTTGCTCCCACCAAAAAGCGATCCACGTCGGCAGCGGCATTTGGAAAACTCTTGACGGTGTCATGCGTAACACCAGTAACCTGGCGGCCTGGCAGCAGCCGAGCAAGTCCAATGCGAATGGTTTCCACCTCTGGAAGTTCTGGCATAGTCCTTACATTGTAACAGCGTGGTACAATAATGAATCATGCTTCTATTCACGTTATTGTCATAAATCTTTTCGCCAATCTCTAACCTCTATTTTGTAATTTTCAGGAGTTTCTATGACAAATCGTGCTAAACATTCGTATTCGCTATCTCGCAATGTTGTCTCAGCTCTAAAACTGTATTGGCAGATCAGTAAAGGGCTGCTAATGAGTTATGCACTTCTTGCTTTGATCCAAGTCATTTCAAGCGTAGTAGCTCTCTATTTTGGTAGCCGCATTATTGGGCAGCTAGCAAGTGTCTCCCAGGGGCATACAATTGTGCTTAAGACTCTTTACGGCCTGGTTATCGCTAGCTTAGGGGCGTTGTTTGCCGAACGTTTTGCCTGGCGTTGGCTAGGTCTTATCGAACGACAAGCATGGGTTAAATGGTATGTTCGAATGTCTGTAGATTTTAATGCTGCAGTTGCTAATTTAGATATGCCCCAACACCACGACGTTGAATTTCAAAAAGTGCTTATTAAACTAAATGAGCAATACACCTATACTCCCCAAAACTTTGCCAACTACATTCTGCAATTGTTTCACTCCTCGGCAAGACTCATTTCTACACTTCTCATTGTGCTGGGGTTCGCTCCCTGGCTGGTGCCTATAATGATCCTGTCACTACTTCCCGGCTTTATTACCGAGCGCTGGCTCAGCAAGCTTAAGTGGACCTTATGGGGTGAAAAAGGTGATAAAAACCGTTTAGCGTGGCGAATCATGCACTTCTTGACCTATAAAGACAAGCTGCCCGAAACTAAAATTTTTGGCACTAAGAATTTTTTACTTAAGCGGCTGGGTGACCTACATAACGAATTCTATGATGAGCAGCTGCGTCGCATGCGTAAAGTTCAAGGACGAGCTTTTTTAAGTCTATTAACAGAGATGGTCGTACTGGTGGGAATAACTATTTGGCTGATTAGAAAAGTTATTCAAGGCAGTCTAAACCTGGCTGGTTTTACCTTTTATTCGGGTATTATCACTCAGTTTAGTAGTTCGCTTGGATTAATTGTTAACTCATTTGCTTTTTTGAATGATCAAAATGAGTTCATGAAAGATCTTTTCCAGCTGTTTGATACCAAACCCGTCCTCCCACGACCGCTCCACCCCGTTTTGCTTGCACCAAACACTCAACTCAATATTGAATTTAGAAATGTAACCTTCAACTATCCTGGCAACAAAGCCTCAGCATTAAAGAATATCTCCTTCAGTATCAATCCAGGCGACAAAATAGCCTTTGTTGGTGAAAACGGTGCCGGGAAAACTACAATTATTAACCTATTGCTTCGCTTTTATGATGTCACGGAAGGCGAAATTTTGATAAATGGCACGAACATCAAAGAACTAGATTTACCGAGCTACTACCACCATGTAGGTGTACTCTTCCAGTATTTTAATGACTACCCCTTCTCTGTCAGAGATAATATTGCACTTGGTCGAGTAGAGAATTTCAATAATGACGAGCAAGTTCATAAGGCGGCCAAGCTGGCTGACGCGACAAAATTTATTAATGCCTACCCTAAAAAGTACCTACAAATTTTGGAAGTTGGTTTTACTGATGGCATTGAGCCATCCGGAGGCCAGTGGCAGCGTATTGCTCTCGCCAGAGCCCTTTTCCGGGATGCAAGTATGTTAATACTCGACGAACCCACAGCAGCCGTTGATGCCAAAAGTGAATATGCCATCTTTAAAACACTTGAACAGCATAGTAAGGATAAAACCACCATTATTATTTCGCACCGTTTCAGCACTGTTCGCACTGCTAAAATTATATTTGTTATTGAAGATGGGACACTCAAAGAAACTGGTTCACATGATGCGCTCATGAAGATAAAAAATGGTTTGTATAAAGAAATGTTTGACAAACAAGCCCAAGGTTACCGCTAAGCCAATTTAGGTATAATGAACCCATGGCCGATTCACTCCACACCTTACTGCAAGACAAAAACTGGGCCGAGCCAGCCGAGCTTAAAGCCATAAAAGATTATATTAAAACTAAGTTTGATGCCGATGTGACCGTGGGACTACAAAATAAAGATATTGTCATAATTGCCAGCGGTGGCAGTCTGGCGGGTACACTCAGACTCTATATAGAAGATATTCGCCAAGCGGCTCACACCACCAAGAAAATAATTATCCGGATCGGCTAGCTGTCTAGCTCGTCAAAGAGCCGGGTGGCAAAACTGGCTGGATCGTGCAAATCGGTCAAATCAATGACTTCTACTTCCTTATCAACTGCTTGGGCGGCTTCAACTGTGAAGGCCCCTAGCCCAAAAACCATCATGCCTCCATCGTTGCACACCTCTGTTATGCCAAATTCAGTTTCTATACTAATCATGTTGGTTTTTCCTTTTACGCTTACTTAACGGTATACGCCCCTAAGCTACACTTGTCAACAGCGCCTCGAGCTCACGCCTCATTTGATCAAAATCCTTGTACAAAATAGCCTGCATGCCTGTCGCTAGGGCACCAGCCACGTGCCGCGCGGAATCATCAACCAGCACACACTCCCCTACTTCCACACCTAAGCGCTTGGCTGATAGCTGATAGATCTCGGGATTGGGCTTAATTATCCCGACTTTATAGGACAGCACAATATCGTCAAAGAGCTGCAGTTGCTGGGGCGTAAACATCATCTCTAGCCAATTATCGCCAGCGTTTGATAGCATGCCAATTTTATATGTACCTTTAAGTTCTTGGAAGGCATGGTCAAACAGGGGTGTGTTAGCCAGGTTTTTATCTATAAAACTTCGGGCCACTTCTGATGTAACCCCGGCCAGATCCGCTGTTTGATCGATAAATTGGTTGTAAGTAATTTGACCCAAGTTAAGCTGCTCGCCCAACTTATGCGCCTGGTTTAATTTCTGGGTCTGCCCGTGCAAATATTTATGCAGGAAGGGTTCCCAGCCTTCGGTCACCAAAACGCCAAAACAATCAAATATAACGGCTTTAATCACGCCTGTATTGTAACAACCTAGGCGGCTGAGGAGTAATCGTTTGGCGCAGCGTGCTGCTCAACTTCTTCTACCAGCGTAGCTAGTCCCGAC
The DNA here is from genome assembly GCA_028288965.1 of Candidatus Saccharimonadota bacterium. Lineage (GTDB taxonomy): Bacteria > Patescibacteriota > Saccharimonadia > Saccharimonadales > JAQGHD01 > JAQGHD01. Next base: position 8,446 of record JAQGHD010000026.1, on the reverse strand, counting down.
AGCTCATGCATTCGATCCATAAGCTCATGCTTGTAGTAATTGCCGTACTTGTTATCCAGCAGTATTTTCCGGGGAGATCTTGCTGCTTGCACAACACTCAGCCCACGTACAGCCACCGTACCGTCGTATAGCTGCTCTAGCTCGGCCACTTCTGGCGGCTCAGGCAATAAAATGGTAACCTTGCGGTGATCCGGGCTCTTGGTGTTAGGGTGCACAATCCCGGGTACGTCTACCCAGTCGTTAAGGTGCCCGTCATGTAAGTCAGTGACCGAAGCAAAATAGCTATCGCGCTGTGTGCTATAACGCACCAGAATCAGGGCGCCCACTGTATAACTGGCGGCCTCTAAGATGTCGTAATCTCGTATCGGTGCATCCGGCTCGCCGGCTTCATCCCAAAATTCAGAAGCACACCGAGCCACAAAGCGTTTATAAGCTGCCCAAGTAACTTCGTTGGCTTGGGCAAAGTTAAGCGCCTGTTCGTCTGCTGAAAGGTGAAAGAGTTGATTAGTCGCCATCTCTGCTGGAGGTGGCATGTTATTTAAGTTATGCATTATGGTTACGTATCAGAAGTATCGAACTCTGATTAAACACATGGTAACTTTTGAAGTCAAGTCGTTTATTTTTAAACTAATAATTATACGCGTGTGTTTAGTGTGGGCGCTTCGAGATTTTTAACACTTGCTGGCATTTAATCAGTTTGTTTCAGCTAACCAATCTTCTATTTGGGCAAACATGTCCTCAAGGGGAGGTGTTTCGCCAGCCCGGTAGCTGGATGGTGCTATTTGACGATTAAATTCGTCTGATACCACTGTGGACAGCGACACATTGGTAAATTCTAAGTATTGGTCAGCAGTTAAAGCTACGTGCACTGATGTAATACGATGGGCGGTGCGCATATTGGGGAAAATATTTTTCTTGAGCAGCTGTTTGCGAATTTCTTGAGGATCGCTATGGTAAAAAGCCAAGTGATCAAAGCAATATTTTGCCTCTGCAGCCTCAGGATCAAAGCCTCGGAACTCCAGCCACTTAACCGAGCCAAAACTGGTTGCCAGCCTGCCAGCCAGGCGAGCAATACCTATTGGCTCACGCTGTAAGATCAAGGGTGTTATTTCCAGAATTTTAGGAATTTTATGGGCCGGATCTTGATTGGCAGGACGCACACCAGCGTGGTTTAACTTCTTAAACCACTCATCAGGGAAATTATTTTCCACAATAGCGTCTTTAAGTAGCACACTAAAGGCGCTTACTTCACCTCTAAGATTCTTCATGCAAATAATAGTATCATTGCTGCGCTATATACCAAGCATGAGCATTAAGGATGGTGATTACGCGAGCCTTCTTTATTGTCACGCATAACGGCCAGAAGTGTGTAGGGCGCCGCGGCAATGTCTACAAAGCGTTGCAGAAAGTTACCAATCTTTTCCATGCGCCGCTCATGGGCATAGGCATAGTGAATAATCTCATCGAATTCAGAAAGTGGTGGCTCTTGAAATTCACTCATAATTCAATCATAGCAACTTTTTGCCACGAGTAATTATTACAAAGCTAAAAACAATGTTAATTAACACTATGTAAACAGCGTACGTGAGGCTCGTCCAGTTGTAGTTTGTCAGAGCAAAAATTGCCAGTAAGCCGCCAACACCCGCCAGGGCAAAGGTAACCCATGTTTCTTCATGGGGGCGTAACCATGCGTGTCTTACCGTTGGTAATGCACCTATAAAATCAATAAGTACAGAAAACAGCACGGCGGCCGCTGGGGAGTTAAATATCGCCCAGAGCACAAACCCAAACAACGCCCCTACCTGACACGCAACGTCGAAAAGTGTGTAATGCGCGTGACCGTACTTGATACCAAGAATAACTACCGTCAGTGTTTCCAGCACTGCTGTCCCGGTAAAGATTGCTGTTCGGTATTCGCCCCCCCCGATTTCAGCAACGGTTGCCACACCAGTGATAAGGGTCCAGGTTATCCATGAAACGATATTCGGCTTGGTTTTGCCCCGGATAATATCCATGATGTACGGAATTATCGAGCCGATAGTGATCAGACCGGCCACAACCAGGAGTACGTCTTTCATGTTGAGTTAATCATAGCATCTGTTGGCCCACCTCTGCCCTATTTGATAGAGGTGTCGCTATGCATCAGCTGCGGATCAAGCGCTTCGGCCTGGGTATGATTTTGCTCTCACTATGTTTTGATTTGCGTATTTGGTAGCTTGGAGCGGACTGCGCCGATATCGTTTTGGCTAAGGTTATTTCCGCTTATATCGAGCACCTGCAATTGGGTAAGGTTGCCGAGCTCCGGCGGCAAACTGGTGAGCCGGTTATTGTTAAAATTCAGTGTTTTTAAGTGTTTGAGCTGGCCAATTTCGGCCGAAATAGACGTTAGGCGGTTGTTGCTGACATTGAGCTGCTGTAGGTTAGCAAGATTTTGTATGCCAGCTGGCAAAGTGGTGAGCTGATTATTAGATAGATCAAGCGACATAATACTTTTATTGCTCAATAGCTCATTTGGAAAAGCTGTTAGGCTTTTGCCCGAGTAATCTATAGTGGTCCCTGAAGTTTGGGCAGTAGAATTTGCATTGCTTGCGGCAGCTGGCGTACTTTTTGACTGCCTACCCCGCAGTAGATAGCCTCCAACACCCGCTAGCAGAATCAATACGATTACTCCCAACCAGAGCGACTTCTTCATGTGCTCATGATAGCACCTCTGTTTAGATACTACTCAATGACAAAACACATATTGTCACATTCAATTTGGGCAGCTGTAATAGCGCAAATCATGGTTTCTGGATCTTCAGTCATCATGCCTTCCCAGGGGTCAGCTACCAAAAAGTTGCCATTAGTGTCGTTACCATACAGCACAATGCTGTGGTTAGAAACTGTGCCATTTACATCGTCCACCACCGATTTGCGCAAGCCTACGTTTCTGTTTCGACCTTCTCCTGTTCGAGCAGTGGAACAAATGTTGGCATACACCGGTCCCTTTTCTAAAAGCTTGTACAGTAATTTGGTCGTGACAAACGGTTGAATGGTGAGTTTGCCGCCCGCTTTGAGCATGTCCAGATAGGCATCGATATACTCATCTGCGTAGTGTTTGCTAGCAACCTGGGGATCACGCTTGCCCCGAACGGCTTTAAGTCGCTCGACTATTTGTGGTTCACTCAGCTTTTTCCAGGACAGATCAAGCACCAAACAATCAAACGAATACATATGCGTCTGAAAACCTTGCATGAGCGCCCAAGCAGCCAGCTGTGGAGTAATGCTGCCGCCCTCCTGCCCATCCTCATGCACCGGATGCGGCACCACCTTTAGCAACTCATCCACCGCTACTTGCTTGCCATAGTGCGATAGCAGTATGGCCAAGGCTGCATAGCCACAGGTGTTATTGGTGGGCTGGTAAACGTGCGTTACTTTGTGTTTGGTGGCTTTCATCTTGGATCAATCATGAAATTATAGTTCGCCCCAGTTTTTGCCAAATTGCTCTTTGAAACTTGCGTACTGTTGAGCAAATGGAATGGTGCCATCGATTAGTACGGTTGCTTCATCTGGTTCTGGGGCCTCCAACAAACTTTTATGCTTAGCTAGCTTCTCGGCACTCATGGCTACTTGATGGCCAACCACTGGGCGTTCTGATGCGCGTTTGTCAGACAATTCCGTTGGTGTTTGCATATATATTAAGAGCGTTCCAGCTCCAACCTCATGAGCTAATTCCTGAAACTGGTGCCGGAATGCTCGTTTGTGATTATTGGCGTCATAGATAACATCGACGCCTACTTGTAATACGAGCCGCGCAACATGGTCCATCGCTCCAAAAACGGCATCGTAACGCAGCTTTGGATCGGTCATGTCTTGTGGTTTCTCAAACATCGCAGCGCGCATCAAATCTGAGTTAAGCCAGATGGCACCTGCCTCTTTTGCCAAGTTTGAAGCAAAATGACTTTTACCGCTTCCTGGCAGCCCTAACATTAAAAATAATGTGGCCATTTATAGTTCGCCCCAGTTTTTGCCGGTGCTGGTGTCTACGGTCAGCTTCACCGGCAGTTTGTAGGCGTTTTCCATGGTGTCCTTCAGTAGTTTGGCGGTCTGGTCTGCCTCTGCCTCTGGGCACTCTACAATTAGGCTGTCATGGATTTGCAGGAGCATGCGGCAAGGAGTGCCAGCTAGTTTCTCGGCCACCTGGATCATGGCTAGTTTCATGATGTCGGCGGCGCTGCCCTGGAAGGGCATGTTTACAGCGGCGCGCATGGCAGCTTCGCGCACCACAAAGTTGCTGGATTTGATGTCTGGCGTGGGCCGGCGCCGTCCCAGGATGGTTTCTACATAGCCCTTGGTGCGGGCCTGTTCCTTAACGGATTCTATATAGTCACGCAGTTTGGGTCGGACCTCAAAGTATTTTTCTATAAAGTTTTTGGCGGCGTCATACGTCATGCCGGTGGCAGCTACTAGGCCGTGGGTACTCAGGCCGTACATGACCCCAAAGTTCACTACTTTGGCGTCGCGTCGCATCTGTTTGGTGACATCTTCTGGGCTGCGTCCGGTTATTTCGGCAGCCGTGGTTAGGTGCACGTCTACATCGTTGTTAAACTGTTCTATCAGTTTTTCATCGCCGCTGAGGTAGGCTGCCAGGCGCAGTTCAAACTGGCTGTAATCGGCACTTACTAGCACGTTACCGGGGCCAGCCTCAAAAGCGGTGCGGATACGTTTGCCGAGGTCTGTGCGCACAGGGATGTTTTGCAGGTTTGGATCGTTACTGCTGAGTCGGCCGGTTTGGGCCACCGTCAGGCTATAGGTGGTGTGCACACGAGATTTTTCGTCTACCTGGGCTGGCAAGGTGTCTATATAGGTGTTTTTGAGTTTGGTGACCTCACGGTACTGAGTAATGAGATCAATAATGGGGTGGCTGCCGCGCAGTTTATCTAGTTCGCTGGCGGCGGTGCTGTAGGCCGTTTTTCCTTTTTTGATCCCGGTGGTGGGCAGTTTGAGCTTCACAAACAAAATCTCGGCCAGCTGCCCGGGGCTGCTAATGTTGAACTCACTGTCGGCAAAACCATAAATTTGCTGCTGCTGGTCGCTAATCATGTCTGCAACTTGCTCGCCCATGGCCTGGAGGTACTTGGTATTGAGCAAAATGCCGGTGTGCTCCATTGCGGCCAGCACCGGAATCACCGGCCATTCTTCGTTCTGCGCCACTTTGGCGAGCTTAGGAATTTTGGCCAGGGCTTTGGCTTGTTCGTCATACAGGGCCTTAACGATGGCGATGACTTCCCCGCCCCGCTCTATAAGTTCTTGATCAGTTAATTCTTCTAGACTGGAGCCTTCATAACCCAGTTCGGTTTGGGCTTCTTCGGTAAGGGTTTGTTCACGGGTCAGCGGATTGAGCAGGAATGAGGCAATGGAAACATCGTGCCCTACGAGCGGCAGATCGGTCTCAGCTACGCCAAGTTCCATCAGCACTTTGAGGGTAGATTTAACATCGTAGCCAATCAGTGGCGAAGTTTTGGAGTAAGCCTGCGCCACCTGCTTTTTATTAAGCTTGGTGAGATCTAGAGTGTAGACGGTTTTGCCGTCTGTGCTCATCATCAGCACGCTGGGGTCGCGGCCGTGTTTGCCTTTGGAGCGAGTATACATATAGAGTTCTTTGCTATCAGGCAGTTTTAGCTCTTTGAGCTTAGCGGGGCTATCGATAATAATGTTCTTGCCCGTAAAGCCGTGGCTAACACTGCTGCGCTCTACTTCCGCTTCTGGAATCTGCATGGCGTCGGGCAGTTGGCGCACTAGGGTGCGGAACTCTAGCTTTTGCAGAACTTTTTGAACTTCGTGCGGATCGCACTTGCTACCATCTACCTCTTTTAGGTCAAGTTTAATGGGCGCATCGGTCCATATGGCAGCAAGTTTTTTACTCAATATGGCCAGGTCTTTGCCGGCTTCTAGCTTGTTGCGCACAGATTCTTTAATAAGGTCCAGATTTTGGTAGACGCCGTCTAGTGTCTTGTGATCTTGCAGCAGCTGAATGGCTGTTTTTTCGCCAATGCCTGGTACACCGGGGATGTTATCGCTGCTATCCCCTTTTAAGGCTTTGAGATCCAAAAATTGTTCAGGCTTAAGCCCATACTTGGCCTCAAAACTCTCTGGGTGGTAATACTCAATATTACTGAAGCCTTTTTTGAGCGCATATATGTGCACGTGTGGATCTATAAGTTGCAGCATGTCTAGATCACTCGTGATGAGCATGGTCTCTATATTCTTTTCGGTAGCCTGCACCCCTAATGTGCCCATAATGTCATCGGCCTCGTAATCGTCTAGTTCATACAGCGGCCAGCCAAAGGCTCGCAGGAGTTCATGCAGCAACGGAATTTGTTCATAAAAATCTGGTGGTGGTGGTTTACGACCGGCTTTATATTCTGGGTAAAGTGCCAGCCGATGGCGAATGTTGGTTTTGGGCTTATCCCAGGCCACAGCTACGTAATCTGGTTTGAGCCGCTTAATAAGCTCTAGCGCCATAGCTGCAAAGCCGTAGACGCCGCCAGTGGGCGTGCCATCTTTGGTGCTAAGATTAGGCATAGCGTAATAGCCACGGTAAAACACACTCTTACCATCTATAACGGCCAGCTTTTTGAGTGTTTTGGTTGGAGCCTTTGGTTGTGTCTTTGCCTCACTCATGCCTTAAAGTATACATCTGTTTGGCCGCACACGTAACAGATTAGCTAAGGAGCCGGGATAATTATTGTTTCGGGCGGGCTGCCTAGGACATAATCTTCGCAACTGGGCCCGGGCATCTTGGGCTTAAGTTTGGGCAGGCAGTCAACGACCGCCTTGAACTCACCAGCTGAGTTGGTGAGGTATTTAACACTTACACCGGGGTGTAAAGCCTCGTCGGTACCTATGTAGGTTTGGAAGTGAACCCACCGCGTGTATGCACCCTCATCAGGAGACCCAACAATTGGTGGATAGATAGCATCTACCTTAATACAGTCCGCTAAGTACTGAAACGTATGCCCAATTGGAATATGATTTGGGTTAGCTAAGGCTGGATCTGTTTTGGCTTGCTCAGCTAAGAACACAAGGTTTCTGGCAAAAATTCGATTCATGAAATGATGGAGCTCTGGGCGATGCAGCCCACCGGTAGTCACCGCAAAAAACGTGTCGTTGGGCTGAACGGTATGTGATTTTACGTCTACACAAATATAGGTTGCCTGTTTGGTATCAAAAGTCCCAGCCGGCGCAATCGGAGGTGCTAACAGTTTAATGGGCGGTTGTTCGGTTTTGTCTTTAGCAAGCGTCGGTCTAGCCACTCCTGTAAAACCATCGTAAAGCCGGCCAGCAGCCGCAAAAGCAATAAGCCCCACCGCGCCTGCTCCAAGTTTGCGGCGATGCCGATATACAAACTCATTAAACCTATCGCCCCTACTGCTCTGTGGCTCCGTTTCCAATTCTGGATTCATCTGCAAAGCAGCCAGGTCGATTGCTTCTAAATCTGGTCCGTCTAATTCCCTCTTAGCCATATTGAACCCAGTATACGCTTAAGGAGTAAAGTAAAATGCTGATGCTTATTAAGGGCAACCACGTTGGGCTACTTGCCAGTCGGCAGCCGTGTTAGTGTCGGTTGTTTGCGGTGTGCGGGCAGCGTCGCTGCCAGCTTGCATGGATTGGACCGACGGGTTAAAAATACTGGTGTCCGCGGACCAGCTGAGACTATCGATATTTTGGTTGCTAGCATTGAGCAGTGTCAGCCGATCGCCAGCGTATTGCAGGCCTTGGTTGCCAGTAGTAGACAGACCGGTCAGATTGAGTGTCCAGCGGTGCCCAGGTGCCAGGTCGGCATCGGCCGGCAGCGTGGCAATGACACCGTTATTGTCCTGCACCGTCCAGCCGGCCAGCGATACAGTTTGGGCAGAGTTGTTATAGATCTGAATATACGGATCGGCATTGGTGGTAGCCGTGTTCTCGGTGCCGCAGCGCAGTTGAACATCTACCAACAGAATTCCACCAGTTGGTGGCGGAGGTGGTGTTACCCCAGCCGTGGCCAGTACATTATTACTAAGCGTTACGGTGCTTTGTAGGGCTGCCAACGCCGCCCCAGCTCGCCACAGGAGCGCCCCCACCAACACACTCACCGCAATAATAACGCTTGGCAGCAGACGGCTCGGCGCCTGCTTGCGCCGGCGTGCCAAAAGCAGAGGCGAAATATAGCCTTCTCGGCTTTTGTAATAGGCCGCTAGGCGTTTTAGCTCATCGGTAACAACTACCAACGCTGGTATATAAATGAGCAGCGCCAGGCCTATAGGTGTTTTGACCCAATTCATGGCCTGGCCAAGATGTGGAGCGTGCCAGATGGCCCGGCCCTTAATAAGCCCAGCGGGTATTGGTACATCGGGCGACTTATTGGCATCACCCTTGGTGACAAAACCCGGTACTTTATTGTCTATCATGTAGCGCCGCACCA
>JAQGHD010000004.1 GCA_028288965.1 Candidatus Saccharimonadota bacterium | reverse complement strand
GAACTCGCCTGATCGAGCCCGGCTGCTCCAAGAAATCGCCACCAAGCAGGTCTACGCTCCTGACTACAGCAAGGTAAAACGAAGTTATGAGCATGGCCGGCGTCTGTATACCTATAATGTCAGCATTAAGCCCGATGCTTACGTAAGTATGCTGCAAACGTACACCAAGGATATTGGCTTAACCTCGGTTGCCGGACTTGACCCGGCCGCTTACGCTAATTCTGCAGCCATCACCCTACAGTTAAGCGTTGATGTGTTCTCACGCCAGCTGGTCCGTATTAGCTATCCCAACCAAAGCGCCCAAAGCGAGCGAGTTGAAGAATATAGTGGCTACGGCGGCAGTTACCGCATAGCTTTGCCTACCAAAACTATTTCGCTCAGCGAACTGCAAAACCGCGTCCAAGCCATCCAGTAGGGGCCCCTAGCCTTGTTTACAGTCAGTCGGGGCTCTGATATGATCGAGAGGCTATGGGGCATGCGTAGGGAAACCTACAATTGCTCCACCATGACGCAATGAACTTTACTACATAGATCAATAGCAGAATTCTGACTCTTTACGGTAAAATAGAGGGATGGTTCGTTCTCTGAAGCGACGGTTATACTTTATTGTTGCTCGTTATTTTCGATTCTTCGCGGCCTTAAAGCTCCGGCGATGGCACCCCAAGATTATTGTGGTGACCGGTTCGGCCGGCAAAACTACCTTACTACATCTGTTAGAGGCCCAGCTAGGGCCCCAGGCCCACTATTCGCACCATGCCAACAGTTCGTTCGGTATCCCGTTTGATATCCTGGGCCTGCCGGGCGTGACTCGCTCGCGAGCAGATTGGGTGAAGCTGGCCCTCAAAGCCCCTTTTATGACATTCACTAAAGTCTATCCCCAAAAATTGTATGTGGCCGAAGTGGATACCGACCGGCCCAAAGAAGGTGCCTTTCTGGGCACCCTGCTCCAACCGGACATCACGCTGTGGGTCAGCGCCTTGCACACCCACACCGCCCAGTTCGATGTGTTAGTGGCCGCCGGGCAATTTAAAACAGTCGAAGAAGCTATTGCCTATGATTACGGCAACCTGATTGCCGAGACCCGGGAATTAGTGGTGATTGATGGCGATAATCCCTTAATGGTCGATCAAGCCAAGCGCTCCAAAGGCGCTATTCAAACCGTAGCCCTAAAAGACCTGTCGGTTTACAAACTGACGGCCGCTCAAACCACCTTTGGGTTTAAGGATAAACAATATACGGTGCCAGCGCTTGTTCCCCGGGCCACATACTACCAAGTGGCCATGACTGACCAACTGATGTCGCACTTAAAACTAGCGCCCGACTACACCTATAAGCAATTTGAACTGCCGCCCGGCCGCAGCAACGTCTACAAGGGCATTAAGAACACCACCATTATTGATAGCACCTACAACAACTCCAACGTCGAAAGTGTGAAAACCATTATCGACCTGCTGTCTGACTTGCCGGCCGAGCACAAATGGTTAGTGGTAGGCGACATGCAAGAGCAGGGCCAAGATGAAGCCCGTGAGCATCAAAAGATAGCTGAACTACTCAATAACACTCATTTTGAACAGATTATTTTAGAAGGACCGCGCTTAAAAGCGGCCGCCTGGCCGGCCCTCAGCGCTGAGTTAAAAGCGCGCACTAACATTGCTGTTTTTGAAAAGCCTACAGAAGTGCGAGATTATATTCATGAGCACTTGCAGGGCGGTGAAATCATTATGTTCAAGGGCGTACGTTTTCTGGAAGGGGTAATCGAGACTTTACTGGCTGATAAAACCGATGCCGCTAAGTTAGTGCGCCGTGAACCCCTGTGGCAAAAACGGCGCAAAGGCTGGGGACTATAATGGAGCCAACGCAGAAGCTATTTATCATTCACGGCTGGACCTATAACTTAGAAAAATGGACGGTGATTACCGATTTGCTGACCAAAGAAGGGTTTCGGCCGGTGCAACTAAAGGTGCCGGGACTGGCTAGCCGCAGTAAAAAAGTTTGGGATATAGACAGCTATATGGCGTGGCTGGACCAGCAGCTAGAGGGCGAAGAGCACCCCATTGTCATCGGTCATTCCAACGGCGGACGCATTGCCCTAGCCTACGCCCAAAAATACCCCGAACGTCTGGCACAGTTAATCCTTATTGATAGCGCCGGTATTCCAAACGACCACTACCTAACAGCCAAATTAAAACTCAAAACCCTCCGCGGAGTGTCCAAGCTCGGCCAACCGGTTAAGCGCGTCCCGGGTGTCCGCCGGGTTTTCTATAAAATCATTGGCGCCCGTGACTATGAGCAGGCACCGCCTAACATGAAAAAAACCATGGCCAACATGCTGGCGGCTGATAAAACCATTCACCTCAGGAGCATTAAGACCCCTGTTACGCTGGTCTGGGGGCGCAATGATAGCACAACGCCGCTGCGTGACGGCCGGCTGATGCGGCGCAAAATTCGTGGCGCTAAATTGTTTGTGGTGGAGGGGGCCCGGCATGCGCCTATGGCTACTCACCCGCAAAAGGTCGCCCAAATCATTGCTAAGGTGGTCCAGCCGTGAATATTTTTAACTCGCTGGGCTCCAATTATTCCAAACGCTCCGGTGCGTATAGCCTAGGCAGTGATGCCAAGGCCCCGGCCAGGCTGCAGGCTTATTTAAAACAGCATTACCGCGCGCCAGAAGTGTACCTAACGTATAAAGGCCGCGAAGCAATTGCGCTTGCCCTGGAACAACTCCAACTGCCAAAAGGCAGCTCGGTGGCCATTAACGGTTATACCTGCTATGCCGTCTACGAAGCTATTACCCAGGCCGGCTTACAGCCACTTTACCTGGACATAGAAAAAAACCAATTGAACTTTACCGCCGAACGATTAAGCGCGGCTTTGAAAGGCTCACCCAAAATTAATGCCGTGATGATCCAAAATACCCTAGGTATGCCAGCCGATATTCAAAAAATTAAAACTTTGTGCGCAGAATATAAAGTGCCGCTTGTAGAAGACTTAGCCCACAGTATCGGCATGAGTTACTCTAGCGGCCAAGAAGCCGGTACCGTCGGCGCGGCGGCGGCTCTATCTTTTAGCCAAGACAAAATGATTGATGCCGTTACCGGTGGGGCAGCGGTATTATACTGGGCATCCAAAATTCAACCGAACTTTGCTTCGGCCCCTCTAGGCCACCGCTTTACGACCCGGCTTTATCCTTGGGCAACATGGTTGATTCGCCAGACCATCCGCTTGCAGATAGGACGGGTGATTTTGAAACTTATGAAAAGCACTAAGTTGCTCCCTGGTCCGATGAGTGGTGCGGCTACTCCAGCTCATAAGTTGCCGAGCTGGCATAGTCATATTGCTCTGCAGTCCTACGGGCAACTACCTGAGCTTATTGCGCACCGCCAGCGGATTGCAGCTGTCTATAGAGAATGGCTGCCAAGCACCCTGCAGTTTAGCCATGATGATACGGCGGTGTACCTGCGCTTTCCAATTATAGTAGACAAGCCCTTAGAGCTCATTGCCCAGCTTCGCCACTACGGCGTGTACTTAAGTGACCGCTGGTATGATGCGCCGATAGCGGTAGCCCCCAGACAAGTTTTAAAACAAACTACGTATAAAAAGGGGGAGTGCCCGAATGCTGAATACGTGGCAGCTAGGATGGTCAATCTGCCTACTCATATTCACGTGAGTGAAAAAAAGGCCCGGGCCATTGCCGAGCACATTAATGCGTGGTTGGAGTCTAAGGCATGATTAGCGTCAAACCAGTTGAAGAGCAAAACAGTTGGGAAGCCTTTATGGCTAAGCACCCGGAGGCCAACTTTTTGCACTCCTGGTATTGGGGCGAATTCCATGCCCGTTTAGGCAAGGTAGTGGAGCGCCGCGGCTTTTATAACGGTTCCCAACTGGTGGGAGTGTTGTTGGCGGTAGTAGAGCCGGCCAAGCGCGGCCGCCATATGGTAGTGCCGGGCGGCCCGATCATTGACTGGAATAACAAAGCGCTTGTGAATGCCTGGGTGCGTGAAGTTCGGGCCATTGCTAAGCAGCACAATTGCCTATTTGTCCGGGTGCGTCCGCAGCTACTGGATACTAAGGAGAACCGAAGATTGTTTCAGGAACTGGGCTTTAATGAAGCTCCCATGCACGTCACCGCCGATCTGACCAGCCAGCTAGATCTTAGTAAATCCGATGATGAACTGCGCAAAGCTATGCGTAAAGGCACCCGCTACGAACTCAATCGGGCTCATAAACTGGGCATCCAGGTGAGTGCCACCAAAGAACCAATCTATCTGGAGGAGTTCTGTGATTTGCAGCTGGCCACTGCTAAGCGTCACCATTTTGTACCGTTTTCTAAAAAGTTTTTAAGTGAACAATTCAAAGTTTTAGCAGAAGCCGACAAAGTGCTGATGTACCGGGCCACCTATCAGGACAAATTACTGGCCATGGCCTTTATCATTTTCTATGGGCCGGAGGCGGCCTATCATTATGCCGCCAGCACCGACCTGGCTCGTGAATTTCCCGGTGCCTACGCCATCCAGCAAGCGGCCATTGCTGAGGCTCGCCGGCGTGGCTGTCAGCGGTATAATTTTTGGGGAGTCGCCGAGCACGGTCAAACCAAACATCGTTTTTACGGCGTATCGGTTTTTAAACGAGGCTTTGGCGGGGAAGACGTAGCCTATCTGCCGGCCCATGACCTACCCATCAACCAGCTACGCTACGCCATAACCTACCTATTTGAAACCGGCCGGCGCAAGTCCCGCCGTTTGTAGCCGCCAATATGGATACCAAGACTGCCGCTGGCTACTACGGAGTGGGAATGAACCGGGCTTGCGCTGCTGTGGTAATCCTGGCATGCTAAGACTACTGTGAGGGTAGTTAATTCGTCTCGGCTATGGGATAACCGGTATGGGCCAGTGCCGCCGGCCCAAATTTTTCTGGTGCCTAAGCTAGTGCTATATAGCCTTGCAGCGGTAGCTTTAAGCGTCGCGCTTCTGCCACACACGGCCGTTAAAACAGTGAGCATTAGTCCACCTTCTGTCTCGGTTCAAACAGTCAATCATACTCACGTGGCTGGTATAAGCACCGCTGAGCCCGGTCCCATCGAGCGGCAACTAACGCCCCATGATCCGCTGTCCAGTATGTTGCTGAGTAAGCTCACTAAGCCCCCGGAGGCCGCCACGCCGACTTCACCCAATTGCGCCATAGAGGCTTGCGTGGCCTTAACGTTTGATGATGGGCCGGCCGCCGATTCAACCCCGATTATATTAAGCGCTTTAGAAAAACATGGCGCTCATGCCAGTTTTTTCCTGATTGGTGTGCACGTTGCTACGAACACCGCTTTGGTGCAGCGCATGCACATGGATGGGGACGATATAGGCAACCATAGCTGGACGCACCCGTTTTTTACCAAGATTGCGCCAGATCAAATCCAGCCGCAAATTGATCGCACCCAAGCGGCCATCGCTGCCACCGGCGCCGCGCCGCCTCATATATTTCGCCCACCATACGGCGCGCTTAATCCCACGGCTATCAGCCGGATTAACCTGCCCATTATTTTATGGAATGTTGACCCCAAGGATTGGTCGCAGCCCGACCCGGCTCATGTTGCACAAATCGTAGAAGCTCAAGTTCGCCCCGGCGCCTTGATTGTCATGCACGACAAAGTCATAACCGCTCAAGCGATTGATAAAATCTTGAGCGATCTAGCGGGCAAATACCGGTTTGTAACGGTGAGCGAGCTACTCAACCTTACGCCAACCAGCCACGGAGTCTTTCGGGGACTGTAGCTGACTGGCCCGGAGTTATGTACATCCTAGTAACTCTTACCTTATAATACATCTCTAATGAAGCGCTATAACCCCAAAGAAATTGAGCCGCGTTGGCAAAAAACTTGGGAAGATCAAGGAATTTATCACGCCACGGAAGATCTGTCTAAGCCCGAGCGCTACGTGCTGGAGTATTTTCCATACCCATCGGCCGCCACCATGCACGTCGGACACGTGCGCAATTACACCATTGGCGACGCCATTGCCCGCTCTATGCGCATGCAGGGCTACAATGTTTTGCACCCCATGGGCTGGGACGCTTTTGGCCTGCCCGCTGAAAACTACGCCATTAAGACCCACACCAGTCCGCAAGCAGTTATTAAAGACAGCACGCAGCGTTTTAAAGCTCAGCTGACTCAAATGGGCTTTAGCTACGACTGGACGCGGGAGATTAACAGCAGCGATCCAGAATATTACCGTTGGACCCAGTGGTTATTTTTGCTGCTGTTCAAACGCGGTTTGGCCTACCAAAAAGAAGCGCTGGTAAACTGGGACCCCGTAGACAAAACGGTGCTGGCTAACGAGCAAGTCATAGACGGCCGGGCCGACCGCAGCGGCGCCGTGGTTGAAAAGAAAGCCCTCAAGCAGTGGTTCTTTAAGATCACTGAGTACGCCGATCGCCTGGCTGCCGACCTTGACGATTTAGATTGGTCCGACTCCATCAAAGCCATGCAACGCAACTGGATTGGCCGCAGCACCGGCGCTGAGCTAACGTTTACAGTGGACGGTAGTGATACGCCAATTACCGTCTTTACCACGCGCGCCGACACTATTTTTAGCGCTGCCTTTATAGTCTTAGCACCAGAACATCCATTGGTCGCTAAAATTACCACTAAGGCTCAGCAGTCCGCCGTCGAACAATACGCCAAGCAAACTGCTGGCAAAACTGACTTAGAGCGTCAAGAAGATGAAAAAGAGAAAACAGGGGTCTTTACGGGCGCCTATGCGCTTAATCCTGCCAATGACGAAAAATTGCCTATTTGGGTAGCCGACTTTGTGCTGGCCGGTTACGGCACTGGCGCCGTTTTTGGCGATATCCATGACGAGCGTGACTTTGAGTTCTTGCAGAAATTCGATATTCCGGCTCGGGTGACGGTTATACCTGATGATCCTGAGGAGGCCAAAAAGGTACAAGCCAAGGCCTACGCTTACACCGATGAAGGTATTTTAATTGATTCCGGTGAGTTCAGTGGCCAGCGCAGTGAGACAGCGCGGGATAAGATTATTGCCTGGCTCGCAGGCAAGCAAATGGCCCAAGAAAAAGTCAATTACAAAATCCGCGATTGGCTGATTAGCCGCCAGCGCTACTGGGGTGCACCGATTCCGATTATTCATTGCCCCAAAGATGGCGCCGTGCCGGTGCCCGAAGATCAATTGCCGGTTAAGCTGCCAGAACTTAAGAGTTATGAACCAAGCGGTGATGGCCGCAGTCCGCTGGCCCGCGTGCCGGAGTTTGTGAACACCACCTGCCCCAAGTGCGGCGGCCCGGCCCAGCGCGAGACCGACACCATGGACGGCTTTGCCTGTAGCAGTTGGTATTTCTTGCGCTTTGCCGATCCGCACAACAACCAGGCGCCGTTTGATAAAGCTAAAGCCGAATTCTGGCTGCCGGTCGACGATTACATCGGCGGGGCCGAACACGCCGTGATGCACCTGCTATATGCCCGTTTTTGGACCAAGGTCATGCACGACGAAGGGCTGATCAGTTTTGACGAGCCGTTCAGCAGTCTGCGCAACCACGGTATGATTCTGGCACCCGATGGTCAAAAAATGAGTAAGAGCAAGGGCAACACCATTTCACCTAGTGAGTTAATCGAACAGGGGTATGGAGCCGATTCGATTCGCTTGATGGAACTATTCATCGGACCCTGGGACCAAATGGCAGCTTGGAGCATAGAGGGCTTGGGCGGCACATTTAGGTTTCTGCAACGTGTTTGGACGCTGGTACATGAGTACAAAGAGGCCCAGCCGGTGGCCAACAACGCCGCCAAAGAAAAAGCTATTTTAATAGCCACCCACACAGCTATTAAGCGGGTCAGCCAGGATATCCATGAGCTAGGATTCAATACCGCCATTGCGGCTCTCATGGAGTTCACTAACCAGCTCTATAAGCTCAAGGCAGAAGACAATTTTGCCGCTGTCAGTGCCTGGAAGTTTGCCACTGCGTCATTAGTGCAACTCTTAGCACCATTTGCACCGCACATTACCGAAGAACTCTGGCAAGAACTAGGCCACACAGAATCGGTACATATAAGTGCCTGGCCGCTCTGGGAAGACAAGTTACTGGTTGCCGACACTATAACCGTTGTGGTCCAAGTTAACGGCAAAGTTCGGGCTAATTTGCGCTTGCCAGCAGATAGTTCTGAGGAATCAATTGTGGCCGCCGCCAAGGTAGATGCCAAAGTTGCAGGTTACCTAAAAGGTAAAGACATCAAAAAAACTATCTACGTTCCTAAAAAACTCGTCAGTTTTGTGGTATAGTAATTAATTCTAGCCATAAGCAAGAGCTAGAGTTTCCCTTGAAAAATAGCTATTTTTCAGGTATAATTCAGCCTAATTGTATTAAATAATTTCAGGAGACATGAGCGTTAGTTATGGGAAAACCCAAGAAACGAACTTCCCCACGACGAACTGGTACCCGGCGAAGCCACCTGGTCGTTAAGCTGGCGCGTGCTGTCAACGCCACATCACCTGTAAAGGCTTATACGACTAGGCGCGAATCGGCCAAAAAAGCCTAAAGTAGACTCCTTAGGCGGAGTATACTTTACTAGTAGCAAACGTTAGCAAGGATATTTAACAATATGGCATCTAACCGTCACCTTGGCCGCATCATTGCTCTCCAGACTCTGTATGAGCAAGAATTCCGCCGTGACTGTAATGACAAGACCTTCAAGCTAAGTGATGTACTGAAGCGTAATATTGGACGCTACCAGGCGATGGTGGATGATCAGGAGTTTATCGAACGTCTGGTTCACGGTGTCACCGCCAACGAGCAAGCGCTCAACGAGGTCTTACAGCCCGTAGCTCCGGAATGGCCTATTGATCAGATTGCTCGGATGGACCGCGTGGTGCTCCATATCGGTTTATACGAACTGTTATACGAGGAGGGTGTACCTCCCAAGGTAGTTATCAATGAGGCTGTTGAGCTGGCCAAAGCGTTTGGTGGTGACAACTCCTCTAAGTTTATCAACGGTGTGCTCGGAACTGTTTTGCGTAATAAAGACAAGAGTGGCATCGCCGACCAAGTCAAGAAAGAAGCAGTAGAATGAAGCGACCTAAACCTTTCCAAGGTATTAAGAAATTCGTTAACCGGCGCCGGCCGGCCATTACTGAAGTGGTGCGCGAGCCAACTGCCGGTGGTATTGTCTACAGGCGTAATGCTAAGAATGAAGTAGAGATCTTACTGATCCAAGATGCTAAAAACCGCTGGACCATTCCTAAGGGCCATATTGAAGAAGGCGAGACGTCCAAGGTCACGGCTGAGCGTGAAGTTGGCGAAGAAACTGGGCTCAAGCAAGTCAAAGTACTGTCTTGGCTGGGAAAGATTAACTTCAGATATCGCCGCCAACAAAGCCTAGTGCTGATGACCACCGAGATCTTTTTAATTGAAGCCCAAGGCGACACTAATAAACTCAAGCCAGAAGATTGGATGAGTGGCATTAAGTGGTTTAGCGCCAATGACGCGCTTGAGAAAATTGAGTACGAAGACATTGGCAAAATAATTTTGTTGGGGCTTAAAAAAATCCGACAAGGCGGATAATAGAAACAAATAATGGACATATCCGCATATCAACTATTCGCCAAAGATAAACTGGGGGTCGAATTCAAAGATCCCGAGCTATTAATCACGGCTTTTACCCATCGGTCTTACGTCAACGAGCATAAGAAAACAGTAACTGAGCACAATGAACGCTTAGAGTTTTTAGGTGATGCGGTGCTCGAACTGGTGGTGACCGAGTATTTATATAACACTTTCAAGGAACCAGAGGGAATTTTGACCAACTGGCGGAGTAGTTTGGTGCGTACCGAGAGCATCAGTGCCGCTGCCCAACGTTATGAATTTGAAACCTTGCTACGACTCAGTCGTGGAGAAAAGCGCGGCACATTGCGGGCCAGGGCCCAGATCATGGCTAACTGTTACGAGGCTGTAGTTGGAGCTTTGTATCTCGATCAAGGGTATGAGGCGGCCAAGAAATTTATCAGCGAAAGTTTGATTGTAACCTTTCAAGAGATCTTAAAGAATGGTTCATGGCTTGATCCTAAATCGCACTTACAAGAAACCGTGCAGAGTGTCACCGGCTTTACTCCCGTGTATAAAGTTTTAAATGAGGTAGGCCCCGATCACGAAAAAATCTTTACCGTTGGTGTCTTTGTAGAGGGCGAGTTAAAAGGGGAGGGAACCGGACCCAGCAAACAGGCTGCCCAGCAAGTAGCTGCCGAGCAAGCGCTGAATACGTACAAGAAGTAAACTCATTGACTTAAGAGGTCGTTATCTGTAAAATAACCAAGATTGTTTGAATAAACTTTAAAGAGGAAGTTCTTACCGCTATATGTTAGCTATTCGTTTGCAACGCACCGGCCGAAAAGGTTTGGCACAGTACCGGGTGGTCGTCCAAGAAGCCCGTTTAACTCCTACTAGCGGCCGCATTGTGGCGCTACTTGGCAGCTACGACCCACACACCAAGAAAATAACTTTGTCTAAAGATAAAGCTACCTTTTACTTGAGCCACGGTGCCCAACCCTCGCCACGTGTGGTTAGTCTGCTTACCTCAGAAGGCGTGGACTTGCCCAAATGGGTTAACCAGCCAGCCCAAAAGAATAAGACCCTGAAACATGCCGAAAAATTACGCAAGAATCGCCCCGCAGTAGCTGAGGCTCCGGCACCGTCACCGGCAACCGAGGCCGAAGAACCAGCCCCTGCAGCTGAGACACCAGAACCCCAAGCTGCTGCTACAGAAACCGACAAGACAGCCGAAGCTCCTGCTGAAGCCGAGCCGGCAGCGACAGAGCCCCAGACTGAATCTCCTGCCGAGTCAACAGAGCCAGAGTCCGACAAAGCATAAGTCTAATACTTCTCCGGCTAATAATGTTTGCTATAATGATTGTTAGTAAGAGGAGCGTGCGATGAGCGCCAGCATAGACCAACAATTTGTTGAATTTATCGTTAAGTCATTAGTCAGCAAACCCGATGCCGTAATTGTAGAGCGCCGTATTGATGAAAAAGGCGTGCTGTTAGAACTTACTGTTGACCCTGAGGACTTAGGCCGCGTCATTGGAAAACGAGGCGCCACGGCTCAATCCTTGCGCACACTGCTGCGAGCCCTTGGCACCAAGAACGATGCTCGCTACAACCTAAAAATTGTAGACAATGGCGAACCGCACGAGCGCCGCGAACGACCGTCGCACGATGAGGAAACAGCGGCTGAAGCCCCTAAAGAAGAAACACCAGCTGCCACTCCGGCTAAAACCCCTGCTCCTGCAGACGATGAAGATGACATAGAAACAGCAGTTTCCGACGAGGGGAAACATAGCGACGTTGTCAGCCGGACTCGAAAAGAGCTCGAAGATTTAGACGATTTAGACGTTTAGGCCATAAGACACCCCTGTTGGGGTTGTTGACTTATTTTTATACTTATGCTAAAATAAACTGGTTTCGTTGAGGTGGCTTGACTACTTCCGAAGCACTTTAAAAGCTCTCCGTTATACCCCTGATACAATGTTGTGATTGGTGACAACTACAAGAAATTCTTGTTTTTGTTTCCAATCACAATCGTACAAGTTCGACACGAACCCCAGCCAGGAGTAGTCCATGCACCTGATCAAGCCCGACCAGCCCATCGACTCCAATCCACACGCCTTCCTCAGTGAGGACACCGTCGACCAGGACGTCTGTCCTGACTGCGGTTCACGCGCCTGCCCGGGCTTTTGCCCCGAAAGCCAGATCAACGTCAACGTCCTCGCTCCACGTTTCACATGCTGGAACTGCCAGGACGCCGGCTGTGCTCTTTGCAATTGTCAACCGACTCCCACCCGAACTGTGCGGTGGTGCACTCAGTGCGGCAAGGCTCTCAACGGCCGAAACGCCGTCAACGAGATCTGCGACGCCTGTAGTCACAACCGGTACGACCAGTTCTGGCCCAACGCGTCAGTGTCAAAAGTGCGTCGGTGGCTCAATCAGCTGACTCACCGCTTGAAGCACCGCTAGTAATCAAGGGTAATACCGAAGAGCTGTCCAGGAAGGATCGAAAAGCTGAGTGCCAATTGGCGCCCAACCCTTTTCTTTTCCTTCCTGACAGTTCCCATGCCCATGCTGTGGGCTTAGGAGCTGGTACAATCAAGAAGATGAACATACAAATAATTACCCTATTCCCGGAGATGTTTGCTGAGGTGCTGAATACCAGCATGCTGTTTAAGGCCCAAGACAAGGGCTTGGCCAGCTTTAGCTGCATTAACCTCCGTGATTACGGCCTTGGGCCGCGAAAGCAGGTGGATGATACCCCCTACGGCGGTGGCGACGGCATGCTACTCAAACCAGAGCCGCTGTTTGCTGCCGTAGAAACCGCTAAAGCCAATGATCCCAAAGCCACCGTGTTGCTTATGACTCCCCGCGGTGAACGCTATACCCAGGCTAAAGCCAGAGCTTTGGCCAAAACCACAGGGCTGATTATTATTTGCGGCCGCTACGAAGGTTATGATGAACGCGTCACCAGCGTTGTAGATCAGCAAATATCAATTGGTGATTATGTACTGACCGGAGGCGAAATCCCGGCTATGGTAGTGGCCGACAGTGTGGTGCGTCTAATTCCAGGCGTGCTGGGCGGCGAAACCTCAGCTGAGGTCGAGAGTTTTAGTGATGGCCAAACGCTGGAGTACCCGCAATATACTCGCCCCGAAGAGTTTAAAGGTATGAAAGTGCCGAATATTCTTTTAAGTGGCAACCACGGGGAAATTGCCAAATGGCGCAAAGGCCAGAATAAGCAATATGACTGAGCATGACGATAATGTAGTCCCGATTGCGGTTGGTGAAAGTTTACGAACTATAAAATATATTAGTACCGAATATGCCGAAGCCATGGAACCCGAAATCAGTGATACCACCCTGCGTCTGGGCGTGGCTCCCGAGTTCAATGAAATTTTTTCACATCACTTAAGAGACATTCATGTTATAACTTTAGAAATTGGCTGGATGAGTGGCTCTAAATCTGGTTTAAGCGTGGAATACATTCCTGACACGAGCCACGAAGCCAGCCAGCCCAAAAGAGTCATGGTTCTACATCCCGATGAAATTCAAAAGCGGCAGAGTGACCTAATGCGGGTTTTTGATACCGTTTTAAATGAAGCAGACCAGGGAACGATAAAAATACGTGATATACGAGCCTTGGCCTTTGACTGGTTATTTTCGGAGTATGCTTGCGTGGCTTTGGGTAACGCTTGTTTTATGCAGCAAAACTTCGGCACGTATATACCGGACTTTAACGGCCAAGCGTTGTACTACCAAACCCAAAATACTATCAGTGCTCACTTTATTAAGGAAGCTATTGAATCGAAAGTTCCAAATACCCACCCGGACTACTTCGGTCCGGTTAGCACGGATGCCCTCAATTTGCGTGAAGGCTTTGGCATTATGATGCTGCACCAGTCATTGCTAACCAGAGGTGTAGTCCATACTGCCGAAACGGCCAACCATGTTATCGAGCAGATACGCCTTCTATACCCAGAGGCGCTGAGAAGCGAGGGCATCATCGACCGGCTCCAATCCATTAAGCCAGTTACCGAAAGAACTCGAGCTAAGCGTATGGCTCAATATTTACTAGAAATGGAAAACGATTCGAGCTTATACGGCCTCGATGATACCGCAGGCGATTCTGGGCCCGCCACTGATGCCTGAGCCGCTATTGCCGCTTGTATAAGGATCAGGATTACCATGTACCATCAAAGATGTGCCGGCTGGAGCTGACAGAATAGAACGCGGGCCGTCGCTGAGCGTTACACGGCTAGTAATAGCCTCCAAATGGCCAACGCCCTTGTCATCAACAGTAATGTTTGGTAGATCGCCAGCGTGAAAGGGGTGGTTAACATCGGGGTCAGCGTTACCGGACGGGCCAGGATCAAAGTGGCCGCCGGCGCACTTAAAGCCACCTGAGCAATCGGCCTTTTCGTGGATGTGCACGGCGTGTTTGCCGGGTTTAAGCTTAGCCGGATCACCCTTTAGGTCTAAAACAACTTTGACGTAATAGAAATCACCGACGAGATACTCTATGAACTGGGCAGTGCCGCTCAAGCCGTCACCATCTAGTGTGGCTTTGGCTCGTTTAGTCTCTTTTAGGTCATCAGTTCGCAAGTCTAGCATCATATGCATACCCTCCTTTTGCTTCTCTGATCATAGCATACGAGCCCGGCCCAAATTAGACTATAGGAAGTTATCCCAGCTTTCGTAAGGATTGGCAGCTTTCCAGGCAGCGTCAGGTGACGTCGTGCCAGCTGCTGGCGCGCTGTTGTGGAGGCTATCGCTGGCCTTGCAGTTAGTACCGGATTCAAACAAGAAGTTTTGGCCGGTATTGTTCCAGCCGTACAGGTTACTTAGGTGACACGTGCCGTGGTAGCTGGTAGAGGTATGTACCCCGGCGCCGTCGGAATTGGTAAACCAGGAATTAGTGACAGTAAAGTCAGAATCTGTGGCGTCAGCTGACTCCATTTCCAAACGGCCTTCGAATACAGAGTCTAGGAACTGCAAGTTGTACTGGTGATTTTGTTCACTGCCAATAGCATTGGCGTGACATTGTACAGAGATGTTACCACCCTGTTCCATCGTTGGTCCGATCATATAGGCATGGGAGCCTTGGAAAGTGAAGTCACGTAAGTTATCTCGGGTGAACATGGTTGAACAGGCATTATGTAGGTCTGTGCCATATACGCGGGTCCTAGGGCCCTCTAGGTACAGTACGCGAGCTTTGGAATAGCCTAGGCTGTACATTTCGGCGTAGCGTTCAGTTGAGCTATTTTTGTCAGTAGTTTTCTGAAAGAAGGTCATGTCGTTGTACCAGAATGTTAGGTCTGGGCCGGAGGCGTGGATAGAACCTTTGATGAACTTGAAGCCCACAAACATTATGCGGCTGGCGCCGTCAAGTGTTAGACCGGTATCGCTACCGCTGAGGTCTACGGTTACGCCACCTTGAGTTGCAGCCTTCAGTACTAACCAACCCTTACATGCACCGCCAGTTGCGGCATGTGCCGTGGTAACTGTTCCAAGTCCTTTGTAAGTGCCATTCGGTACAACAACCTCCTGATCACCAGGCAGTCTAGCGTAATCGGCAAAGCTGGCAAGGGCCTTGGTGTTAGCGGTTTTTTCACAGGGCGATCCCGAGAGTGGCGGTGGTGGTGGGGGAGGAGGAGTATTGTTTGTATCTTTTTCCAGTACGAGCGCTAAACGAGGCGCATGGGTGGTCTCACGGCTGTCATAGCCTGCCGGATCCTGTTGATTATTTTGAATGACAAAACTATTACTTAGGCCAAAATCAATCTTGGTAGTGGGCAGCTTAAATTCAAGCCATTGTCCGGCCACCGCTGGCCCGTTAAAGCTCAGTGGGTCACTGGTGGCCCCAGGCTGGTTATTCCAGGTAAGCGTAGTTTCATTCCAATTGTTCTTAGTGCTATATATGATGCCGCCCACCGGACTTGAATTGGTGGCCCAGAGTCGCATGGCCGCGGATTTTATGTGGTAGCCTGCTGGCAAAGTCTTGACATCAAATCGGATATAAGTACGGTTATCGACGGTCGAAACACATTCGTGAGTAATTTGCTTATTACAACCGCCCTGAACTGAACTATTGAGCAGGGTGTTGGTGTCATTAAGGTTGGTGTTGGCTTTGGCGCCACTTTGCACATAGGTGTCATAACGGGGTAAAACAACCATGTTTTGCGTTATGGTCTCAGCATGGCTAATGAGAAGCGTGATAAGGCCAATTAATGCAAAGAGGATGACAAATATTGCCAACCGTTTATTCTGCTTTTTTATGATAGTTGGTTTTTTGGTTGTTCGTTTTTTAGTGGTTTTTGTTGCCATGACTTTCTTTTTTGCCTTTTTTGCCATTTTGGGACTGCTTATGTTAATTACGTTCTACTGTATGGTATGGGGTGGATACTGTCAAACGCTATTGTGAGGTTGCTCCGGGCAACGAACGCCAAAGTTTTTAGACGGCTGATTCTTTTTTCTCAATATTTTTATCAATAAGGTGTTTGACGTGCACCGAAAGTTGTCGCGGCGATTCGTGAGCTTTTAAGATGTATTTATAGGCCCCTAGTTGCAGGGCTTCCTCGACTTCTTTTTCATGGCCAAGATTGGTTAGTATTACAACTTTGACGTTGGGGTGTTTGTTGGTGGCATCAAAATTTTGTAAAAATTGCAGACCATCCATAACTGGCATCAGCAAATCCAGCAAAATGATATCGGGCTTAAAATCGTCAGCCTTATGAAGTCCATCTTGGCCGTTAAAGGCAGTCATCACCGTGTGCCCATCTTGTTTTAAGATAAATTCGTAAGCTTTATTTAGCGCTTCGTCGTCCTCAACAATCAGAATTTTGGCCATATTACTCCTCTATCTTTACAATCAATGTAAATAGCAATTTTACTCGCAACGGCTGTATCTGTAAATAAGATATCTACTAACCATACTTCCATTTTGCCTTAATAGCTTCTCGGTGATCTCACACCGGAATTGAAATGGTAAAGACCGACCCCTTACCAACCTTTGAGGAAACGGTAATTTCACCTTCGTGCAGGTCGATAATACGTTTAGCCCAATACAAACCCAGCCCGGTGCCACCGACTAATTGCGATAGTGGATTATTGAGCCGAGAAAACTTTTGAAACATCTTGTTGATATCGCGCCTGGGGATGCCGACACCCTCGTCCTTGACTTCAATCTCTACGCAGCTCGGACGTTGGCGCAAGGTCACCTCCAAATTTTTGCCTTCGGGCGTGTACTTGCTGGCATTATCGACGATGTTTTCTATAACCATGCGTATTCTATCGACATCAATCTCAGCTGTGACCGTGGTTTTGGGGTGGACAAAATTTACTTCCTGATAGCGTCGTTTAAAGACGTTATTTAATCCATCTATAACATCTTGAATAAGCTGCACGAGATCCACCCGCTGCCGGACCAAGCGAACTTTTCCGGCGTCTATATGAGCAACTCGTAATAAGTCACTGACGATTGTCAGCTGACGCTCGTTGCTCTCATAAGCGTTTTTGAGTAATTGTCGCTGTTGGCTAGTAATTGTTCCGGCGTACCCTTCCAGAAGCATGCCCACATATTGCTTCACGCCGGTGGCAGGTGTCCGGAGTTGGTGGGAGGCCAGCGAGATAAACTCGTCCTTGGTTTTTTCTAGCTCGACTTCGTTGGTAATATCGCGAAACACTTCTATGGCACCGATTGGCTTGCTATCTAACATGACTGGGGAAACTGTTAAAAATGTCGCCATACGGGAGCCATCTTTGCGTCGATAATACACTCGAGCTGAAATAGATTTGCCCTCTAAAAACACTTGTGTAATCGGGCGTTCCCAGTTAGGAATACGATTGCCATCTTCATTTTCCGCCACCACGGCGTCGGGGTACCAACGGCCCACCAGCTCTTTGGCCGAGTAGCCCAGCAATAGCAGAGCGACTTTATTAATACGACTCACTCGCCCAGCCTCATCGGTGACAATGGCGCCGTCCCCAAGGCTCAGGAACAAGGCTTCGGCGGCGGCCAGCGAATGCTCAGGGTTCACGGTGGCCTGATTGGCAGTAGCTGACGATTCGGTGAGTCGGATCATGATTAGTGGTCCTCAGACTGGGTGCGATTATCTGATAGAGACTGCAGACGATCAACGAATGTATCGACTAGTTCGGTATTGTCGGTCAGTAAAGCAAAGGTTGGCTTGATCCAATTGATTAAGTGGCTGAGGTCTTTTTTAGTGAGTAAATCCGGCGGTTTGCCAAGGTGGGTGGAGATTTGTCGAGCCATGAAGCGTTCAGCGGCTGGTCCCAGGTAGTCTTCGCTAATTGTTACGGCCTTCTCGAAGAGGTTTTTTGATCGGGACATTCTATACCTCCTCAATTTTCTTGAGGCGGTTAGCGCCTTTGGCAATATAACCGTAAGCGATGGCGTACAGAATTAATAAAATATAAACAATAATAAGAATGGGGGTCAGTTTTAGTCGATTCAGGCGAACCGAGGCGGTGGTTAGTAGCTGAATAAGAATTGAAATAGCTATAACACTCACCAGCCCCTTGGCCAGATGCGACAGCCCTTGTTTGTACAAGCTGCCTTTAACTTTTTTCTGATAGAAAAGTAAGTTGTAGGCGGCCAGTAGCCCTCGATACCATATATATAAGTATGGTATCGCCAATGTCATCAGAAGCAACCAGTTTGGTAGGAAGTAGGGATCATGTGGTTCGCTAGGCGCTCGCTGCGTAATCAATAAAAAACAATAGATGGTACTTAAAACTATAAAACCAAAAACCCAGTATTGCTGCTCCAGGGGACTGGACTTTTTCTTAACTTGACCCGATAACGACGAGGCGGCGTTGCTAATTAGCCAAAAGGCAATGAAGATAACTATAGCTCCTATGTAATTTGAAATAATACGACCGGTGGGTTGAAATCGCGGATGAACTCGCCCTATGTAGTTAGAAAAGCTAGCTAGACTTGAAGTCAGCGGCGAAGAACTGACTAATATAACCAGTCCATCGGCCAACTTGTCGAGCGGTTTTCCATCAGCCGTGTTCTTAATAAGTAGGGCATAATGTTTGACCTGCAAGGCGCCATAAAACGCCACGCACCAAATGCCGATAATCGGCAATACAAAACTAAGATTAATGAACCGTATGCCAGCATCCGTCAGGTGATAACGGCTGTACAAAATAGGGTCGGGGGGGAGCAGAACTGTCAGGCCGGCATACAGGCAGACTAATACAATAAAGCCTAGTAAATATTTTTGGTTTTGCTTCAGTTGTCTTCTCATTTTATGCGGTTTTATTATATGTGAAAAATTCTAAAATATCGCCTTTTTACAACCAAAAAAGGCTAGACGGCCCGGCGACCAGTAATCATGTTGTAAATAAAGACCACCAGTGCGATAACCAGCAGCACGTGTATCAAGCCACCACCTATGTGGCCGACAAGACCAAGTAACCATAATACGACCAGGATAACGATGATTGTCCAGAGCACAGCCGTTCCTCCAATTACATTCCAACCAGTATGCGGAAGTTTGGCGTATTGCTCTGTGAATTAATTCACAAAAGCTACTTTATTGTAAAGGTTTGGCGAACGCGGCTACTACTGCTTGACTAGTTTGCCGTCGCTGAGCGTAAAGGTCATATCAGTTTTGCCGGCGATAGAAAGATCATGGGTGACGGCCACAATAGTGGTGTTTTGGCTACGGGCTAGGCTATGCAGCAAATCGAAGATCATCTTGCCGGTTTGGCTGTCCAAGTTGCCGGTGGGTTCATCGGCAAGAATAACTTTGGGTTGGTTGGCCAAGGCGCGGGCAATTGCCACACGTTGCTGTTCACCGCCCGACAAGCGGCTGGGTTTACGCTGTTGCTTGTCGCCAGTAATGCCCACTTGATCGAGTAGCGATTTTGCCCGTCCGACACGCTCACGGCGGGCGACTCTTGTAAATTCCAAAGGCAGCATGACATTTTCGAGCGCTGTTAAATTCGGCACCAAGTTGTAGCTTTGAAAGACAAAGCCAATTTGTTTGCCACGGTAGGTGTTGAGGGCGCGGTCGCCCAGCCGCGTAATGTCTTGGCCATCAACCTCAATACTGCCGGACGTTGGCTTGTCTAGCGCCCCGAGTAGGCTTAACAGCGTGCTCTTACCGCTGCCACTTTTACCAATGATAGACGCAAACTTACCGGCTGGTATCTGTAGACTAATATCTTTTACGGCGGTGACGTCGCCACTGCCCGATGAAAATTGCTTGGTTACCTTTTTTACTTCTAACATGTCTTACTCCGTTCTCATGACTTCCGCAGGGCGGATCTTAGCTATTAGTAAAGAGGGAACAGCACTGCCGACTAGTGCGATCAATACGGCGGCCGCGAATCCATAAAGCAGGAGGTGCCAGCTAATAACTGCGTGGACATCCTTTAAATTGAGATTACTCGCCGCTCGGCGGAACAAACCCCCGCCGCCAGCTTGTGCGGTAACTGGTCCTTGGCCGGGGCCGGCCGTTTGGCTGACGGCTGAGCTAGCATTACTACTGTTGGTTACCAGCATGTTGGTAATTGGTTTGCCGCCGGCCAGGCCGATGGCTATGCCCAAGACAGCTCCAATCACCGTAAAGCTAACGGCTTCGGCCATAAACTGCCACATAATTTTTACATTGCTGGCTCCGATTGCCTTTAGTACACCGATTTCTCGGCGACGCTCGCGGACAATCATGACCATGGTGAGCAGTATGATAATCGCCCCAGCCACCATCGCTCCGATCAGGCTAAACAGTGAAACATTTTTAATGTTTTGGAGTGGTGCTAAGGCCTGGGTAGCGGTATCTTTTTGGCTCACAACATCGGCTTTGCTGCCTAACTGTGTTTTAAGGTTATTCACCGCCCCATCAATAGTATCTATGGAATCTACTTTTATAATGGCACTGGTAATAGCATTGGCTTGACTAGACAGGGTCTGAACGGTTTTTAACGGCATGACTACGGTGCCGTTACTAAATGTGTTACCGGCATCATATATCCCTACCACGGTAATGGTGCTGGCATAGGCAGTAAAAGTTGAGCCAACGGACAGATTATTCTTAGTGGCTAATTCTTTACCAATAACGGCGACTTTGTCGCTGCTGCCGGCGGCATATAGTGTGCCGCTTGTTAGTTTTACGCTGCTGCCGCTGAGTACTTGGGCTGATGCGGGGTCATCAGTTCCAATGAGCATGACCGGTAGCTTAAATGTTCCGCCATTTGGCGCTTGTCCGCCGGCACCAAAGCCGCTATTGCTTCGGCCAAAGCGGCGCCCCAGTGTGCCGGGATCGATGGCCGACTGCAAGTTGGTATTGTCGCTGCTTAATCGGTCTTGCAGTGTGCCACTAACACTGGTTACATGGGCCACGCTTTTAGCTTTGTCCAAATCAGCTTGTGTGAGCGGTTCGCCGCCGCCATCAAAGCCCCGAGCTCCGGCCGGCGAGACAGTTATAGATGTGCCAATAGTGCTTTTAACGGTGGATATTTTATTCTCAACAGCTTGACGGGCGACCAGCATTGATAATGACAAACCAATACTGAGTCCCAAAATTAATACAATTGACACTGTCCGGATACTATTTCTGAACGTATTGCGTATACCGCGAGTTAGTGAGTTCACGGCAGTTCCTTTCTCTTAATTTATGCTATTAGTTCGAAGTGTAAAAACAATAGCTGAGAGATTGCTTAGGCGAGGGGAAGTTTAACTTCAAAAGTAGAACCACGACTTGGCTGGCTCTGTGCGGTAATGGTGCCGTCGTGCAAGTCAACCACCGATTTGGCGATAGATAAACCTAGGCCATAACCGCTCACTTGCTCTTTGTTACGTGAGGAATCAGCTCGGTAAAACCGCTCAAATATATGAGGCAACTCGCTTGCCTTCATGCCCCGGCCTTCATCTTTGACGCTTATCGACGCTTGTTTAGCTTGTTTCTTCAGCGTTAACACTACGCGGCTTTTTGCCGGACTATATTTAACAGCGTTCTCGAGTAAGATAACTACCACTTCAACCAACCCAGCTTTATCGCCAATCACTGTGACGCCTGACGAAGCGTTTTGTTCTAATAAAATGCCTTTTTGCTCGGCCACCGGCAAGACTCGGTCAATGGCCTCTTGGGTGACTTTAGCCAGGGACACACGTTCGTTCGGAAGGTCATTTCTGTTAAGCCGGGCTAGTTGTAGCAAGCCGTCGGACAATGCGGTCAGCTTGGCAAGTTCTTCTAAATTGCTGCGCAGTAAATCTTTGGCTTCCTCTTTGGTAAGCTTTGGGTCGCGCAAGGCTACTTCAATGCCGGTCTGCATGGCGGCTAGTGGGGTGCGTAGTTCGTGCGATGCATCAGCGGTGAAGCGGCTTTGGGCTTCATGTGATTCTTCTATGGGCTTAAGTGTAAATGTGGCCAAGGCATAACTGGCGCCACCACCCAACAGCAAGACAAATATATTGGTGTACAGCAAATTAAGTATTAAGTGATGCCGCGATTGATCGAGTCGTTTATCTAATAGGTTTTGAATGTCCTGCAATGCCAGATTGTCGTGAGGGTAGAGTGTATAGATGTGTGATTCACCGCGAAATCCCCGGTCGAGCTCATGACTGGAGACGCTGTATAAAATTGTGCTAAAGAACAAGCTGATGAGCATCAAGATGGCTAGGTAGGCCAGCGTTAAACGAAGGCGAGCGGATTTAAACATGGGTTACCGGGCTCCGAATTTATAGCCAAAACCACGGACGGTATGGATGAGCTCTTTAGTCTTAAATGGTTTGTCTATTTTACTGCGCAAGTAGCCAATGTATACCTCAACGGTGTTAGGGAGGATATTAGCATCGTAATCCCAAACATGAGCAATGATGTTGTCTTTGGTCAGAATACGCTCTGGATTGCGCATCAGGTATTCCAGTAGCCCGTACTCTTTATTGGACAAGGCTATGGGCTGAGCGGCCCGTTTAACCTCAAAAGTAAGCGTGTTGAGGGTTAGATCTTCGTGGGCTAGTTCCTGGCCTTTACTATCTTGCGGACGTCGCAATAGCGCTCGCACCCGAGCCATGAGTTCTTCAAAAGCAAAGGGTTTAACCAAATAATCATCAGCACCGGCATTCAACCCAGTCACTTTGTCGATAACCCGGTCTTTGGCGGTCAACATTAAAACTGGAGTATGAATTTTTTCTTCCCGCATGGCACTAACTATAGCTAGACCATCTTGGGCACCGGGCAGCATACGATCTAGGATAACAAGATCGTATTCCTCTGTTGTGGCCATCGCCAGTCCGTCGTCGGCATCATAACTGACGTCTACCGCAAAGCTTTCTTGCATCAAACCTTTTTTTAGGGCGTTAGCGATTTTATGTTCATCTTCGACAACAAGTATTCTCATAAAGCTATTTTACCTGCATATCACTGAGAAGTAACTGAGAATGCATTCGGCTAGGCTTTCTATATACGAACCCAGCTATTTACGCTATTGTAAAGTTACGGAGACAATAGCGACATGCAGCTAGAGCAAGTTCATATTAAGTCGGCCTTTAAATTTGAGGCCGAGCATCCGACTGCCGGTGATCGAGGTATTAGGGCCATGGCCGGGGCTATGTATGAGCTTTTGGACGAGCCGGAAATCCAATCAGCCTACGATGACATACTGAAATTTAATCCCACCCTCGGAGCGGAAGACAAGGGACCGTATGTAGTTAATAAATCATGGCGGGCCTTCCAGCGGAACTTTATGGGTGTGGTAAAAGGTAATCGGTGGGATACGGCCGATGATCCTTCGCCCCTGATTTATATTCCAAGACATTTTTACCCAGAGCGGTTCATTGACGATCAAGACTATGCCAAGCAGCACATTAGTAGCCTGTTCAGGATAAATGAACAGGGGCTAACACCGCTTCGTGATGAGTTTGTTTACCATGTATCTTTTTTGGAAGTTGTTAGTAACATTGCTGAACGCGCCAAAACCATTAAGGCCGTTACGCAAATTTTTCAACCACGCTGGTCAGAGCCAGCTGCTATCCTAGATGGCGGCTGCAGCCAAAACCAAATCCTCAAAGCACTCAGAACAAATTATCGATTTGAATCCCAACAGCTGCTGGGCGGTTATTCTGAAACAAATCAGGATCCCGATTCGTACTGGGTTGATCCACGCATGTCTCGGGTTATGCGGCGATTGATGGCCGAGACTGTCGAAATTGGCGACAGTGCCGGGATTGATAACCGTAACATCCGCGACCTTGGGTTTCGGTTATGGGCAATAGCCTGTTCGTTTCGTCCCGAAGAGTTATTGAATATTAGGAGCGTGAATCATCAGCTCGACCTTATGAATGCCCAACCAACTGGGGTAGGATTTTTAGAAGCAGATTTACGTGAAGCCCCAACAAAGCTACTGAATAAATTACATCGACAAGGGCAGAAATACAAAATCGTATTACTGTCGACAGTTCTTTATCAGCTGAGGCAGGAAGATCAGCAAAAAGTGTTAAATAATATGTGGGAAATGGTTGACGATGATGGCATTATGATCGTCCAGGATGCTATTAAGCCCTTGTCTGATAATAAAGATTTTACTTGCACCGGCGACTTCAATACCAAATTTATGTATCGCACCCTGGTTAAAGACAAGGCTCATCCTGATTTTGGCTGGCAAGAATATTTTGTGTCAGAGAATGGCCGGGTGTCGAAGTTGGTGCCAGGCCTAGGCTACGTGGCCGTTACTGGCAGTGCCGAGATGGGCATACCAGAAGCTCTACAACGAGTTGGTAATCGGCTCCTATAATAGAGTGATACTAAAGCAGGCTACTAACCAGTTGGCTGTAGTTTTTCATAAATTCCCAGTGCTTAGCGGTAATCTTAGTCGGTTCCTGATAATAACTAAAAATCAGTGCGCCGCCATTCCGCGCCTGCAAGGGGTACACTACGCTATAACCGATACCAGCATTGGCTTGATTAAAACGAGCAGCTTGCGGGCTCATCTCTGGTATGAACAAATACTTCCAGTCGGCCGTTATTTGTGGTTTGCCTGAGGCAATGGCTTCGGTAATACTATTAGACTTATGCTGCAAGGGGATCTTAATTTCTTCGAAGCGTTTTTCGGAAATAGTAACGGCGTTCTGGGCGGGTTCGGTATCAGACAGCGCAATCCTATCTATGGTTTGGTCGTGCTTATTGACCAACAAAAAAACCACAATGCCTAGGCTTAAATTGGCGGAGGCCAACTTATTTTCAAACGGGGCGTTGACTATGGCTCGAAAGAACTTTTTTTCGCCCGTGGCCGCCTTTAAGAGCTCACCGAGTGCTGTTAGATAGTCGTCTAGCTTTAATGTGACTGACCCATCCATATAGGCAGTATAACAAGATCACAGCTATCACTAAACTCTAACACCCAGCTTTAACAGATTGTCCACAGATAGCGTGGCTAGGAAAATTCTCCTAGCGACGTGAAAACCGTTGTTTTACAGTAAAAGAACTGGAAGGGGAAACTATGTAATGTAAGGGAGGGCAATTATCATGAAAAAAAGCATTATTCGAGCAAGCATAATTGGCAGTAGCGCAGCTGCTATCTTAACGCTAGCCAGTGGAGGTATGGCGTCGGCCGCCAGCATAAATATCACTGGACCGGGATCGACTAATATTATTAGGAGTTCCGGCTGGAGCATGAATAATGCCAGCATTTACCTGACGGGCCCGGACTCAACAAACATTATTACCTCAAGCAACTCTCATAAATCAAATAACTATGGGAATAACTCTCACAATAAAAATTACAGCAATAATTATGCTGTCTGGGCCAGCCAACATTATTCGCAGTATCATATGCCAAAACAGCAAAAGGATGATTGCAAAGACAGGCCTGATCGAAAAACCTCATACAGTAATAAGCAGAACAAGTCGTATGGTTCTAGCCAGTACCAGCAATCCAGCAAAAAGACGTACACCAGTCACAAAAATTACGGATCCAATAACTATATGACTAGCTACCAAAACTCCAACTCAAACAACTACTCCAGCAATTACGGTATGGATAGGAGTAATCGACACGTAACAATAACTGATACAGATGTTTCTATTCACGCCAGCAATAACCAAAACGTGCGCTCCGGTGACGTCACCGCCAGCCATAACACGGTAGTTGGCGATGTTTACTCCGGATCAGCTAGTGCTTCGGCTCGAAATGATATAAACGTCTCGGTTAACTAAGTAGTAGTAACTTACGCAACAATTAAGTGCCAAGCTGATGAACGATAGCCCCAAAGTAGTTGTGTCATACACCCTTACAAGTGCCGACTGGCAAAATACCCGCGTTTTGCCATTGGCCACGGCACCTCTTTATTCACCGGCCTACATCAGCAACTGAAGTTAACGCGGCTAAATACAAAAGAGTTCAAGAACGGCAATATCTTGATACGTTACGGTACCTAAGCTTTTTTGGCTGCCATGGTCCTACTGTGTGGGTAGGGGCTTAGCAGGCCGATAACTAGGACCCAGTAGAGTAATTCGGTTTGAATATTGATGTTATCAAACAGCAAGAACACCAGCAGGCAACTTAGCAGTACGCCTAGTAATTTTGCGCTGGCCTCTTTTTGCTGCCAGGCGGATTGAAGCGCCAGATAGGTGAGCGCTAGATAAAGGCCCAGCACAATAAGCCCTCGCTCAACTATAAGATCAACCACGTAATTATGGCTACTTTCAAAGTGCCAACCGGTTTGCAGGTCTTTGCGCAGTTCCGGATATTGCCAGCCACGGGTAGCAATATTAGTTTCCAGACTGGTAATGCCGGAGCCCAGTATCCAACCAGATGTATGGGTCGGCAATGCAGCCCGCACCAGGTCCCGCCGATACGTTACGCTTGTGCCAAAGTAGCTACCACTCGACACCCTAGGTATAAAACTAAGTCCCATGACCAGAACAAAGCCAATAACGCCTAGCACGAGCCACGCCTGGGTTTTACTAAACTTTTGCAACAACAAGTCGCAAGCAAACCAGCCGCTGACTAACAATGCTAAAACAATTTCTACCCGAGATTGGGTTAAGGCTACGGATACAAGCAGTAAACATTGGGCCGCCAGAGCCTGCCAAGTGGTTATATATGCATGGGCATACAGCCAACTCCCAATAACTATGCCTAAGACAAATATAAGGGCGCTATAGTTTATTTGGATCCCAACCAGGCCAAGCCGATTACTCACGCCGTGAGTTAGCCAATACAATAAATTCACCAAGCTAAATGCCAAGATCACCCAGTAAGCTGCTTTCCAGAACCCCAGGGCTTTTCTATGTGCTGCAAACACAAATCCAATTAATACCGAAGCGTACAAAGAAAATAATCCAGGATGAATCAGCGGTGTGCCCAGTAGTCCGGCTCGCAGCGGCCGAGTTTGCAATAAGCTATAGGTACTCAGGCCTAAGAGTGCCAGTAGCAGCAGACTAAGTTTCTTAGATAAATGCACAGCTCTAGGCTGTAACAAATAGTAGACCAAACTAATTTCACCGGTGCCCAGCAGAACGAACTCTCGCCAAAATAGGCTACGGTCTGTTGAGGGGAGCCGCAGCAAGCACGCTACCAGTACTCCAATGCCAATGCTTATGGGAACAAACTCGCGCTGCGGAGCTGTTTTGACCCTCTGGCTTACCACTTAAGTGACCAAACTACAGGTTAGTATGTGCCATATGAAATGTATTTGGAATTGTAGACGAACGAGATTGAGTCAACGTACACATTGCCATTTGTTTTGTTAACGACACCTGGCTCGTAGAGAGAACTGGTATAGCCACTAAGATAGGTCATAGGCGCACAGTATTTTTTATAGACGTTTGTGGCATCTACGGCCACAGGGAATTCGCCGCCTTTGCTGACGGCTGCCAATGAAATGTTTACTGTGCCCGCCTGGGCTGCCTTAAGCGTTGCACAAATCTGAAACGGTGCACTGTCATTAAGATATGGCAAAGTTATGTTGGCCATGATACTTCCAGTTGGTCCCAAGTTCCACACATTTTTGCTGTTTTTTGATCCAGGGGATTTAGCCACTACCGTGGCTGGTTGTTGCACGGCGTCTATGGCTGATACGTAAGCCACACTTTTAATGCTTTGAGCATAACTGCCGTAAACAAAATAGCTGCCACCAAGGACGGCAAAGATTAAGACTACGCCAAGCATGCGCTTTGATGATGTGTCGGGGTTTAAGGCATTAACAAACTTTTGCCAGCCAGTAGCTGGTTTAGATTTTTTTACAGTTCGAACCATTTTTTATTGTCCTTATATTAGCTTTAAGCATAAGTATACCTAGGCGTGTAATAATTTCACAATTACTTATACACAGAGGCCTGTTGAAACTACTCAAAACTCCGTGAACATATTACACTGGTAGGACAATTAAGGAGATTATACATGCAAAAAATAAGTCCGTTTTTATGGTTTGACACCCAAGCAGAAGCAGCCGCTAAGCTGTACACCTCAATTTTTAAGAACTCCAAAATTACCAATACCACTCAATATCCCCAGTCCGCCGAGGAAGTTTCAGGCAAATCGGAAGGAACCGTTATGACTGTGGCTTTTGAGTTGGACGGCGTGTCATTTACTGCCCTTAACGGCGGCCCAAACTTTACGTTTAACGAATCTGTTTCTTTTGTGGTGAACTGCGAATCTCAAGAAGAGGTAGACGAATACTGGAACAAACTGACGGCCGATGGTGGCCAAGAAAGTCAGTGCGGTTGGCTCAAGGATAAATTTGGTTTGTCTTGGCAAATTGTGCCAACGGCTATGGGCGAAATTTTATCGGATCCTGATCCGGCAAAAGCTGATCGAGCCATGAAGGCCATGCTGCAAATGAAAAAAATTGTTATTGCCGATCTAGAAAAAGCTCGCGACCAAACCTAGATTCGTGCCCGCCGATTGCGGAAAAGACATATAATCCATGTAATGAAACCGTTTAAGACCGCTCGGACGTTTAACAATCGCTTTCCATTTGTTGGTCCGGCTTTTTGGGTAGTTAGCATCCAGTATTACATTGTTCAAATTGTAGTAGCCCTGGCCTGGAAACAGCCCTACAGCATTTTTCATAATACAATTAGCGATCTCGGTAATACGGCCTGTGGTGTCTACTCTGGCCGTGTGGTTTGCTCGCCGCTCCATGCCTTCATGAACGCCTCATTCATTATTTTAGGGATAACCATGGTGCTCGGAGCCGTCTTGATATTTCAAGAATTTAGAGAGAGTGTTGGCAGTGGCACCGGGTTTAGCTTTATGGGGTTGGCCGGTCTGGGCACGTTATTAGTAGGAATCTTTGCCGAAAACACCATAGTGGCCTTTCATTTAGTTGGTGCCGCGCTGCCGTTTTTAATCGGCAACTTGGGCATGGTCATTCTTGGTTATGCGTTAGATCTGCCGAGGGCATTAAGAGCCTATACCATATTGTCAGGTCTGCTTTCGTTAGTGGCACTCGCGCTGTTTGCTAACCATACCTATCTTGGCTTGGGTATTGGGGGCATGGAGCGGCTCGTGGCCTATCCACAAACCACGTGGCTGATTGTGTTTGGCATTTATATGAGCAAAAGCCGCCTGGCCGCTAGGCGATCATAGGTACTGCTGACTGATTACTCTTTCCAGGGTGGGGTAAGTTGGAAGTAATTGCCGTCGGGGTCGGCAAAAGTTGCCAGCCACATATCGCTATTGTCTTTATTTGGTTGATACGGCTTAGCCACTACTTTGGCGCCCAAGGATTGGATGCGGTCAAATTCTTTTTGGACGTCTTTAGTTTCAAAAGTTATCATAATTCGCCCTGGCATGTCGTTACTGCCTTTGACTTCGCTGTGTGAGCCGATCATGAGGCTGCCACCATCAACGTCCCAGCCGTACCAATCATTTTGTTGCCAGCCTGGTTTGCCCAGGATTTTTGTGTAAAATTCACCCAATTGTTTTGAATTTTCGGTTCCCAGCATTACACCTTTAAGCTTCATAATGTCTCCTTATCTAGCCTCTTCAGTTTAACATGCTTCAAAAAACGCAAAGCCGAAGTAGGCGACGCAGGCTCAAAGTAGCTATCCTAGCCATAAGCAGTTAAGCTATGAACAATGTTCAAGCAAACAAATAAGCTGTATTGCTTCTCGCCACCGGTGATGCTAGCGACTCTTGTGATTGAAATCGGCTTGGCCGCCTATACGGTTATCCGTTACAGGATGACGACGTTGGTTCGTTTGGCCACCAGTATGTTGCTGTTACTGGCAGTGTTTCAGTTTGCTGAGTATAACGTTTGTGGGCGTTCGTCAGCCAGTGCCTTGGTGTATTCACGCCTGGGCTACATAGCTATAACGTTGCTACCGCCGCTAGCGCTGCACGCGGTATATGCCATAGCCAAGCGTAAAACCACTGCTTTAGTGTGGTTGGCCTATGCCTGCGGACTGGGTTTTGCTGTAGTTTTTGGGTTTCATACCTCAGCTTTTGCTGGTCATATCTGTGCCGGAAACTACGCTATTTTTCAACTGATACACCCAATTGGCGGACTATACTTTGCTTATTATTACTTTTGGGTAATTGTGGGTATTGGACTGGGCCTTTACTTTAGCATCTCGTCCAACCAGCGGACTAGGGAAGCGCTGGTCTTGCAGGTCTGCGGCTATCTGAGCTTTTTATTGCCTACTGGCATTGTAAACGCTGTGAATCCCCAAACGATATCCGGCATCCCAAGCGTGATGTGCGGTTTTGCAGTTTTGTATGCCCTGATTCTAGCCTTAGGAATAATACCAAGCCTACAACAACCAGGGGAATAATTTAACCCGGGATCTTATTTATGACCTGGAGCAAGACGTGCCGAGAGCGTTGAGTATTATAGTCAGGCTGGCAAACCTGCAGGTTGCCATCACCGCCAACTACAGCAATCAGTTCATCCGGATTGCCATCAGTTTCTAATTTGGCGCTTTGGCCGGCACTAATAGTTGTAAGCGTGACACACGTATCGTTAATCGAGAATTTTCGGGGATGAGCCAAAGTATCATGACCGGATGGCTTGGGTAATGGTTGGCCGAACAAGGCTTTATCAGCAGCAATAAAACTGACTGTATCACGAGCTAGTGCCGGGACCTTAAGATTAATACCTCTAGCATCAAATGCACTTCGCAATGCATCATCGCGCTGCCGATTTTGGGCTTTGTGAACACTGACTGTATGGAAAGCATGTTGCAGGCCGCGAAATCCCTTATCAATCCCGCCAAATACAATGACTGCTGCCATAGTGCCGGCTCCGATTTTGGCTGCTAATCCAAGCTCTCTTTTGGTCTTTTCAGAACGGAGTTGCCGTCTAGCTTGGCTACTTAATTCCAGGGCTTGTAAAATGGTGGGGAGATAGTTGGCTGTATCATCAATAGGGTTTAAGCCGTCCAACGTTATCAGTTCATTCATTTCGGGGCGAATTTGTAACAACGGGTTAGCATAGTTGCCATTAACGATGAGTAGTATGGGATTACCTGGTTGATTCACCCGTTTCTTAAAACGTATAAGCGAATCGGGAAGCAGATCATCTGATCTGCTTGTGTATCGGGTTGCCAAGGCGTATGTTTGATTATAAATCTCATGCTGTTTATCGGTGCCCACCATTGCCGGTAAGACCTCTAGAGGCCGAACAGCAGCTGTAGAAACATAGGTTGTGCTACCTTCAGGCCGAACAATGTGTTTGTCCGGATCACTATTTAATGCGTCAACGGTTTGGTGCCAGGTCTCGGCAGTCTTTTGGGCCGGACTATGCAAGGTTTCGAGCAGCTCTGTCATACATCTCTCCTTATTAAGATAATCATAATCCAAATCAGCCCTTATGCAAGCATGAGTAACATGGACGGATGCTTAAGCAATTGCGGTAATTACGGTGCTCTTATAATAACAGTCTGGGTGTGGCAGGAGCACTAAAAATAAACGAGTTACGATGCGATAAACGCTATTCAATAGGCCAAATCGGCTATAGACTAGAAATATAAGAATGGTGGAGTAGCTTATGATTCCAGCCCCAAATTATAAGACGGTTTTTGAATCTTTACCGGCTTGTCATGTGCTACTGTCGCCCGGGTTTGTTATTCTCGCCGCTACAGCTAGTTACTGCAAAGCTACACACACCACGCCCCAGCAAATATTAAATCGCAATTTGTTCGACATTTTTCCGGAAAATGCTCATACGGTGGAACATCCAGAAGGTAAAAACTTGGCGTATTCATTAAAACAAGTTTTACGCACCAAGACTGCCCATGCTCTTGCCCTGCAGCGGTACAATCTCCAGGTGCCATCTGCCAAAGACTCTACCACCGTGGAACGTTGGTGGCGCCTAACCAACACTCCAGTGCTAAACCTACAGCAAGAAATTATTTATATAATCAGTACCGTTGAGGATGTGACCTATATGATGGATACTCTTGAAGAAGTCGAAAATAACTTTAAAGCAGTGCCAAAAACTAAAATGTAGGTATCAGGTAATGATCACTCGGCGGGGGGCGGGAGCACTGTAGACCAGGACACCAATGTGGACGCCGCCGGTGGGAGCCACGGCGGCACCGGTTCGAAAAGAAGAAATATCGTACGTGTCAGTCCGGGCGAACGTCACGTCACTGGCTATGTTGCCGGTGGTACCAGTACCGGACACGACTCCGGCAAGAGCTGTATCTGCGGAGTTCTTCCGCACCGTGAACGTCCGTGATGTTCCGGCGCTGGGAGCCGTGACCAGCGAGACATACAACTTTTTGAGGGTTTGCGGACCAATGTAACCGGTAACGGCGGATTCGGTCGCGTTCCAGGCATTGGCTCCCGCATAAAACCCTTGCTCAAAGTTGGTGGCAGTGGTGGAGGGGACGGCCGAGTTGCCAAAGCCAAAAAAGCTCTCGCCATCAACCGTGGGGGTAAATAGTAGCCCCCACCAAATACTGCGGGCGGTGGGCGCTGGGGAGGCAGAGGGTAGGACCTTGATCGATAAAAGGTCTCCCGCTACCACCGCCACACTATTTGTTGTGTTTGAGTTGGAAGTGGCTGGATCAGCGATGATCGTGCTGAGTACCGTGTCGCCGCCTTTACGGACAATAACGGTGTAGCTCGACCCGGCGCCAGTGGCGAGATTCAGACGGGCAAATAGATTGGTGAGTGTCCCAGCCGTTGGGCAGACGATCTGCACGTTGGATTCGGTTCCGGTCCAGGTGATGGGGTTACCACCCTGCATCACGGTGAAGTTGGCGGCCGCCGTGCTGGGGTTGTTGCTGTTACCGCCAACAATGATCTGTCCGGGCGCGTTGCACTCGATGTCCCACGAGTGAAGGGTGAACGCCGCGGGCACAGTGCCGGAGCTAGGCGTAATTCTCAGAGCAATCAGGTCGTTTGGCATGAACGTTACGGAGTGCGTCGTGTCGATTTTTGTTACTTCTGCGTCTTGGATGGTGACAGACAACGCGGTGGTCACGCCATTCTTACGAACCGCGATAATCCAGTTTGCTCCAGTGCCAGGTGGAGTGTCGATCGTAAAAGAGAGGTTCCGCAAGGTACCGGCTACGGGCATTTGAATCTGGCGGTTACCCTCAGTAGAGGAGGGGACAGAAATTGACGCCGCAGAGAGGTAATGATATTGCGTGGTAGCGGTCGACGGTGAAGTGCGGTTT
>JAQGHD010000017.1 GCA_028288965.1 Candidatus Saccharimonadota bacterium | reverse complement strand
TGATCTTGATTATGATAATTTTGCACAGCATTGAGCACCCGGTCCCGCGAGATTTCGGTGATAGTCTGAATATCATACTTAGTTAGTAGGCGTTGCAGCACTCGGTTACATGCCATATCAACAAGCGACTGAACATCTTGTCGTGACGCTGGTGTCATGTCTTGCAACCTCCTATTGTCGCCTAAGCATACCTGAAAAAATACTGGGTCTCTGCCGACTTTCTCGCGTTACAAGTACAACGATTTGGCGGCTAATAATCACCGTCTGGACCAGTCCGAGGAAGCGGCGTGGGCTGGGGCGGTGTAGTTTGCGGAGCTGATTGAGTTGGAGACGTAGGATTAGTTTGGGGTGAGGGCGTGGTGGTTGATGGGCCAGTGGCTGATCCGCCCGGTGCTGGCTGAGCCGGACTTTTGGAGGTGTTTTTGGTTTGAGCCGTGGAAGCTGGTTTTTGATTGTCTTGATGACGGGCTTTTCTGTAGGCCCAGCGGCCGCCAAAAAACAACCCTAAGACTATCAAAATAGTGGCCACCAAAGTTGCCCCGGCCAATAACCAGGCCAGACCTACCCGTTCGCGGTGCTCGGCTTGGTAATATTGCTGCACTTCAGCCGGTACAGCTGGCTTAGTAGGTTGGTTATTGCTGGGGCGGTTAAACGGCAGTCTGACCATTTGTTTCTCCCTCACTGCTACAACAGCAACCATAGTACAAAATCGCCAACTCCGCAATATTTTGTACTAACACCAAGCCTGCTATACTAGCCCGTGAAAACGTTTGGGGGTAAACCAAAATGGGGGAACAACTATCTTTTACAGGTCAGACGCCGGGTGATATTCGCCTGGGTCTAGAAGCTTACGGGCACACTTCTGTACGACATGGCTTAAGTGCCGATAAAGTCGATGCGGCCATAACCGCCTACGCAAACTTTACCGATACCCTTCCCGATCCACCACTTGAGGTCATGGAAGCCATGATTCCCGTGAAAGACACCGTAGAAGAACTTGAAAAAAGCTTAGATGATTTGGATCGAACGCAAAATAAAACTAAACAGTGGAATAAATACTTCACTAATTATCCGGAATTTGCCAAACCTGGCGGCTACACCAACCGGTCGCTGCAGGCTAAAGCCCTGCGAGTCGTTCGCGGTATAGATATTGCTGACGATCCCAAAGAGTTCTATCATTTTCACCCAAACAGCACCGTTCGGATGCGGCGCATTCATAAAGAACATAGCTTACCGCCGTTGCCTTCCGAAGTTGACGACCTTCATGCCACGCTCATGGTTATTCATACCGCCGGCGCCGAAGTAATGCGCCAAGCCTATTACGCTATTGAGTGTACCCATCCAGAGTTAGTTCCTAAACATTTTGGGCCCAGAGATGTCCAATCCAGCCCGCTTCGTTTATTGTTCTACCACCCTGGCCAAGGCGACGTTTTGGCCGCCGGCCATTACGACAAAGCCAGTTTTACCGCCCAAATGGCCGAAAGCCACAAAGGCCTCTGGATTGGTAGCCCAGAAACTGGTCTGATGGACCGTGATCCAGAAGTAGCTGAAGTGTTTAGTGGCAAAGCCTTTCGAAACGAAAATTGTTATCCTGACTCCGTTATTGAGCCGGGTTGGCATGGAGTAGTGAACCTGTCCGACATCCAAAGAGAGCGCCAATTGCACGGTAAAAACGTAGCCCGCTGGGCCATAATTTTCTTTGCCAACTCCTTAGTTGCCGGCACCATTTTGGATAAATCACTGACACATAGTGAAACAGCCGCTCATTTAAGCGCTGATGAACTGGTAGCCTAAGTAATTAACTTTGGCCTGTTTTGAAAGTAATCGTATGCCGCTTGGCCGAAAGCGATGACCAATGACAGACCAATCCATGGGCAGCTACCCTACATCATGCCCATACCGCCGCCGGGCATACCGCCGGGCATAGCTGGCTCATCCTTAGGCACATCTACTACCAATGCGCCCATGGTCATGGAAGTTCCGGCAATAGATACGGCGTTTTGAATAGCTTCTTTGGTAACCCGAGTCGGGTCCACAATGCCCGTCGACTTTAAATCAACCAGTTTATCGGGCTTTGTGACATCAATACCCAACCCAACTTTGGCAGCCCGGATTTGAGGCAACCATTCATCGGGGTTAAGCCCAGAGTTTTCAAGTAATATGCGGAAAGGTTGCTCGAGAGCACGGACTAACAGCATGGCTCCGTGGCGAACATCCACATCGTCACTGCCAACAGCCATTCCGGCTTTAACACCGGCTTGGTGAATCATCATGGCCAAGCTGACCAGTGTTACACCGCCGCCAGGCACGATGCCTTCTTCTAGCGCCGCTTTTACGGCGGCAACAGCATCGTCCACGCGAAACTTCTTTTCCTCGATCTCGGTTTCGGTAGCGCCACCGACTTTAATGACAGCTACTTTGCCTTGCAAAGCAGCGCGACGTTTTTCTAGGTTTTCTTTATCA
Source organism: Candidatus Saccharimonadota bacterium (assembly GCA_028288965.1). GTDB lineage: Bacteria > Patescibacteriota > Saccharimonadia > Saccharimonadales > JAQGHD01 > JAQGHD01. The sequence continues at coordinate 28,323 of JAQGHD010000017.1, read as the reverse complement.
TACTCACTGTTGGCAGTTTTGATCTGTTCGGTAATCTGCGCAATCCGGGCCTTAAGCGCCGCCGGATTACCGCCACCTTCAATAATGGTCGTTTCGTCTTTGCTGACAATAATTTTGCGAGCGTTGCCAACAACATCGAGTTCGGTGTTTTCAAAGTTTAGACCAAGATCGTCACTGATCACACTAGCGCCAGTGAGGATGGCAATATCTTCTAGGATTTCTTTGCGTCTATCGCCAAAAGCTGGAGCTTTAACGGCCACAGTGTTAAAGACACCTTTGAGCTTGTTCAGTACCAGTGTACCTAGGGCTTCGCCCTCTACGTCTTCGGCAATAAGTACCAGGTCTTTTTTGCCGGCTTGAGCCAGTTTTTCCAGCATTGGCAGAAATTCTTGAATGGAACTAATCTTTTTATCGGTAACAATTACAGCTGGCTTGTCTACCACGGCTTCCATGCGAGCCGTGTCGGTCACCATGTAAGCACTGACAAAACCGCGATCAAAAGTAAAGCCCTCTACCACTTCACTTTCCAGTGCCAGGCCTTGGCCTTCTTCTACCGTCACCACGCCATCTTTGCCAACCTTGTCGATAACATCAGCAATCAGGTTGCCAATTCCGGCGTCACCGGCACTAATGGTAGCCACTTCGGCTACGCGCTGCTTGTTACTTTTAATGTCCTCGCTCATGCTACCCAATTTAGTGAGCACATCATGGGCGGCTGCCTCCAAGCCTTTGCGCAGCAACATCGGGTTGTGGCCAGCGGCAATTAGCTTATTGGCCTCAGCCAAAATGTGATAGGTTAAAACGGTTACCGTAGTGGTGCCATCACCAGCCACGTCGTTCATTTTGCTGGCGGCTTGTTTGATTAGCTCGGCGCCAACTTTGTAGCCAAGGGTTTCGTCATCAACATCTTCCAGCTCTACACCCTTGGCTACCGTCACACCATCATGTGTGACCGTTGGGCTGCCATAGCTTTTGCTAATCACCACGTTGCGGCCCTTAGGACCCATGGTAGTCTTTACAGCGTTATATAAAACTTCTGCTCCGCCAAGCAGTCGGCGGCGAGCGTCCTCATCATAAAATACTTTCTTAGCCATGCTTCCTCCTATTTAACCGTTGCCAATATATCTTCTTCTTTAACTAACAGGTAATCGGTGCCATCGACTTTAACCTCGGTGGTGCTGTAACCTTTGTATAAAATGCGATCACCGTTTTTGATCTGTTTAACCCCGGCTCCTACGGCTACCACTTTGGCAGTCTTAGGCTTTTCCTGAGCTTGGTCAGGCAAATACAAACCGCTGGCGGTTTTATTGGATGCTTCCTCTGGAACGGCTACCACGTAATCGGCCAAAGGGTTAATAGGAACTGTCATATCTACCTCCTGTTACTCAAGTTAGCTAATGGCTGTTTAGCACTATCAGGTTGTGAGTGCTAACTTTCACTGTTATGTTAGCGAATTACTCCAGTGTGAGTCAAGACAAAATAAAAACAGCCCGCTGTTGGACTGTTTTAGGATAGGCATAGGGAATGTTGAGATTATGGAGGGAGGAGAGCGAGAAAAGGCCGAAGCCTGGGTGAGCTACTGCTCGTACGCGTGATCTCTCGATCAGCGCTCACCCAGGCCGGCGGCTGGTTCAGGTCAGAGAAGGGCTGAAAGTACGAAAGTCGGTGCCGAGGTAGCGCCTCGCTTCGGTGAGACTGAAGTACTCGCCGTTGTCGTCCTTGAATTCTTTCTCCGGGTCCCGGACATCCTGCTCGGCGTCGGCGAGAAACTGGTTCTCCCAGTCGTTGTCCGTTCCGGACTGGTCGTCGATGGAGTCGGGCTCGTCGGGCGCCGCGTTGTCGTTGAGCTCGAGTGCAATCAGACGATCGAGGTGGCGTCGGCGCGTCCTGATGGTGGCTTCTTTGAGGGTGTGTGTCATCCCGTGTTCGATGTTGTCTGGACGACGACCCGCATCCGAATTCCGAACCTTGGCTCGTGCCTGGCGTTGCCAGAAACGTCGCCGCGACGCGTCTGCATAATCAACTTGAACCATAAACTTGCCCCAATTCATGCTTCACCGACACTCAGTCGATGTGCCTCCCCCGTGGAAGCAAACAACGTCCGTACTCGCGACTGGCGCTCTTTGCTTCCACTGGGATTCCATAATCTCAACGTACATTGCTGCCGAATTTAGTAACTCTAAAGACAGCAAATTGTTAAATTAAACAAAGCCAGCTCGTTCAAACTTGTGGCTATTTAACTTGTGCAAAATTTTACCATAATTAAGATAACTGTCAAAAGCGTTTTTGATTTGTAGTGCGGTATAATTTTTATACATGCCCGTTAATACCAAAACTTTATATGCCACTATTCAATAAAACGGTTTTAATGTCTGGTGCTGATTACTTTAGCGACCAGTTTGCCATTAACGCGTATATGAACGCTCGCGTGCCGGTAGATGTTGCGGCTGCCCGGGCAGAGCACCAACAGATCAAACAAGCTCTGGAGCAAGCTGGCGTCAAAGTGATCCAGGTGCCACCGCCAGCTGACTGCCAGGATGGGGTCTACACCGCCAACTGGGGATTGTGCCGCGGTGACACCGTGGTGCTCTCGAACTTGCCAAACAAGCGTCAGGCAGAAGAACCGTATGCCCAAAAAGTTCTGCAAGACCTTGGTAAAAAGCTGGTCAAGCTGCCGAATCATTGGCGCTTTAGCGGCCAAGGCGATGCCCTGCCCTGCGGCAATTTTTTGTTTATTGGTTCGGCCTACCGCACCGACGCGGCAGCTCATGATTTTGTTGGCAAAACACTGGGGTACGAGGTAATAAGTTTGCAGACCATCCCAAAACGCAGCTTATTTGGCTATGGCCCACGCGTTATAAACAAAGAAACCGGCTGGCCCGATAGCTATTATTACGATATTGACTTGGCTTTGGCGGTGCTGCGGCCACCAAGCGAGGGTCAAAAAGGCTTGATAGCCTGGTGCCCAGAAGTATTTACTCGTGAAAGCTGGGCTAAGCTCCACGCTTTTGATAACGTAGACAAAATTGAAGTAGCTCGCGCCGAGGCCACCCATGGCTTTGCTTGCAATCTCGTGTCTACGGGCGAAACGGTGATCATGAGCGCCCGCGCCCCCAAATTTAAAGCCGCGCTGGAGTCACGCGGCTTTAAAACCATCACGCCCCTTATTACGGAGCTCGGCAAAGGCGGCGGCTACATTCGCTGCACCACCCTCACCCTAGATAACAGCTAAAGGCTTTACTTAGTAACGGCTGCCGTTATCGTAAGCGCCTGCGGCTTGGTCTTCACCACGTGCCTTTGATGCTTCTATAACTTCTTTAGATTCAAAGGTTCCGTCCGGCATATTGACTAAGCCATGTGCAGCGTATTCACCAAGGTGCTTTTTAGCAGTTTCCTTGAGACTCGGAATGTTAAGGCTTTCTGTAGGTGGTTGCACGGGCAAGTGCTCGTTACTTTGTGATCCTTGATCGGAATGCACTAATGCTCGTGGTCCAATGTAGGACTTTTCGCTTTCGGTTAACATCTGTTATCCTTTTTGTTTTAATGTGATAATAGAGTTAGTCTAGCATTTTATGGCGTTTTTGTCAATTATTGTATATTACTTAGTTCTTAGGGGGCTCCGTTTGTATAAAAGTGGCGAGTGTCACTTCCCCCGCTAAAGCACCGGCCTCTGCCCGAGAATCCATGAGTGCTCGCAGCCTGCTTTCCATTGATTCCAAAGTCGCCACTACACCTAAGTTAAAGACAATCTGTGGATCAGTGATCAATTCTCCCCGACCAGCTTGTACCGATTGTCGAACTGCTTTATCTAGTTCCTCGAGTTGTTCTTGTAAGTGCTGAGCAATAACCCGATATTCAAATTGCACATCATCCATAGAAATAAAATTTGGGTCGAACGCTTCCGGGTCAGCCATGTGTGTTTTATTATATAACTATTTATAAAAATTGCGAACCTAAGCGAGTTGGCGTAGGGCTTTTTTGGCCTCTTCGGCTTCGTTCCAGGGGTGTTCGCCGGTGGCGTCTTCGATGGTTTTTTCGTGGCCTTTGCCCAGCAGCAGTACCGTATCGCCTTTTTGGGCATGGTCAAATGCAAAGCGGATGGCTTCGGGCCGGTCGTGGATAATAAACAGGTCTTTTTGGCGGACTTTGCCGGCTTTTTCAGCGCCGACGGCGATGTCATTCAGAATGGTCTGAGGGTCTTCTTGGCGATCGTCTTCCATAGTTACAATCACTTCATCGGCGTACTTGCCAGCTAGCTCCCCTTGCAGCGGCCGCTTGCCCTTATCCCCTCCCCCAAGGCTCCCAAACAGCACAATCATCTTGCCTTTAATCACCGGGCGCATATCTTTGAATAATTTCTCAAAGCTATCTGGGGTGTGGGCATAGTCCACAATTACTGTAAAATCTTGACCCTCGTCTATTGGGGTCATGCGGCCCTCGACTCCCTCTAGCGCTGCAATTCCCTGCTCTATTTGCTGTGCGCCCAGGCCTAGGGCGCGGCCCACACAGACGGCGGCTAAGGAGTTAGACACGTTAAAACTACCGGGCAGTTGGCAAGTTATGTGATAGGTTTTATCAGCGGCCACAGCGTCATATTCCACACCAGTGGCCAATAGCTTTACATTGGCGGCTTTGACGTCCCCACCCTCCAGGCCATACGTAACTGGGTGAGCAATGGCAGTGGCAAAATCTTTGGCATGCTCATCATCGGCGTTAATAATCCCGACCCGCAGGCCCTTACGGTTCTTGTTGGTCATGGTAAACAGTTTGCGTTTGGCCGCCAAATATCGTTCAAAGGTACCGTGATACGCCAAATGTTCATGGGTGATGTTGGTCATAACGGCCACGGTATAGGGAACCCCCCACACTCGCCCTTGGGCCAGAGCGTGACTGGTGGTCTCTAGTATCAGCCATTCAGCACCTTGATCCTTAAGTTCTTGGACGCGCTTTAAGAACACCGGTACGGTTTGGCTGGTCATGTGGGTCATTTGCGGCTTGATGTTATCCCGGTAGCCGTAGGCCACGGTGCTCATCAGTCCCACTTTGTAGCCAGCGTCGGTCAGCATTTTGTGAATCAAAAAGCAGGTGCTGGTCTTGCCGTTGGTCCCTGTTACACCAATAACTTTTAGTCCCTTAGCCGGAAAGCCTTTTTGGACATTACGCAGCATGGCCTCGGCGGTGTGCCCAACCGGCTCAATTTTCCTAAATACTCCTTTAGGAATAACTTTTTTTACAAGACTACGCATGGCCATTAGGCTAAGTATACTGCCGCCGAATAAAACTCGGAACTACTTACGCTTAGTTTTGTGAGCGCAAATACTGCTGAATTTTATTGGTATTACTGACAGAAGAGGACGGGCACGAGGGCGGAAGGGATGGGTATGGGTTAGACCCACTATGCGCTGCCGGTTGGCATGCGAATAGTCCCTTCCGCCCTTATGGCAACGATGATCGCTTATCCGACCCGGAGGTGACGCTTCTTGCGTCCCTTGCCCTTCGAGCGGTTGCTCGTCGGTTGCACGTTCCGGACCCCTGAGTGGGCATCGCGCTCGGTCTCGCGGACGAGATGGTTGAGCGTGCGCAGCGCCGCCTGCAATTCGTTGGCGTGTTGGCCGTTGAACGGTTCGCGGATGCGATCTGCCACCGAGGGGTGGAGGTACTCCAAGAGCGCGTCGTACTCGTCAAGCGCCTTGTTGCGTTGCTCTTCTAACACTTCGAACCCGTCAGCCATCTTGTCGAGCACCTTGAGGGCTCCGATGAGCTCGTACCGCGCTGCCTTGTCCATCTTCGCTGTGGCTTCCGTGCAAAGGGCGTACTGCTGATCCGTGTTCAGGCCGTGGGTGTACGGGCTCAGAAGTGCCTGTTGGCGGGTCGACTCGAGCTCGGCCATCTGGAGATTCCAGAGGGCTCTGCGCCGTGCACCGACGTTGCCGGTGTTGAGCGCCTCCACCTCGTCAGAGGTGAGAGTCTCGAGCTGGTCGCTCTTCAGCGCTCTGAGGCAGGCAGTGAAGATGCTCTTCACTTCCTGATTTTGCGTGAGGTACGGACGGCGAGGGGCGAGGTTGGACATGTGTCTGTTCCCTTCGTTGTGTGCATATACCCCATATGGGGTCACGAGACAGCCAAAAACTGTCACCTGATCCCATATGGATATCACTCTTCTGTCAGTATTAAGGTGCTGATCTAGGCTCTTTAACAGAGATAAATCGCTTGTCCCCAAAACTTAGAGACAGCATATTATAACAAGTTACATGTTTATTGTCAATCACCCGCTCGACATGCGACGTTGCACTCCTCATATTTAGTATGCACATCTGTTACAATGAGCAACTGATGAAAATATTAGGGATAGAAACCAGTTGTGACGAAACGGCAGCGGCCGTGGTCGAAGATGGTCAGCGGCTGCTGAGTAACGCCGTCCTGTCCAGTATGGATTTGCACAAAGTGTACGGCGGTGTGGTGCCGGAGATTGCTGCCCGCAGTCATGTTGAGGCCATTTCCCCCGTTATCGAGCAAGCTCTGACCGATGCCAAGTGCTCCTGGGATGACCTAGATGGCATCGCTGTGACTTATGGCGCTGGATTAGGTGGTTCGCTGTTGATTGGCGTGATGACCGCCCGAACATTGGCCATCGTCAAGAAAAAACTCCTGTATGGCATCAATCATGTAGAGGGGCACGTCTACGCTAACTTTTTGACCAGTACTTCCCTGCCCGGCTATCACTTGCCTGCCGAGCAGCCTACATTTCCGCTATTGGCGCTGATCGTTTCCGGCGGCCACAGCCAGCTAGTGCTGTTCCGTGACCACTTTGATTACACGCTGCTGGGCCAAACCCGGGACGACGCTATTGGCGAAGCTTTTGATAAGGTGGCTAAAATTCTGGGTCTCCCCTACCCTGGCGGTCCGAGTATTGCAGAGGCAGCCAAGCGTGGCAACCCAAATAAATACCAATTACCCAAAGCAAAGATGCATGGGGCTTATGATTTTAGCTTCTCAGGCCCTAAAACAGCCGTTTTAAGGCTTGCGCAAGAACTTTGCGGGCAAGACTATGCTTTTCCTAGTTTTAAGCTTGCAGGGCTTCTGAATGAGTCGCAAAAGCAAGATATTGCGGCTAGCTTTCAGCGGGTAGCTATAGAAACAGTGGGAGACAAGGCTCTGCAAGCCTATACCGAGTTTCAGCCGGCCAGCGTTGTCATCGCTGGTGGCGTCGCCGCTAATCAAGAACTCCGCCGGCAACTAAGCCAGCGACTTCCCTTGCCTATTGCGTACACCGACCCTAAACTTTGTACTGATAACGGCGCCATGATTGCCACCTTGGGCTGTTTTAAAGCCACACTTGGCCAACCCACAGCTGACCCCTACAGTCTAGAAATTGCCCCAAATCTAAGTATGTAATTACTTATTCTGGCTGGTGATCTTCTGGTGGCTCGTTGAATATATTTTCCAGATCACCACCTGGCCATACTCTCTCTCTTGGATCCTTGTCTGGGCGATAATCCACCCCTGTTTTGATTGCAAATGCTGCTAGATAGGCAGTTGCCGCCTCGTCGCAACTGAGGCAGCCTTTTAAGGAGAGCTGAGGACCAACCTGATCTTTTAAATTACGGTATTCTACAGCACTAGAAAGATGATGGTTAGCCACAGCCCATTCAATTACTTCTTGCGTAAATCCTTTCCAGGTTACTAATTTGTCATCTGCAGTAATAATGCCTTCTAGCTCCCACCCATCACCTTGGCGCCCAGGCAGCTGCTGCCCCGCCAGTTGTACTAGTACATCTGGGAGATTGTAATTGGAGGATGCAAAGTTTGGTATAAAAATGAGCATGTCGCCAGCTTGAATTTCATAGATATTAGGGCTTGGTTCATCAAAATACCAGTCTGAGCCATCATTCAGCCACCGGTGTTGAATCTCTTGGTCACTGGTGGTCACTGATGTGATTACACTGCCGGGCTGAAACGCACGATGCCAAAATAAGTCTTTGCCCATGGTATGCATTTCACCATCAGCATCTCTGTAATTTGCTATAGCATTTCTGCCTGGCAAACAGATCACTTCAGGGTATGGCTCAGCCTCAAGCAATGCTTGATGGATAACCAGCTCCTGTCTGTCAAAGTAAAAACCCTCGTCTGGTGACCGCCGACTCTCTTGTGGGCGCATAGCAACTCCTTGGTTATTCACTTTACTGTAAAAGTATTTAGTAAATTGTCAAGATTGTGCACCTCTTATGGTTATTTTAAACTTAAGAGGTAAACAAAAATTTGGTAATGCCTGCAATCCCATGCGGGCCGCACATGTAAGACAAATTCGGGTGGGTAATTTAGCGTTAGTAAAGAGGGATTTATTAGGATCTTTGTTTATTAATGCTCTTTCACGTGAAAGAGATACCTCTGTTATACAGCATTTCCCTTCAGAGGTGGTATGATAGGTAAATATTGCCATGAAATTGCCCAAAGCCTACGAAGCTAAAGACTACGAAAAAAACATCTACGACCTCTGGGAACGCAGCGGTATTTTTAAAGCTCACCCAGAGATTAAGGCTGAGCGCTTCAGCATGAGCATGCCACCACCCAATGCCACAGGCACACTCCATGTTGGGCACTCCTTGGGCATAGCCATACAGGACATTTTAGCGCGCTATAACCGAATGCAAGGGAAGGACGTATTGTGGCTGCCCGGAACAGATCACGCGGCACTGGCCACTAACGCCATAATGGAGAAAAAATTAGCCGAGGAGGGAACTAATAAGCACGAGGTGGGCAGGGAAGAGTTTATTCGCCGGCTCAAGGAGCTAATTGCCAACAGTCAAGACACCATGCGGGCTCAAATTCGCGCCCTAGGTGCCAGTTGTGATTGGAGCAGGGAACGCTACACGCTTGACGAAGCCCTTAACCGCAGTGTTAATGAAACGTTTGTAAAAATGTATGGCGATGGCTTAATTTACAGGGGTCACCGCATCGTCAACTGGGACCCGTTATTGGAAACAACAGTAGCTGACGATGAGGTTGTACGGGTAGAAGAAAAATCCCCATTTTACACCTTTCAATACGGTCCGTTTCAGATCAGTACCGCCCGGCCAGAGACAAAGTTTGGCGATAAATACGTGGTTATGCATCCAGATGACAAGCGCTACGCCAAGTACAAGCATGGTGACACCTTTACCGCCGAATGGATCAACGGCCCGGTGTCAGCTACAGTTATTAAAGATAAAGCCGTGGACCCCGAATTTGGAACAGGGGTGATGACCATTACGCCATGGCACGACATGACTGATTTTGAAATTGCCCAGCGGCACAAATTAGACAAGGAACAGATCATTGATTTTCATGGCAAATTGCTGCCGATTGCCGATGAGTTTGCTGGCCAACCGATTCAAGAGGCCCGGCCCAAGATAGTGGCCAAACTCAAAGCCAAGGGATTACTGGTGAGCATAGACGAAAACTATGTCCACAGCATTGCCGTAAATGACCGAGGGCAGGGAATTATCGAGCCCCAAATTAAGCTGCAGTGGTTTGTTGATGTTAACAAACAAGTGGTGCCTTGGAAGGGTAAAATTTTGAGCCTTAAAGAGGTCATGCAAACAGTGGTGCGCGAGCAAGATATTGCCATTGTGCCCGAACGCTTCAAGAAGACCTACTACCACTGGATAGATAACCTGCGAGATTGGTGCATTAGCCGCCAGATTTGGTGGGGCCATCGTATCCCTGTGTGGTATCGCAGCAACGCCGAAGGCGAGGAGCAGGTGTATGTTGGCCTGCAGCCGCCCAAAAACGATGGCAGCGAGGGCTGGCACGAATGGGAGCAAGACCCTGATACGCTTGATACTTGGTTTAGCTCGGCGCTCTGGACTTGGAGCACGCTGATTGATCCAAAGCTAGCTCAGGATTACAGCTTAAGTTTAGAGGAGATTTTAAGCCGCAGCCTGGACTTCCAGACCTACCATCCCACATCTGTTATGGAGACCGGCTGGGACATTTTGTTCTTTTGGGTAGCGCGCATGATTTTAGCCACCACCTATATGACCGGCCAAGTGCCGTTTAAGACTGTGTACCTGCATGGATTGGTGCGAGCCGAAGATGGCCAAAAAATGAGTAAGTCTAAGCCGGAGACCATGATTGATCCTTTAGAAGTTATTCCCAAATACGGCACTGATGCGCTGCGGCTAGCGCTAATCAGCGGAACTAGCCCGGGCAACGATTCGCGCATGAGCATCGCCAAGATAGTGGGGCAGCGTAATTTTGCCAACAAGCTGTGGAATATTGCTCGGTTTATTGAAGCCACTGTTACGGAACCAACAAAGTCCTTGGAGCAGCCTGTCCCGAAAACGCCAGCTGATCATTGGGTGCTGACTAAATTACAACAGATAACAGAGGGGGTGAGCCAAGATTTAGATAACTTCCGCTTTGCTGAAGGCTATGAAAAGCTGTATCAATTTGTCTGGAATGATTTTGCTGACTGGTACATAGAAACCTCTAAAGCCGAACCTAACCAGCCGGTACTGCAGTTTGCGCTGACGACCATTCTTAAATTAGCACATCCGTTTGCGCCCTTTGTCACAGAAACCATCTGGCAAGAGCTGGGATGGGAAGGGAAGGGGCTTTTAGCAGCCAGCGACTGGCCTCACGTGGTTAAGGGGGACATCAAGCAAACCAAAGAGTTTGAAGAAATTCAAAACATTGTACGTGAAATTCGCTATATCTTGAGCAGCTTGCAGGTACCTCGGGCCATGTTCAAATATGAGCAAAACGCCTTCTTCCACAAGAATATCGCCGTTATTATGCGCCTAGCCGGCCTAAAGGGCATCGCCGAGTTTCATCACGGTTTAAAGCTAGTGGAAACTCGCCATCAACTATGGCTAGATATAGATGAGCTCACCGTTCATAACTTTGCCAAGCAGCTGACCGCTAAAAAAACAGAGGCACAGGCAAGCATTAAGCAACTTGAGTCGCGACTAAAAAATAAGAACTATGTAGCCCAAGCACCGGCCCATATTGTGGACCAAACCAAAGCCCAATTAACTGAGGCCAAAACCAGTCTAGAGAAGATCAAAGCCGAGCTGACACGTTTTGCCGACTAATTAGCTGGCTCTAGTGCAGTACGAATACGCTCAATAGAGGCTGCCGGATTAAAATCATCAAACCATAGGACGTGCCAGCCAAGATGTTCGGCAGCCATGAGGTTGGTACGGCTATCGTCCACCAGTAAGATCTCTTGTGGTTGGCAATTGGCTCGCTGGGCGGCTATCGCGTAGATCTCCGGCTCAGGCTTAATAGCGTGCACCTCTGAGGAATCAATAATGGCTGTGTAGGGAACCTCGGGCAGTAGGTGTTTGGCCTGCATAGCTTTGATTTGTCCGGGCATGATGTTACTGAGCAGCCCCACTTGGTAATTGTTGGCTGCCCAGCCAAGCAACTCCTTCATCTCTTCAATCGGGTCAATGGCTAACAGATAGTAATCATTCCAGTTAAAGTCCGGCATAGAAAAGCGCTCACCGAGAGTCTGATTAAAGGCCTCTATGCTCATTTCACCTCTACAGGCCGCATCGTTAAAGTGCCAGAACGTACTTTCAATAATGTCTGCTGGTGTATGGCTGGCTTCGGCAATCTCACTAAAAGCGCGGTGGAAAAAACGAACCAAGCAGCCATTGATATCAAAATAGACAAAGCGGATACCGCTTTTTGAAACTTTCTTACTGGATAGGGCAGGGGAGCTGGCTTGGCCGACCAGTTGCTCTAGGCCGATTCCCAACACTCCGGCTATCTGTTGGATAGTAAAGATAGATGGCGATTTGATAGCGCCGCGCTCAATTTTAGCGAGGGTAGAGTACGACAATCCGGCTTTTTGACACAACTGCTGCTGCGTTAAACCGGCCGCTTGGCGTGCATCCTGAATTTTTTGGCCCAAAGTAGTCTCAGGGCTGCCACCCTCACCATTCATAGCCATATGGTACTAGTTTTGGCTAATTATAGCTAGGCTAATTAGTACTAAACGGCTAGTGAAAAACAAGATCGAGCAAAGTAATAACCACCACAAAAATGATGGCGGCCACCATGCCAGCGACCACTAAGGACTGTTGCGTGTTATTGCCGCTGCGGCGCATAACCTTGGTATAAATCCAGGTGGCGCCACCGACAGCTAACAATAGGGATACTAAGGCGTTACTCATCTATGTGTAGTGTAGCAGCAATCTTAGCTAAAGCGGTATGATCTGGTTCGGCAGCCATATCTGGTAGGTGGCGAAATTCTGCCACGGTGTTAAAGGGGATCAAATGGACGTGCACATGCGGCACATCGATGCCAACAACCTGTAAACCAACACGCTTTGGCCTTAAAACGGCTTTTTGTCGCAAAGCTACTTTTTTAACAGTGGCCATCAGGGCTTGAAAATCCTCGTCAGCCAGATCTTGGAACTGCTCGACTTGGGCTTTAGGCACCACTAAGACATGGCCGGGCTGCACAGGGTGAATGTCCAAAAAAGCCAGCGTTTTGGCATCTTCGTACACCTTATGCGCTGGAATCTCGCCCTTGATGATTCTAGTAAAAATGCTATCGGCCATATATATCAGTATATCTCAAGGTAAGCTACAATAGTGCTTATGCATTTTGTGCGCCGAATTGGCCTCTTTTTTGCCACCTTCTTTTTTGGTATCTTATTGTTCTTGTTAGTCTCCACGGCTAGTTTGGCTCAAACCATTGGTAAACCAAGCACGCTGAAAGGCTGGCTTAAGAGTAGCGGGATTTACACTAAAGTGGTGCCAGCAGTGCTGGAGCAAAGCAGCAAAAACACCGATTCACCAACTGGCTCCGACACATCTATCTCGTTCAAGGATCCCAACGTCCAAAAGATTGCCGAGCAAGCTTTTTCACCCCAGTTTATTCAGCAGAGCAGCGAATCAGCCATAGACGGTAGTTATAAATGGCTGCAAGGCAAAACCACCAAGCCGCAGTTCACCATTACCGTGTCTACCGCCAAAGACGCTTTTGCCAATGGGGTAGGCAACTATATCCGTAACCGGGCGGCAAAGTTGCCGGTCTGCACCACCTTGCCGGCTAGTTTTGACATCTTAAATGCCACTTGTGTGCCGAAGGGCATTAACGTAAACACCGAGGCCCAAAAAGTCGTCAGCCAAATTGTCACTAGCAAAGATTTCTTACCAGACCCCACGGTAACCGCCGACACGGACAAAACCAGCAATAACACTGCCCCAAAGCCGCTGTATCAAGCTCAACCTAATTTACCTAAGTATTACCGCTTGCTGGTATTAGGCCCGTGGATTTTTGGCGGCTTGGCGCTCTTGGCTGCGGCCGGCATTATTTGGCTCAACGAAGATCACCGCCGAGGCCTGCGTAAGGTTATGGCCACTCTATTCACCACTGGCGGCCTGCTGCTCATTTATATTGCTGCGGTTTCTTACGGGTTTAACAAAATTCAAGCAAGACTTACCAAAGATACCTCTGGCAGTCAGGTCAGCACCCTAAAACAAAGTGCCATCACAGCGCTTAAGTCCGCTAGCCATGACATTAGCCGAGTAGCCATTATCTATGGGGTGGTATTTATAGTAATTGGGGCAGCTGTAGCTGTCTATCTATTAATGACGCGGCCAAACGCCCCAAAACCCATTAAACATCCTTTAGCCGAAGACAAAGCGCTCGATAAGGTACCTCAGAAGTAGTCTCCCACCTCTACGAAGTTGTGTTATTTTAGCATAAGCAGCACTATTTGTCAATCTGTTATGGAGCATTCAGGAAGAGCAGCCGATACAACGGATTTATTCCGTTGTCCCGCGCGATGAGAAACCCGCACAAGCTTTAGCTTCGGGGGTGTCTCATTGTTGGCGGAGAGGGTGGGATTCGAACCCACGGTACCGTCACCGGCACAGCACTTTTCGAGAGTGCCCAGTTCAACCGCTCCTGCACCTCTCCTTAAGGGCTAAGTTTACTCTGTTTGGCGGGCCGCCGCCACTGGCAGGGGAACTGGGTAGTCACCATCTATACACCCCATACACAAGCCGCCGATAAGGGGGCTAAGGGTGGCTACGTATCGATTTTGGCTAATATAGCCGAGATGGTCCGGAGAGCTGACGTAGGCAACCATTTCATCAAAAGTACGGCCAAAGGTTAACAGATCTTCGGTTTTGCTGGCTACGCCTTGGTGGCAGCCATGCAGAATCATCGGAAAGGGGGTATAATTTCGAATTTCTTGGGCTCCGGCCTCCCGCAGACGTCGGTTGAGCCCAGCTAGGACATTGCCGCGAACCACACTATCGTCAATAGTAATAATTTTTTTACCAATCACTTCATCTTCATAAATGTACAACTTATCCTCGCTTATTTGCTGTCGTTCCTCTTGGGTAGAGGCTAGGAAGCTCCGTTTGTGCGTGTCTTGATCTTCGTTTTTGACTATCAGTTGGCGGTAGGGAATACCAAGCGCATCGGCAAAGCCTTTTGCAGCAAAAATACCTGAGTCTGGCACGCCAACCACGATGTATTCCTCGGGGTTTTCGATCTTGAATTCCTCAGCCAGAGCCTGGCCCAGCCGATAGCGAAGATCGGCCACTCGGTATCCCGACAAACGACTTTCCGGGTCCATGAGATAGGCCACCTCGAGCCCACAAAACTTAAGCAGCTTAGGGACATCGAGCCAGTGTGATTTAATTTCGAGTAGTGGGTCAGCTTGGTCAATCTCGACAATTTCCCCCGGTTTTATATCACGAATATATTCGGCGCCAGCCAGATCAAGCGCTTTGGTTTCAGAGGCCAGCATAAGGCCACCATCCAGCGTCCGGCCAATAGAAAAAGGACGAATGCCATGAGGATCACGAAAGCCAATAACTTTGTTTCCATAGGCGATGGCTATACAGTAAGCACCTTTCAGCTGCGGAGCAATTTCTTTAATGGCTGCAATCGGATCCTCAAGTTCAAGGGCTCGCTTATGAATCGTGCGTAGAATGGCTACGGCGTCGCTGGGACAATCTTCGGGCGAGATGCCATAAGCCCGGGCTATATCAAGCGCATTAATGACATTGCCGTTCATGCTGCCGGCAAACTCTTTGGCCTCATCTTGCCATGGCAAGATTGCCTCTTGGTCGCGAACCGAATTCTCTTTACTGACCGTGCTGTAACGAACATGGCCAATGGCTATTGTGGCGTTGGGGGCTTTTTCATAAATCGGTCCGGCACCTTCAGGCAAGACAACTTCAATCTCACCCAGACCCTTAACGCCAACAAAACCATGCTTGCCATATGCCAAGGCTCCAAGCGCATCATGCCCACGATTTTTGACCCCGTATAGCCCCTCGTATAAATACTTGGCAACGTTGCCTTCGTCACGAGCAATTACCACCACCACGCCGCATTCTTCGTGCGGTTTTTCCTCAATTTCTGGCCGGTTAAAATTTACTGGTGCCTCGAACTCATTAACCATAACATCTTCAATACCGGTTTGGGTTTGTTCGGGCATACACCTAGTTTCTAAAGTTACTCGCTTACGCTTAGTGTAACAAAAGCCTTTGAGGCGTGTCTGTTGTATTATCCATATTTTTTGCAGAAATAATGGCAGTGCTAACCCGTGGTGCAACTTACCTGGCACTTAGTCTTTGGTGAGCATGTCGCACATTTTAGGAATGCGCCGTGAACGAGTCTCAGGGTTTTTGGTGCGATGGCGGCAAAAGCTGTTTAGGCTCGCCTGTGTTTGGTCTGTTTTGTTTGCTGAACAATAAATGTACCACCCAGGGCTACTAAACTTGCCACCCAGCCAAGAGCCGCCAGGTGCAAGACATTGCTTTCACGTTTTTCCACCATGCGCAGCGAACGGCCACTTAAAACGTAATAATCGTTGGCTGCGGCGGTGACAGTTGCTAGGCGAACTCCCGGCGCGGGCTGCCAGGTTACGACATTGTTGCGTCCGGAACTGGCGTGCTGCAAAACACCAATCGGTACTACGGGAATCTTATTGTCTAAATACCCCGAACTAGCCAATGCGCTGCCATGCTTGTCGTAAACAATCACAAACGGCGCCAGACTGGCGGCAAGATCTACTTTTCCGCTCACAACGTTAGCTGGCTTTTCGCCCTCATTCAAACTGGCGACGGCGTCCTCGGCTAGCTGCGATTGAGGATCATTAGCCGATTGGCGCAGAACCTGCTGGGCCACTACATACATAGTCATAAAGCCTATGGTCAAAAGTACGGCGGCGGCCACCCAAAAAACAGGCTTTTTCATAGCTCTATGATACACCTAACAGTGAGCGCATGGCATATAATAAGACATAACCCATGAAGGAACGGATGAGAAAGCTCAAGAAGCTGTTGCTAAGGAGGACGGCTGTAAAGATTTACGTGGTGTGCGTAATGGTATTTGTTATTGCCAACGTGGCAGCCTATGGTCTGTTTTTACACCGCACCTACCCCAACAGTCGGCTGAACGGCCGTCCCATTGGCAGCCTCAGCGATAGACAACTCCAAAATCGGCTGCAGACAGCTACATTGCCCACGGCAATTACACTCCGCAGTGGTAATAAATCGCTAAGCTTAAAACCAGCCGAGCTCGGACTCAGTGTGGACGAGCCAAAAACCATTGCACAAGCCCACCAAGACCGTAGTTGGCTACCGATATTAAATTTTATAACCAGTCACAACAGTAGCCTTGCTCTTAGCCTTAATGAAGCTGTGTATGTGCAGGTATTCCATAAACTGCAACTGGCTTTTGAGCAGCCGGCGACCGATGCTCGCCTAAGCTTGCAGGACGGAAAGATCAGCTTGCAGTCCGAAAAAAGCGGCGTTGCCCTTGACCGAGACACCGTCAGGCATGAGCTAATCACCCAAGCCAAAAGTGCTCGCGCCATAATTACCCTGCCGGCCGCTTTAGTGAAAGCCGCTGTGGCACAAACCAGTCTGCAAAAGGACTACATAGCTTTGCAGACACAGCTTGGCTCGGCGGTTACCTACACCTACCAAGCAAAAGCCAAGAAGTTAACGTCCAATGACATTGCTACTTGGTATGCGCCAGCTGGTAACGGGTTTGTGTTAAGCGACGCCAATATAAAAACCAGTATTCAGAATGTCGGCCAAGCGTTTGGCATAAGCATCCAGAATATTACCGAGGCAGTTACTGCCAGTAAGTCTGCCGTACAGAGTAATAAGCCGCTGAGTTTTGCGCTAGTGGCTGTTCCGCCGCATAGCACATTTAGCTACTGTGTGGCAGCGAGGGGTGTTGATATCAGTTACCTGGCAGGACTTAAAAATAAACTACAAAGCACGTATGGCGATAGTCGCGGTTGGGGACTGGGCGGTGCAGTTATATTTAATGAGGTTGGTAGCGGCTGCAACTTTACTGTGTGGCTCAGTGCCGCCTCGCAGATGCCATCGTTTGGTTCGATATGTGATTCGCTGTGGAGCTGTACCGTCAGCCCAAACGTGATAATCAACTTTGATAGGTGGCAAGGCGCCAGTTCAGCCTGGAGTCAAAGTGGTGGCAGCCTAGACGATTATCGCAGCATGGTCATTAACCACGAGACTGGTCACTGGCTTGGTTTTGGGCATCGGCATTGTAGTGGCGCCGGCCAATTAGCACCGGTCATGCAACAGCAATCGATTGATCTGGAGGGTTGCAAATTCAATCCATGGCCGTTGCCACTCGAACAGGCAGCCTTGCGTAGCTCTTTGGGTTTATAAATCTAAATAATGGTAGGCAAATATACCGGCAATAGCGCCAAGGCCGCTGGTAATAATTCCCCAGATAGAAAAGACGCCGCCGCCAAATAAAGCCGGGATAAAGCCGCCAATTGTGCTGCCAATACCTATAAATAACCAGAGCAATGCATTCACTGCTTCATTGTAGCACTCTAGTCTTATCGCCAAACGGCCAGCAGAGCGCCGTTAACAACCAACACAACCAAGTAATAGCCAGTGTTAATCTGCCATAACTTCCAAGGGCGGCCGGCAAAGACCGTGTCGGAAATACTGGTGGCTGCGGCAAAACCTAGCCAGAGCATAAAGCCTACTAAGGCGCCTCTGGCCACGGTATCTACGCCAGCGTAACCAACAAACAGGGATAATATGTACGCCTGCACCAGCGCCGCTACCGTAGTAATGGCATAGCCTGGGCCGGCGTTGCTACGCATATCTTCCATTTTGCGGCCCACCAGTTTGGACCAGGTCTTTCCAAAGACCGATGGTGAATACCAGGCGGCACCCACAACCATATTAATGACAGCGGCGACCAATACGGCCAACCAGTTTATACTTACGTTTGGCATTTTCTAACCCTCCATTATTGCTAATAGCATTTAAGCCCTGCCTCAGCTAAAAAACAATAGCTAATCTATCCCAAAGCAAAATATGACTGGGATAGATTAAGCCGTGAGACGTTTTTTGTAGAAGGACTGCAGGCTAACCAGCAGCAAGCTTAGAGGAATCATTAGTAAGCCAAGGCCAATATTTGTCAGCGCCGTAACGACCGCGACTAAGATGAGCGTAGGGATCAGCCAAGTAAAGAATGCTCTGGCTGATATGCGCATGCGCAGGTATTCGGCGCCCAGGTAGTAGTACGGGAAAACCGTCACCACGAGGATGGTGTTAGACAACAGGCCAAAGATTAGTACCACCGCCAAACCTTGCCAAAACGGACTGCTCAGGGCCAGCGGAATGAGTGAGACTACAGCCGTAGCACTAGTGGCAAACAGCGGACGGAATCGTTCCTCCAGCGCCGCTACGGCAGCATCAACCGGCCCCAGACCACTACGCCGGGCTTGATTGGCAAAATCAGTAAGCAGTATGGTGTTCTTGATGCTCAGGCCAATCAGGGCAAAGAAGCCCAGCAGGGCAAAGAAGCTAATGGCGTTGTTGGTCAGGCGCAGCCCCAGCATGATGCCAAAGATACTAAACGGAATCGCCATAAAGATCAGCAACGGTTGCAGCAGCGAACGGAACTGGAAGGCGAGCAGTATAAACATCACCGCCAGTAAGATCGGGAAGGCCAGGATCAGGGTGTTAAAGGAGCTCTGGCTTTGGGACTCAAAACCAATGTCAGTGCTGACATCCGAGATGTGTAAACCATACTGCTGCAGTTTTTGATCGGTAAATTCTTTTTTGATAGCATTTTGGGCCAAAGTGTCCAAGGTAGAAGTATCGGTGCCGTCAAAGCCAGCAGTTACGGTGACAATCGATTTTACTTCTGACTTGCTGGTAGTCTGGTCCTTAACCCGCGCCCGAATGTATTGGCTGGGGTTAGAGACGGTGACGTTGGTAAATTTGGCTGCCTTGCCGCTGGGCCGCTTGAGTTCAGCCGTGCGCATGTAATCGGCAATGGCCCCCGCAGCCTTGAAGGCATCCGGACGATTAGCGGCATTGACTTGAACAGTAAAGCTGCCGCCGGGTGGCCCCACATCACTCTGGCCGACGCTGGCTTTGGCCTCTTTAAAGTCATGGTCAAAGCGCTGCTGCAGCTGTTTGACGATTTCGGGCGAGTGAATGGCCCGCTTGGTATAGCTAATGATCTCGATACTATCGGTGGCTGAAGTGTCACTGCCAGTGTTGTAGTAGGAAGCTTGCACAAAGTTCGAGCCAATAACCTCGGCTGTTAGTTTGTCGGCCTTGGCGGCGATTGTCTCGGCCTGGGCCACACTGGTGTCCGCCGGAAAGTTAAGCTGCACTACCAAGCCGTTGGTGTCTTTGGTGGGTGGGAAAATGTTAAAGACCACGTCTTTGGCAATAAAAATGCCGGCGGCAAAGAAGCCAAAGCCAATGATCATGGCAGTAATACCGACGCTAAACAGCCGTTTATGCGAGTGCCGAGCCCACAGCATTGGGCGGGCTACAAAAGCCGCCAGTTTCTTTTCAAACCCAGCGGCAACTTCAGTAACACCCCTGTTACCCATCTGTTTTTTACCCAGCAGTATAAAGCGGGCAAGGAATGGAATGAAAATCAGCGCCACCAGCAAGCTGATAATTAGGGCACTAATGATGGTGACCGGTATGTCCCAAATAAAGCTGCCTAGTATGCCCTTTACGAACAAGAATGGCGCAAAGCTTAAGCTAGCTGTAGCCGTGGCCGCCACCATAGCCCGGCTGACTTTGTGGGTGGCATCTTTGACGGCCATGACGGGATCTTTTTCTTTACGGCGCGCCGAGTCGATAGCTTCTACCATAATAATGGTGTCGTCAACAATCAGAGCCAGCGCCAAGATAAGCGCAAACAGCGTAATGACGTTGAGGGTGTAGCCAATAAGCTGCAGCAAGCCAAGCGTGGCTAGCAAAACCGTTACCATGGAAATAACGGTGATGATTGAGGCGCGAACAGCTATCACAATCGAACCCACAACTAGGACGGCAATCAGGCCCTCCAGCAACACGCGCTGTAGTTCGCCAATATTATCTTTGATTCCGGGCGCCAGGCTGGCGCTGACATCGGCTCGGTAGCCCTTAAATTGTGGCTGACTGTTTAGTTCATTGACGGCCGTGTGCATCTGCTTGTCCAGTTTGAGTACGTCAAAGTTTTGCACGCCGGTAACACCAACCAACACTGAGTTATAAAAATTAGTGTGATTGTCCGCACGGATTCCAAAGCGGTCAAATGTTTGCTGGATGGTGACCGGCTGACCGCTGTTCGGATCGTTGACTGTTTTAAAGGGATCTTTCACGAAAGCATCTTTGACATAGCTAAGCTGCTTGGCCTTGAGCCAATTGGCGGCGTCTTTAGCTTTGACCGTCAGATCGGCTGTCGAGACATTGGCGTTGGTGCTATAGAACGACAGACCCAGGTCAACTGGCTGGGTGTCGCCACCGGTAGCTCCAAAATACGGAACGTCATACTTTACTTGAGCGTCTTTGGGCAGTTTATGGGTATCATTGACGGTCTGTTGCAAGGCTTTACTGGCGACTTTGGCATCGGCGTTTTCTTTATACTGAACGGTCACCACAAAAAAGTTGGGACCACTCTGGGCCTGAACAGTGTCAACGTCTGGCTGTTTGAGCGCCGCATCGGTAATGAGCTTGGAGACATTGGCATCGACTTTGGCCGGATCGTTCACAAAGTATGTACCGTTAACAATGGTCAGTGGGATGTTAACACTTGGGAATCCGGCTCGCCGCAAAAACGTGGTGTAGCTGAGCACGCCAAATACAATCAGTACTAGCCACAACAATGCACTAAACACAGGTTTCTTAAAAAACCAGGTGGTAAACCGCGGCAGAATTTTATCTTTTGGCTCTTTTACGGTCTTTTTCTTGGCGGCTGCAGGCATATGGTCTCCATTATTCCACTCGTTTCTGTACTCATCCTAACAAACAATGGGTACTTTAAAAAACCTCGCCTAACCTACCAAGGCTGTATATGGTTGATTACGTTTAGTTTGCACAAACCGCTGCCAGGTTTGCCGGCGCCAATATAAAATCAGCAGTCGAATAGGCACCACACCCACAAACGAAGCTTTTTTGAGCAGTCGCCTGAGCGGTGTTTTAGGCACGTAGAGCTCGGATAAAATACGGGGGATACAGTCGGTAATAACATTGCCTAGCTTTTGATAATCTTTTGCTAGTTCATCAGGCGACAGCCCCAGGGCCAATAACGCCTGTGGTAAATCGTCGTGAATGTGCACGTAGGCCCCTAGTAGTACCTGCATAAAGGCCGGGAATAAGGTTTTGTCGATAACCTTGCCCCAAGGATTGTCCATAGTCATGGCGCCATTTTTAAGTTTTACCGGCTGAAAGTAATAGTTTGCAAACACCACCGACAGGCGCTCCATAACATCTGGTCGAGCCAGCTGCCCACTGACAATTGCCCGCTGCACTGCCGCAGTCACCACAATATAAGCCGTGTTAAATGGAGCCAGGGCCACCAATTCACTATTGGGCAGCTTGTCTTCAAGCGCTACTAACTCCTTATATACTTCGGCAATAGTGAGACTGTTTTGTTCCATTATTTAGGTGCGTAGCCAGTTGATGCCAAATTTATCTGCAAACATACCAAACGTATCGTCCCGCGGGCATTATCTTTAAAATTCAAATACGGATTTAATTTTATTGGCATAAACGCTCCTTGCTTTAGTCATTGCACAATGTGTCTATTATTGTAATGGAAAAACACTTTGGCAGCCGATTTTGGCACAGGTTAGAACCAAATTTGTTGGTTTTGTACCGTCTCTAATAGGATGAGGCACTTCTAAACAAATGAGCTTGTCGAACAATTTTACTGCTTATTAATGCTGCACGCCATGAGTGAATCTCGCTTGCTAGCCCAGTTTCTTTTGTTTTTTTATCAAGCTGTCTACTTAATGAGTAATAAACAAGTTCTAGCTCAGGACCATAATCCATAGTTAACCTCTCAATGGATAGTGATTCATCTTGTAGGCCTGGGTTTTTCGTACGAATACTTGCTATTAACTCGTCGCCCCGATAACCTAACTCCCTTTGTGCTTCCATATCTTCCAGACCAGAAACTATCAGACCGCAGGCACTCTTGCCCTCAAGACTCAAGGCAGGAAAAGTTTCAAAAGCTATTTTCATAAGTACATCCTATGTATGGGACCATTAAATATTATACGAGGAATTACAATTGCTTATTCTTTGTGGTACAACATAGCGTACGAAGTTAGAACTCCTCTACTTATGGTTAGTTAGCTTTATGATACCTAGAACTGGACCTACGAAAACTAAGATTACACCTGCCATCCCTGCCAGAATGGACACTATATTAATAATTGGCGAGTTTATACCGGCAAGTCGAAACAAAAAGTTGATAATCGCGGCACCAACCAAAACAATGAAAGGAGATAATATCCACAAAACCCCGTTTCTAACTCTGTGATTTGACCGAAATGTTTCATGGGGTTGTAGTTGAGCCTCTTGAGTATTCTCGGAGTGCGGATTTGGCGCTTTGATAAACGCGAACGCTTGGTCAACTAGCTTTGAATCCCACCCATATTGCAGTAATGTTTGGCGAATATTCTCTTCGGGATTACCTTGAAGCAACTGCTCCTTAATATAACTGATGAGTTGCTCGTCTTGGTTATTCATGCGCTTAAGCTTGAGTATACCCTAGGTCTTAAGTAGCTTCTATGCTTCATAGAAATGGTACAACTTAGTAGCTGAAGTTAGAACTTTGCTAACTTACCCTTCGTCTGGCTTTTTCCAGGCATAAGCCTTATTTTCTTCGTAGATACGCCTCTCCTCATCAGACAGGTCTTTCCACCCCATCACCCATAAATACGGTGCCTGTCTACCGCCAGAATTCAGCTCATAGCTATCCGCTACAATAAACTGACAATCTTCAAATTCTGCCAAGAATTCCGCTACTTCATCTGCGCTTGCGTCATACTGATGCGTACCTTCACGCAACGTAAGGGGTAGCCCTTTTTCAACTCGGTATTGAATTTGCTCGCCACTACGTCTATACGCTGACCATTCTCCTAGTCCAAAATAGAATTCTTCTATCTGCCACTGTGGCTCTTGTGGATTACCTTCGGACTTTGCCAGCTCACTCATATCCATAGTAAAAGACTTAAAACTTAATATTGCAAGCAAGAGCGAAATGGTTCGAATCTTGTTAGGGTTTAGGTAAAGTCAGAGCCAAAAACTAACAGATACCAGATGTGATATTTAAGTTGTAGGTTTGGTACGCGTGGCAGGATTCGAACCTACGACCTTTGGCTCCGCAAGCCAACGCTCTATCCAGCTGAGCTACACGCGCGCAGTCTACTTGAGCCAATTCCGACACAAGAAACAGGGGTTATCCTACCATATATGCTCAGAAATAACCAGGGTGCGGCCATTGCATACGACTAAAGTTAGGTGAAAGTAGAGACTGGGTCTAGAACTTAACTTTGTGCATCAGTCGATCAAGCGGATCACGGGCACGTTCCTCGAACGGCAGGTAGTTAGACAGTACCTCTAAAATCTTGTCTTCGTCGTCTGGGGCGTAATAAATGGAAACGCTGGGGCTAAAGCGCTTTAGTGGTAGTAGCATTATGGAATTAATGGCTCCTTCATCAATAACGCTAAAGGATTTTAAAATCCCATATGGATAGCTTTTGTTCTCTATGTGAACCCCATCGTGATCTACCGAGTAGTGCAGGACACGTGGCTGGCGAGCACCAATAATACCAAAGGCAGCTGCCAAGATAATAACTACCGCCGAGGATATCCAGTCGTGTGTTAACAAATAGATTAATGCGGCAACCGCTACAGCACCAATAGCCAACGTGCCGTACCAAGACCCTGATTTTTGATTGGCCACATACTCTGAGGCCGTCCAACTGACCGCTTCGCCTGGTTTAGGCAGAGCTTGCGGACTCATGGGAGGCTCAGCACTAGGGACAGATTCTCCTGGTGTGAATTGCCAACCAGGTTGCGGTACTGGCTGTGTAGACTGATCCCCATCTTGCATACGCTTTATTGTACACTGGTGGGCTAGATAAATAAAAACCACCTAGGGGGAACTGGTGGCTAAAGCAAAAGGGAAAGAGAAGCTGTAGGTGTCTCTCGCTCTTTTGGCGGAGAGGGAGGGATTCGAACCCTCGCGGAGGCTTGCGCCCCCCTATCGATTTAGCAAACCGACCCCTTCAGCCTCTTGGGTACCTCTCCGCAACGGAGTTATTGTACTACATATCTATTAATTTAGGATTCAGCCCAACAATGAGAAATAATAGAAGTGTCGCGCTGGAAAGATTTGCTGATATAGCAAAATACTTTAAGATGGTTGGGACAAGTAACCCTAAACATCTGAGGCGCTTCGCAGAGTTTGGAGGGGTCGCATAGCTGGTCTAGTGCGTCTGTCTTGAAAACAGATGACCCGCAAGGGTCCGTGGGTTCGAATCCCACCCCCTCCGCCATAATTCGATTATTGCTTAGCAGCAAAAACAATAGCGTCTACACGTCGGGCACCAGCTTGTTTGAGGATACTGGCAGCTGCTTCCAGAGTGCCGCCCGTGGTAACCACATCATCTACTAACAAAATCCGGGCACCTTTAATAACTTCTGGTTTGAGCGGTCGAAATGATTGGGCCAATTGCTTGAGCCGAACCGAACGCTTAGCCCCTACTTGCCTGGTTTGATCCACCCGAGTTAAAAGCGTTCGGTGCCACAGCCCTTGGTCGCGGGCCAAATGTTTAGCCAGCAATCTGGCATGGTCATAGCCGCGCTGGCGAACTCGACTAGAGGCAGATGGCACATGCGCCACCAGTGTCGGCTTTTCTAGATATGGCAGCGCGTCACTCAGGTAGGGAACAATAAACCCAGCGGCATCTTGAGCGCGTTCAAACTTAAAAAGGTAGAGCAAGCGCTTGGCCGTCTGCTCGTACTCTGTAGCCACCCATACGTGGGTCAAGGAGCTGGTTCTGCGGCAGCTGGCACACACGGCACTGCTTGGACTAATTCTGTAGCAACGGTAACAACGATCGGGCACAGCCGGGCAAGCCTCAAGCTTACAGATGTCACACAGGAGTGAACCTTCTGTATTGCACAAGAGACAGCGGTGGGGGGCTATAAGCTGGAAAAATCGTTGAAGCAGTGACATGTTGTGATAACTACCGTTGTAAATAACCCTTCGGGCGGTTGCACGCCATTTACCAACTAAGCTATACTGCTATCAACACAAAAATGCAAACGTAAACAGTTTGATTTTACAAAGAGAAAAGAGTAGCCGGAGCAAGCGATTCATTTGAAAGGCTTGTCTCATTAACCTCGTGGAGGGTAACTATGGCGCGACGCGCGAATCGCGACGACGATCTGTTGATGGAAGACGAATTAACTGCTGCCTTCTTAGGTGATGACGATCTAGGTAGCGATGCTGAAGATCAGGGACCAACTCAAGCAGCTCCGGCTGACAATGCGGCAGCTGATGATGAGTGGGACGAAGAAGAAGTTGTGCCAGGTCAACTGGCCGTAGATGTCTATGAAACCAAGGAAAAATTAGTTGTTAAGGCCCGCACAGCTGGCGTTAACAAGAATGATTTAGATGTAAGTATTTCCGATAACACGCTCAGTATTCGCGGCACACTATCGGCCGGTGAGGAAGATGTCGAGAATTACTTCGTACAAGAATGTTACTGGGGTGAATTCTCACGCAGCATTACTCTACCTGTACCCGTTAAAGAAGATGAGATCGAAGCTGTGCTTAAAGACGGCGTGCTAACTATTAGCTTTAACAAGCTTAAGCAAGATACAGTCAAGAAAATCCAGATCTTATAAAGACTAAGGTTACTTTAAAAAAACCGCTCCTACTAGGGGGCGGATTTTTTATCTATAACAAAAATTTTAGGCTTGGGTGGCTTTGGCCAGAACAAAGCGGACAATCACCTGGGCCAAGGCGACAATTACCAGACCAACAAGGGCATAGATAATTGTTTTTTGGGCGCTACTGACATTACCGGCATCACCACTGCTGGTGATGTATTTAAGTCCACCAATAATGATCATGATGACCGAAACCACCCCAACTACCAGGGAGAAGATGTTGATAATGGAATGCAGTATCCCATTGATCTTATTCATGGCGGCCGTATCAGCACTGGGGTCACAATTGGTGTCATTCACATTTAGGTTTACGCCGGCACAAAGATTCCCCTCAATGTTCTGAGCAGCAACGGTTGCCGGTACGAGGACGGGAAAAAGCACTGCGCTGGCAGTCAAGATAGTGGTTAGGAGTATTCGTAATTTTGTAAACATAGCATCAATCGCCTCTTATGGTCTCATTGTATAACCATAATAGGCTCTACTTCAAGACACTAACTTTAAGCACCAGTGGCTTTGGCGAGGACAAAGCGGACAATAATCTGCGCCAGGGCCACGACCACTAAGCCAACAAGGGCATAGATAATTGTTTTTTGGGCGCTACTGACATTACCGGCATCACCACTGCTGGTGATGTATTTAAGTCCACCAATAATCACAAAGATGACCGAGACTACCCCGACGATGAGCGAAAACACATTAATGATCACCGTTAGAATGTGATTCACGCGAGTGGTGGGATCCGGGGCGCCGTTACAGGTTGAATCGGAGGTATTCAGACAAGCACCACATTGCAAGTTGGTGTCTATAGAAGTATCGTTGCCGAGACACTGGGCGCCAACCATCTGAGGAACGGCCAGCGGTAACGTAAACAGAGCCGTAGCAAAAGCGGCCGTAATTAGCATTTTTAATTTCTTGAGCATTTTTCTTAGTTTCCTTTCTTATATCTTGTTTATTTATAGCATAAAAAGCGCGTTCGTTATACTATTTTACCTTTTTCAGCACAAAACGCACCAGTACTTGAGCCGCCGACACAATCACCAGTCCAACCAAGGCATAAATTGCACTGCGCTGGGCAGTACTGACGGTATTGGGATCGCCCTGTGAGGTTACGTAGCGCAGGCCGGAAAGTATAATGGTAATAACCGCTGCCACACCAACTACCATAGAAAGAATGTTTATAACGGTGCTGAGGGCGTGATTAACGGTTGTATTGGCGCCAGAAGTGTTACAGGTGCCACCACTGGTCGCTTGAATGCCAGCGCAAGCATCATCTTTGGCGCGGTCAAAGAGCGCCGAGGCCGGCGTGGTGCCGAGGGCATTAATAACCACCAGGCTACTTATGAGCACCAGGCAACTGGTAAGTAATAATCGTAATTTATTCATAATATCCTTCTATAACTTATCGAGTACTAAAGCAACAATGGTGCGCGCCATGGCAGCGATAGCCAGACCTACTAGCGAGTATATCAGGGCTCGCTGCGCTCCCGAAATAGTGTTGGGATCGCCTTGCCCCAGCACGAAACGTAACCCCGAGATAATAATCACCAGTATGGCAATGATGCCCACTATAAAGGCAATGATGTTTATCGCCTTGGTGAGAACTCCGTTTCGGCCATAGATGGGGTTGCCTTGGGAATTGGCGTTTTGTTTATCCTGGCAAACAGTAGAGTTTGAAATGTGTGGGTTACTACATTCGGTAAGCACATCTACGGCCCAGACTCGCTGGCCCACCCCCAGCCCCAGCACGCTCAACACTAAGACACTCAAAAAAGCCGTTATTAGTCGTCTCATAATTTTCCAATCAGCAGCGTTACGGCAGCTTCGGCAAACAGGGCAATAGCTAATCCTACAACGGCATAAATAATGGTTTGGCGAGCTTTGGAAATACTTTGCGGTTCGCCCTGGGCAACAATTAGCTGCAGGCCAGCAATCACAATAATCAACACTGCCACTGCGGCGATCGAGCCAAAGGCAATCTGCAGCCCCGTTTGAAGGGTTGCTGGAGTGGCCTGAACTCGCGGCAAGTTTGTTTGACAATTAGCCGAGATACTAGCGCTAGGATTGCAGTTGTCAACTTGGGCGGCGGCAAAGGTATAG
>JAQGHD010000003.1 GCA_028288965.1 Candidatus Saccharimonadota bacterium | reverse complement strand
GATTGATCATTTAACCCCAGGCTGTAATTACCTGACTTATCAAACGCTTTGGCGCTGACACCATGGAAGTCACGCAGGCGAGGCAGAACCAAGCTGATCAGACGGTCTGTAAATTCGTACATACGGTCGCCTCTGAGTGTTACTTTCAGGCCAATCTTGTTGCCTTCCCGCAGCTTAAAGCTGGCAATAGATTTCTTGGCAGTGGTTTGTACTGGCTGCTGCCCAGTTACTTTAGCTACGGTGTTGGTAGCCACTTCCATGTATTTTTTGTCATCCTTAGCCCGGCCAAGTCCGACGTTGACAACAATCTTGGTCAGGCGCGGCGCTTCATGAATATTCTTAAGGCCCAACTCTTTTTGTAGGGCTGCGCGAGCCTCGGTTTTATAAAGCGTACTCAAACGAGGGGCTAATGAAGCAGGAGCCTTGTTTTTAGCTGGTGCTTTGGTGGTTGATTCAGCCATTACTTGATCTCCTTTCCGCTTTTCTTAAATACACGAGTTTTCTTACCATCCTTATCGAGCTTGTAGCCAATTCGGCTGAGCTTTTTGCTGGTCGGTTCAACCAGTCCAACTTTGCTGACCCAAATCGGTTTGGTCTGCTCAATAATGCCGCCTTGGGGGTACTGACGATTTGGCTTTTGGTGACGCTTCACAATGTTGATACCTTCTACCGTCACTTTATTTAGTGCGGGATGGGTAGATAAAACCTTACCGGTCTTGCCCTTTTCTTTGCCGGCGCGGACCATTACGGTATCGCCTTTTTGTAGACGAATCTTGTATATCATTACAGGACCTCCGGAGCGAGTGAAATAATGCGAGCGTAGCCGAGATCGCGCAGCTCACGAGGAACAGGACCAAAAATGCGAGTACCGCGGGGTTGTTTGTCATCGCCGATTATTACGGCAGCGTTGTCATCAAAGCGAATACTACTGCCGTCTTTACGGCGAATTGGCTGACGGGTACGCACCACTACGGCGCGAACCACAGATTTCTTTTTAACTGCACCATTAGGGTTAGCGTCTTTGACAGTTACCACCACCACATCACCAACACCAGCATAACGCCGCCGGGTACCACCGAGTACGCGAATAACCAGCACCTCTTTGGCGCCGCTGTTATCAGTTATGACTAGTCGTGATTCTTGTTGGATCATTATTCTTCTTCCTTATCGGCGGTCTTGCTTGCTTTGCGGGCTCGAGCCTTGGGAGCTGCTACCGGGGCTTCGGCTTCTTCTGACTTTTCTTCGCGAACATGCTTCTCGGCTTTGGCCTCAGCTTCTTCTTTTAGTAACACGGCTGGGGTTTGTTCAAAGCGGATAGCGGCTTTTTCAATAATGTTTTGCAGGGCATAACGTTTACGAGCACTTAATGGACGAGTTTCTACGATGACTACTTTGTCGCCAATCTGGGCTTCGTTCTTTTCATCGTGCGCCATAAACTTCTTGCTGGCTGAATACTGCTTTTTATATAGGGGGTGAGTTTTGCGGCTGCTGACAGTAACAACAATGGTTTTTTCAGTCTTGTTGCTCGAAACTATGCCGGTTATTGTGCGTGCCATTACTGGGCCTCCTTAGAAAATTGTTCACTGAGTACGGTTAACATGCGGGCTAAATCTTTACGCTTGTTGCGAATAAGGCGAACATTGGTGGTCTCGCCGGTGTGTAGCCGTCGGCGCAGTTCGATAATTTCATCACGCACCTTGCTGCTTTCGGAAGTAAGTTCGACGGTAGAGAGTTTACGAATTTCAGCTATCTTCATGATATTCACCCCTCCCTCACCAAAAACTTAGTTTTCACTGGCAACTTGTGGGCTGCCAGACGCATTGCTTCTCGGGCGGTTTCTTCGCTAACTCCCTGCATTTCAAACAAAATGGTGCCCGGCTTAACCTTAGCCACAAAGAATTCAGGATTACCTTTACCGCTACCCATTTTTACATCCTGGGGTTTACGAGTGACGGGCGTGTGTGGAAAAATACGAATCCAAATTTTGCCACCGCGTTTTACGTAACGGGTCATAGCTTGACGAGCAGCCTCAATTTGGCGACTGGTAATGCGGTCGTGACCTTGAGCCTGCAAGGCAAACTCACCGTAGGCAATGTGTTGACCGCTGGTAGCTACGCCACGGATCTTGCCCTTACGTACCTTGCGGTACTTTGTACGGTTAGGAAGCAACATTACGCAACCTCCCCCTTATAGATCCAAACCTTTACGCCGATGATTCCGGCATTGGTCTTAGCATGTACTTGGGCGTAATCAATATCAGCTCGTAACGTGTGTAGCGGAACAGAACCTGCTACCTCTTTTTCGCGGCGAGACATTTCCGCACCATTCAATCGGCCAGCAACTTGAATGCGAACGCCTAAAGCACCGGCTCGCATGGTGGCCGCAGAGGTGGATTTAATGGCTCGGCGGAAGGAAATACGACGCTCTAACTGGTGGGCAATATTTTCGGCAACCAGCTTTGCTTGAAGTTCGGGTTTTTTTACTTCTTCGATATTTACTCGAGACGGAACGCCGTATATTTTCTCTATAGCGGACTTTAATTCTTGAGCACCAGTACCACCGCGACCAATGACTACACCAGCCTTCGCGGTACTGATGGTGACGGTTACCAGGTTTGGTGAGCGCTCGATGTCTACTTTATTAATAGCTGCCCTGGAACCGAGCTTGGTCTGAATCAAACGACGCACGGCCAAATCGTCTTTTAGGTATGTAGCGTATTCGCGCTTGTTGGCGAACCACTTGCTGCGCCAGTCTTTGTTGACCTGAAGCCTATAACTAATAGGATTTACTTTTTGACCCATTATTTGGCCTCCTCTTTAGCTGCTTTTGCGGTGGGTTTCTTGGGCTGACGCTTTTCGCCATCTACGGTTACGCGAATGTGCGAGGTCTTTAACTGAAATGGTAATGCGCGGCCATGAGCGGCGGGGCGCTGGCGCTTAGTGCGTGGTCCTGGCGTGACAGTGATTTCGGTAATGGTCAATGTATCTACTTTGTAGTTATGGTTGTGATCGGCATTAGCTCGGGCACTTTCAATAACCTTACGAACCGGTATGGCTGAGCGGCGAGGCGTGTGCTGAAGTATGGTTAAAGCATCTGCCACACTACGGCCACGTACCAAACTAGCTACTACGCTGACTTTGCGAGGGCTCATTTGGACGCCTTTAGCTAATGCTTGTACAGCCATAATTTTAACCCTTTGCCATCTTACCGCCATGTGAGCGGAACTTACGGGTGGGTGAAAACTCACCGAGCTTGTGGCCAACCATGTTTTCAGTTACAAAAACTGGTATGTGGACTTTGCCGTTATGTACTGCAATAGTACGGCCAACAAACTCCGGAGGAATAGCACTAGCCCGAGCCCAGGTTTTGATAATGGTCCGGTCATCCGAACCCAGGGCATTTACCTTCTTGGCAAGCTTGGGATCAATAAACGGTCCTTTTTTCAGTGATCTACTCATAATTACTTCCTCTTCGCCTGATGACGGGTTCTAATAATAAACTTGGTGGTGCTCTTGCGGCGACGGGTCTTGTAACCCAGAGTTTTCTGGCCCCAAGGTGTCTTAGGCGCCGCACCGTGGTTCTTGCCGCCGCCAATACCGTGTCGGCCACCATCTCCACCACCGTGTGGGTGATCAGCTGCGTTCATGACTACTCCACGAACACTTGGTCGGATACCGCGCTTGCGGTTACGGCCGGCCTTACCCCACTTGATGTTTTGGTGCTGTTCGTTGCTAAGGCTGCCAAGACTGGCTGTACATTCAAGCTTAATCATCCGGACTTCGCCACTTGGCAAACGTACCTGCGCGTACTCACCTTCTTTTGCGACTAACTGGGCACTGTTGCCAGCGCTCCGGACCATTTGGGCGCCGCGGCCAGGTGTAAGTTCAATGGCGTGAATAGTACTACCCACTGGAATATCTTTCAACATGAGGCGGTTGCCGGTTTCGATAGGTGCTTCTTTGCCGCTGACTATCTTTTGGCCCTGACGCATTCCCTGGGCGGCCAAAATGTAGTGGTAGCTGCCGTCTTCTGCTTGAATACGGGCAATGCGAGCGCTGCGATTAGGATCATATTCGATATGCTCAATGGTAGCCTTGGTGCCTTCTGGTAGGTTGAAGTTAACAACTCGGTAAAACTGACGCACACCACCACCGTGGTGGCGAACGGTAATCCGGCCTTGATTGTTACGGCCACTGTGTTTTTTCTTAACGGTTAGTAGCGAGCGCATTGGTTTCTTGGTGGTAATCTGTGAGTTATCTTGACTGGTCATACCACGTCGGCCGGGAGTCGTTGGATTGTAAGTTTTTAGAGCCATTACTTCTTCTCCTTCTTCTCGGCTTTGACGCGGGCTTTCTCTACGGCCTCGGCGGCTTTCTCGCTCTTTTCTTCAGCTTCTTCTACGGCTGCAAAAATAGGAATACTCTGACCTTCGGCTAAGGTTACACAGGCTTTCTTAACGCTAGCGCGGCGGCCGCTCACAGGACGACGTCCCTTGCGGTAGGTTTGCTTAACCTTACCCTTAACAGTAATCACGGTAACTTTAATGGTCTTAACACTAAACTGCTTCTCTACAGCGGCCATAACGCTTAACTTGTTAGCACTAGCCGGAACTTCAAAGACGTAGGTACGTAGCGCTTGGCTGGTAGCGTAAGCCTTTTCACTCATGCGGGGTAGGAGGGCTAACATATTCATGCCTTGTCTCCTAGCCACGTGTGGACTGTTTCTAGAGCCGGCTTGGTCACAACGATGCTGTCGGCGTTTAAAATGTCGAATACGTTTAGATATTTAGCTTGGATAACTTTGAGTTTGGGAATGTTACGAGTAGCTCGCTCAATCAACAGATCTTTTTCACTCACAACCAGCAAAATGCGGCCCTTGGCTTCAATTTTCCCCAGCAGTTTGGTGGTTACACTAACTTTGGCTTCTTTGTTCTCATAGGCTTCTATAACTTTTACATGGCCATCTTTGGCGCTCAAGCTCAGAGCTTGGCGCAAGGCTTGGCGCTTAGCACCAACAGGCAGTTTCTTAGTGTAGTTTTCCTCACCGGTGGGGCCAAAGGTGATACCGCCACCGCGCCAAATGGGAACGCGAGAAGATCCAAAACGAGCTCGGCCAGTGCCTTTTTGCTTCCAAGGTTTCTTGCCACCCCCCCGTACTTCACCACGAGTTTTGGTGCGAGCCAGGCTAAGACGGCCATTAGCTAGGTAAGTGTCGTAGGCTTGTTTGAGCAGGCTGTGATTTTCAACGCTCAAACCAAAGACGTCCTTGTGGAGTTTAGCCTCAACGGTAGCTTTGGTGCCAGACTTGGTATAAGTAGGAACAGCCATTACTTGTTCTCCCTAATTAAGACCACGCCTTTGCGCGGACCAGGTACGGCACCAAAAACACCGATAACATTTTGTTCTGGGTCGACGAGTGCGATTTTAAGGTTCTTAACGGTAACTTGTTCATGGCCCATCTGCCCAGCCATTTTTTTGCCTTTGAAAATGTGCTGTGGATACATTGATCCAATTGATCCAGGGCGACGATAACTGCGGCCACCATGGGTCTTGCGACCACGGTGGAAGTTATGACGCTTGATGGTGCCAGCCCAACCCTTACCCTTGCTAATGCCAGTGGCTTGGACGCTATCGCCAATAGAAAAGACCTCGGCGGTTAATTGATTTCCAACAGCGAGGTCTTCAGTTAGTTCGTCTACTCGGATTTCGCGCACAATCTTTGGTTGAACCTTGGCCTGCTTAAAATGGCCAGCCAGTGCTTTACCGAGCTTCTTGGCCGGCTCTGCGCCAATTTGGACGCCGGTGTAGCCATCGGTCTCGGTGTTCTTAATCTGGGTAATAGTATTGGGAGAGGCTGAAAGCAAGGTAATAGCAGCTACCGTACCATCCTCACTGATGGCGCTAGTCATACCGATTTTGCGGGTAAGTAAAGCTTTCATTAACTCCTCTTAAGACTTATGTTCAAAAAGTCAGACATAAAAACGCATGGCTTTTGGTGGTTTCTACCTCTGTTAGGAGTGTAGACCTGCCAACGAACCATGAACCTGAATCTTTAGATACCATAACAGAGTAACAGAAAAGCTCCTCATCTGTCAATGCGTTGTATATACTACTATGAGATTTTATGGCCTCGTACTGGATTGCCCGTTCCGCGCTTGTGGGCTCGGACAAAAGTTTCATGTGGTCCTAGGGGCATACTATGTTTTCGGGCTAGCTCAAGAGCTTGGGGGGATGGTTTGCATCCAGCTGGCAGTCTACGTGGAAAGTAGGTTACGTTATGCTCACGGACCGTTCGGTGAGTATCATTTTCAGCAGCCTCATCATGCTCGCCTTTTACTCTCTTTAGCCGAGGCACAAGCAGATCAAGTATAGGGTCATATTTTTTCTTTTCAGAGTCGCTCATAGTCGCCACACTTTTAGCACCCCGAGATTCTACCTCGCCAATTGGGACTGTAAGATCGTGTAAGTTTGCATAGAGTTCGGCAGCCAGTGCTGCATAAAGTTTAGGTGACTCAGCTAGTTCATTGTTAAGCGGAAAAAGCCGAGCGGCATCTAAAAAGATTTGTCCGTTGGTATCAATGTAGAAAACAGTGTCGGGGTTTATGGCATTCAAGGCGCCACCGACCCTAGCGAGAGCCCCTCCATTACCAAAGTCCAAACGCTCGAGTTCTAATTCTAAACTCTCGAATTCTGTTTTTGGACTATGAAATACAACCGCCATAAAAGGACTCTCCACGTCCTTTCGATTGGGTAAAAGCATATCCTGATAAAATTCATAACCATCGTAAAATACCCATGAGCCACCCGCCGCCGCCGGCATATACGCTGGCTTTACACCATATTTTTTCTCTTTCCCGATTCTACTAAAAAGTGTGTCTACATCTTCTTCGAATTGTTGTAACCCACCGTAAGCCTCTAGGTCCATGTTACTAGTTACCATTGCTAAGTTTGTGCCAAACTCTTCGTGTACCGTTACGCGGTTACCAATCTCTTGGGTTATTAACGTGGCTTTAGGTATGAACCAGCCAAAACTTGGATCGGCTTGCGCCAAAGCCTGAAGGTCGTGGTCGAGCACCTCGGCCGTGGTAATAGAAAGCTTGGTGGGCTTTACGGTCTCAACAAACGCTAAGCGCAGGTAATACAGAATAAAATTTTCGTTCTCTGATGAACTTTCAAATCCATGCAACCCCAGCTTTAAGCGATCTATTTGGAAACAGGCATTTAAAAAACCTAGCATCTTGTCTCGAGTTTTGTTTTTGGATTTAGCTATGTCGCTACCGATAGTCAGTCCAGCGTTTAGACACTCTTCAAACCCCGGTGTCGTATCACTCAAGGCCTTTTGTAGTACATCAAAATACTTGCCACCTGGTTGATAATCGGCGCTGTCCTCAAAAATACGCTCCACGGTAGACTGAATGCTGGCCGGATAGTTTAAAGTATATTCTCCCGCAATCGACCCAATGTTCCGATACAACGGCAGCAGGTCAGATGCAAAGGGCATCTGTTGTTCTTCTGGCGTCGGCTCAGTCCTAAAATTAGGCTTCATAAGTAACTTACTATACCATACTTATGGCTTAATAGCAATATATTAGAGGCCGATGTAAATGCCCAGTGGTAACCAAAAGCCCATAAACATGGCCACAATTAGTACCGCAAACTCAATTTTTCTATCTATCTGAAAATGCTCGTGTGTGGCTAACAATAGTCCAAATATAAATCCTACCGGAACAGGTATCTGTAAATTATCACCATGATTCAACTTTACCCATAAAGATCCCAATATCAGAAATAAAATAATCTTCAGCACATAGACGCTGTCTAACTCTTTATCTTTTGATTTTTCTGCCATGACTTAACTGTAAGTAAAATGGCAATAAAGCACAAGCTGTAATTGCATAATATCACTTACCATGGTATAATAATTATATTATGTCAAGAGAGCGTACTAAAATTGAGGCACCTGTGGTCTTAGGTGAGTACTTTTCCTCCCTCGCTGCTATTGATAGAGAATCGCCACATGATTTGCGAGTAAATCGCATGGATCGGACCGATGCTCTGGAGTGGCTTGGATTGGCACAAAATTATAATGGATGGCGCCAAGCGCAAACTGAGTTTATACCCGTACAATTTGCGGCTATTCGCAAAGTGGGTTTGGCGGCCGTGGGGCTTAAGCATTTTGCTGTGAGGCGGAGTCAAATTCCGGAAGGCCTGCATAGTGACCCGTGGCGTGTTGATTATGATCTCAGGGCTTTTGAGCAAACGCTGCCCCAAAGAGGCATTAAGCTAGCCAGCTTATTTGATATTGAGGTAGCCCACGGTGTATTGGAAGGCTATACTGGCAAACAATTGTTTACTTATTCCTTGGGCGCTGACAGGCACATAGCTATTAACCCACATCGACACCAAAGAGAAGGTGACGAAGATTTATTATGGCTGGATGAAGCCGTGAATCAGCAAACGGGACTTAATTTAGATACCACCATCATCCCGGCAGGAACAGCCTTTTACTCCCGGGGCAATGCTCTGCAGCGTCGCCTTATTCCACCCGTTGGCCATACTCTAACGGAAGTGACCGCCAGCCTAACCTCGCCTGACCTAGCAGTTTTGGAAAACTAGCTACATTTTGATTTCGGCGTCACAGCCGGCGGGCAGACTCAGGTTCATGAGGCTATCAATAGTCTTGGGGGTGGGATCAAGTACGTCAATAAGGCGCTTGTGAACACGCATTTCAAATTGCTCCCGACCTTTTTTGTAGACATGGGGGCTTTTGATAACCGTGTAGGTACTACGACGTGTAGGTAATGGGATCGGTCCGGCAATGGTAGCGCCGGTGCGCAGTGCGGTGTCGACAATTTGCTTGGCGGACTGATCGATCACCTTATGGTCATATGCCTTAAGGCGAATTCGAATCCGCTGCTTACCATCGGTTTTAACTGGGGCTTTTTTGGCTTCAGCCATAAATACATCCTTTTTACGAGTGATGTAACATCTTTGCGGCGCCCTAGAGAACGCATCGCAACGACTTTTAGTCATCACAATTAATTGACGTTACTTATAATACCATAAATAATGGATCTTCCAATTATTGGTTATGGGTAGCAATTAACTGACTAATTTCAAAAGGCGTCGGTAGATCGATAACGAGTTGACTTATGTATGAAGCATAGCGGATTGCAAAACGACGGCAATTTTGTAGGCAGCTTCCTCTAACTTACTGCCACTCAGAGCCTCAATCATATCCATATTGTCTAATAGAAGCTAACAAATGAAAAGAGCGCCCTGATTTGGAGCGCTCTTTTACGGCTTCTCGGTAGTCGGGTGACTACTATTTGCTAATCTTGGTAACAACTCCAGCGCCTACGGTGCGGCCACCTTCGCGAATAGCAAAGCGCAGTCCTTGCTCCATGGCGATAGGTGCCAATAGCTTAACCTTGAAAGTTACGGTGTCGCCTGGCATGACCATTTCTTTGTCAGCTGGCAATTCCACCTCACCAGTTACGTCCGTAGTACGGAAGTAGAACTGTGGCTTGTAACCTTTGAAGAATGGAGTGTGTCGGCCACCTTCATCCTTAGTTAGGATGTAAACTTCAGCGTCAAATTCGGTGTGCGGGGTGATGGTACCTGGTTTGCAGAGTACTTGACCGCGCTCAATGTCGTCGCGCTCAATGCCTCGCAGCAAAATACCTACATTGTCACCGGCTTGACCTTGATCCAAGTTCTTCTTAAACATTTCAACACCGGTTACCACTGATTTACGAGTATCACGGATACCAACGATTTCAACTTCTTC